>JAJZCF010000054.1 GCA_021846265.1 Actinomycetes bacterium | reverse complement strand
AGCTAGTGCTTCGGTTCCTAAGAGGCCCAGTGTGAAGTGGTGTCGAAAGAGTTGAAGGTTGCCTTTTACGGAACTCCGGAACTCTCTGCGGTGTACCTGTCTGCTCTAATTGAAGCAGGTTATGACGTGAGATACGTAGTGACTAGACCTGATAAGCGCCGAGGGAGGGGGGCTGGGCTCATGCCCTCTCCGGTAAAGCGGGTTGCAAGCGAGATGGGGATTGAAGTCCTCACCTCGCTGATGGAGGCGTCGGAGAAGGCCGAGACAGTGCCGGTCGATGTTTCTGTGGTAGTCGCTTACGGAAGGATCATTCCCAAGGAGCTACTTCAAAAGAGTCTATTTTTGAATATCCATTACTCCCTCCTGCCACGCTTTAGGGGTGCAGCGCCGATGGAGAGGGCGATACTCGCCGGAGACAAAAAGAGCGGGGTCTGCCTAATGGCGATGGACGATGGACTCGACACCGGGGATGTCTATGAGGAGAGAGTCTTTGAAATGGAGAACAAGTCTCTCGAAGAGGTTTCTCGAGGGATGACGGAAGTTGGGGCGGAACTCCTCTTGGACTGGTTGAAGGACGCAAAGATCATGGAGGTGGCGCCAAAAAAGCAGTCAGGAGATGCTTCATATGCCTCAAAGATTGATCCTTCGGAGTATCGAATAGAGATCTTCGGCACCGCAGAGCTAGCACTTCGCCGGGTCCGACTCGGTCGTGGCTACCTGCTTCTATCAGGAAAGAAAGTGATCGTCGCTCGGGCTTCGTTAGCTCCAGGGACGGCCTTTGAGCCTGGAAGTGTAGTAGAGGTCTCAGGTGGTAGCTACGGGATTGCCTTTGCGGACGGCATACTATTAGTCGACCTGGTAAAACCAGAGGGCAAGCAACTTATGGAGTTTGCCTCATTTCTACGGGGAATTCGGGATAAGCCGGTCCTTTTTGAATAGGTGCGTTCTTAGCCTTTAGAGGGTGATTTCAAAGTGGGTCATTTTGCAAAAGTGCTGACTGTTTCTGATGGCGTCGTCGCTGGTACTCGGCAGGATAAGTCGGGTGAGGGGCTGCGGAATCGGCTCGGCGAACTTGGATATCAGGTGGTAGAGAGTCGGGTCACAAAAGATGGGATAGCCCCGGTCGCATCGGCGCTACTCGAGATGTCCGATGGTTTTCACGGCCTAATCCTAACTACCGGAGGAACCGGATTTTCCGAGCGGGATCTTACGCCAGAGGGGACTTCTATGATCCTGGAGCGATTTGCCCCAGGACTCTCCGAAGCAACGAGGGGCATTAATCCGCTGGGGCGGCTTTCTAGGGGGGTGAGTGGAACGAGGGGTGCCTCTTTGATCATCAATCTTCCTGGGTCTACTTCGGGAGCCTTAGAATGCCTTCTTGCCATAGAGGACGTGCTCGAGCATGCCATCTCCCTCCTTTTAGATAACAGCTCTCGGCATCCAAATGGCTAGCCGATCGTTAGCTTGGATGGCAACAACTTGGATGACCGCAGGTCCAGTTTTCTAGGAAAGAATTCGATTTGAAAGTAGGGCAGTAGGACGGACCGGACCTCCTCTGACATGTTGAGGGCGATCGAATACGCAATGGGTTCTCGTCGCTCTGCGCGACCTAATCCATGGGTAGGAGCCCTTTTGCGAACGAAGACCGGCGAGTTTATGGGCAGAACTCAAAGGCCGGGCGGAGCCCACGCAGAGATAGATGCGATGGCAAAGGCGGGCAACGTCGTCACGGGATCTAGCTTGAGCGTCACCCTGGAACCCTGCTCCTACTACGGTCGGACTCGACCGTGCGTAGATGCGATCATAAATGGCGGCATCTCTTCGATCTCGATCTCGATAGTGGACCCAGACGAGAATGTCTCGGGAAACGGTATTCGACGGCTGGTTGACTCACACAGGCAAGTGACGTTGGGGGAATATTCATCCAAGACGGCACTTCGTCTGGCACCCTATATCAAGCAGCGCCTCACAAAGAGACCCTGGGTGGTGGCAAAGATCGCTATGACGCTGGATGGCCGGGTAGCGGCCTCGGATGGTTCCTCTAAGTGGATCACATCGGATCTCGCTAGATATCATGCCCATCAGCTGAGGGCCGACTCGGACGCGATAATCGTAGGCGCAAACACTGTAAGGATCGACAACCCAAGGCTCGACGCTAGAGATGCCTCCGGGCGACCACTCGAGCACCAACCTCAAAGAATCGTCCTTGGGGATATACCGGACGGGAGCGCCGTCTTGCCAGCTACCAGCTATAGCGGTGACCTCGGCGCACTTTTGGACGGCCTCGGCTCGAAGGGTTTTCTCCAAGTAATGGTTGAGGGTGGTCCACGGGTGATTTCGGAATTCTTTAATCAAGACCTCGTGGATCAGTATTCGATCTACTTTGCACCGGCAATTTTCGGCTCAGCTAAGGCCCTTTCTGCCTTCGGCTCCAACGAGGTGGTCACAATGGCCGATATCTGGAGGGGGAGGCTTAAAGATACCCTTCGACTGGGTGACGACGTCTATCTGGAAGTGTTATCAATGAGAGCCATCGGCCTCCTCGAAAAGGCTCGACTTGCGGGGAAGCAAATAGCCGATGAGCTCGGATTAGCCTACGTTGAGGATCATCCCATTGAGGAGGAACTTTGTTTACCGGAATAGTCGAGCAGGTTGGCACCTTTGAATCCCTCACACAGTCACGGCTGAGGGTCAACTGGCCGGGTTTGTCTTCAGACCCTGAACGATTGGAGATCGGGGCCTCTGTGTCCAACAATGGCGCCTGCCTTACCGTCGTCGAGGTGCAAGGGGATATCGTCGGTTATGACGTAGTCGAAGAGACCCTTATTAGGACGAATCTGGGAAACCTGAAGCCGGGGGATCCAGTGAACATTGAAAGAGCGGCGAAGGTGTCGTCTCGGCTGGATGGCCATATCGTTCAAGGACATGTCGATCAGATCGGAACGATCCTGAGCGCTGCGCCACAACTTAGGATCAAATGTTCCAGCGAGATGACAAGATACATAGTGGAAAAAGGCTCGATTGCAGTTGATGGGGTATCTTTGACGGTAGTGAAACTCTTTGAAGACGGCTTTTCCGTCTCGGTAATCCCTCATACCTCCAAGGTAACTACACTGGGATACAAAGGCCCGGGCGATACGGTGAATCTCGAATTCGACGTTCTTGCCAAATATGTTGAGAGGCTCTTTTCTTCGACCCCATTGGTAAGAGGCGAATAGGTGGGGAGCGGGGTCGGGTAGCGCCAGAAATTAGGAGAGACCGTTGGCATTATCCACTATTGAGGAAGCGATTCAAGCGATAAAGAACGCCGAAATGGTGATTGTCGTTGACGACGAAGATCGCGAGAATGAAGGCGACCTTATAATGGCGGCTGAGTTTGCCACCCAAGAGAAGATCGCCTTTTTCACCCAACATACCTCCGGTCTTATCTGTGTGCCGATAATCGGTGAAAGGCTCGACGAGCTGGGAATTCCACTCATGGTTCAGAACAACACTGAGTCAAATCGCACCGCTTTTACCGTCTCGATCGACGCGCTTAAAGGTACCTCGACCGGGATCTCCGCAAAGGATAGGGCGACCACGATCCTTGCCCTGATCGACGAAGACACTAAGCCAGACGAACTAAGCAGGCCGGGACATATCTTCCCCCTTCGATATCGGGAGGGCGGGGTCCTCAAGCGAGGTGGCCACACCGAAGCGGCGGTTGATCTGGCGATCGCCGCCGGGCTATATCCGGCCGGAGTAATATGCGAGATCGTATCTAAAGATAAGGGCCACATGGCCAGATTCGATGAACTCGAGGCGCTCGCAGCCGAGCACAACCTGAAGATGATTTCGATAGCCGATCTGGTGCGCTATCGGCATCAAAAAGAAAGGCTAGTCAGGCGGGTCGAGGACGCCCAAGCGAAGTTGCCAACGGTCTTTGGAGAGTTTGAATGCGTCGTTTATGAGTCACTTTTGGATGGAGAGCAGCATTTTGCTATCTACATGGGGGATTTGGACGACGAAGAGGGAGTGTTGGTTAGAGTACACAGCGAGTGTCTGACCGGTGACGTATTCGGTTCACTCCGATGTGATTGTGGCCCTCAGCTGAACGCAGCGCTAGAGATGATCGCCGAGCAAGGTTCCGGCGTGGTGGTGTATCTAAGGGGCCATGAGGGCCGTGGAATCGGACTCGCTCACAAACTGCGCGCCTATTCGCTTCAGGAAAAGGGCCGTGACACCGTTGACGCCAATCTAGAACTGGGGCTACCAATAGATTCTCGCGAGTATGGCATTGGAGCGCAGATGCTGGTTGACTTGGGTGTCTCGAAAATGCGCCTGATCACTAACAACCCGTCGAAGTACGGCGGTCTCAGCGGATTTGGCCTCGACATCGTTGGCAGGGTAGGTCTAAATATCGAACCTAACGGGTACAACATCGACTATTTGAAGACCAAAAGAGACCGTCTCGGTCACCTAATCGAGGGCCTGGACGATTCAGTATTCGAGAATAAGTAGTCAGTATTGCTCTTAAGGGTTGGAACGGGGTCCACTATGGATCCATCGTTTTGGAGGAAAAATGAAAAGGGATAGCGAAGAACTCAGCCACTACGCCGGGGCTCTTTCCGCTGCTGGACAGAGATTCGCCATCGTGGCTTCGCGCTTCAATGAATTTATTACCAAGTCGCTCATAGATGGCGCTACCGACTGTCTGCTCCGACACGGGGCCAAAGGGTCAGACATAGATACCTACTGGGTTCCTGGAGCCCTTGAACTTTCGCTCATTGCCCAGGAATTAGCCAAGACATCTAGGTATGATGCAATTATTGCCCTTGGCGCAGTGATCCGCGGGGAAACCTCACATTATGACGTAGTTGTCTCTCAGAGTGCATCTGGACTCTCTAGGGTGGCGATGGAGAACTCGATACCCGTCTTAAATGGGGTCCTCACTACCGAGGACTTGGATCAGGCGATAGCAAGGTCGGGCACGAAATCCGGCAACAAGGGGTACGACGTTGCAGCTGCTGCGATCGAAATGGTCAATCTACTGACTGACATCTCAAAGCCCAAGTAGGGAAGTTCCAGACAAGCAAAAAAGATAGTTGCCCTGCCGATTGGCAAGTTCGGGGCGGTCTCGAGATGAGACGTATATTGATGCGATGATATATTTAGCGAGGATTGTGTAATGCTGCGATTGGTTCTGCCCAAAGGTTCTCTCGAAAGGGCGACCCTGGATCTCTTCTCGAGTGCCGATCTTGCGGTCGAACGGTCTAGCGAGGTCGACTACAGGGCGAAAATAGACGATCCAAGGATCGACGAAGTCCGAATTCTCAGGCCGCAGGAGATTCCGAGGTACGTAGCCGAAGGACTCTTCGACTTCGGGATTACCGGTCGGGACTGGATTGAGGAGACCGATTCGGATGTCGTTTCCTTGGGGGAACTCCACTACTCCAAGGCGACTTCAAGGCCGATCAAGGTCGTGCTGGCCGTTCCGGCGACTTCGCCTATTGTCAAGGCGAGTGAGTTGAAAGACGGTATTCGTGTGTCGACGGAGTACCCCAACCTGACTGCCAAGTACTTTGAAAAATTGGGGGTCAAGGCCGAAGTCCTCCTGTCATACGGGGCTACCGAGGCGAAGGTTCCCGACATCGCCGATGCGGTGGTCGAGATTACCGAGACCGGACGCGCTATCAGGGCCGCGGGCTTGAAGATCGTCGAGACGATCTTGGTATCCAACACCGAGCTAATTGCTAACCCGAAATCCGCTCAAGATCCGATAAAGCTCCACGCTATGGAGCAGATTTTGACCCTTTTGACCGGTACTCTGGCCGCCAGAGACTCGGTTTTGGTCAAGTTGAATGTTGGATCTGCGGATCTAGGTAAAGTTATCGCCGAGCTTCCCTCGATGAAGTCCCCTACGGTCTCGCAGCTCTTTGGGGGTGAAGGATTCGCTGTCGAGGCGGTTGTGCCAAGAAACACAATTAATACCCTCATCCCGAGCCTCAAGGACCATGGAGCGTCTGACATCCTGGAGATACCACTCTCCAAGATTGTGCCCTAACCGGAGCTGCTATCTTAGAGTCGATGATTGAAGACCATTCGCCTAGAAGACTCTGGAGCGAAACCGCAGCTAGCTTAGAGAAGATTCCATTGGGAATCCATCTAGCAACGGTGGTGGAGTTTTCGAGGCACCTGGGGCTCGGTGTCCTCGATGTAGACGGACGCCGTTACCCCTTCCACTGCGTCGCTATTACGGATGGTTCTCGCGAGGTGGACGTTGGTAGTCTCGTATGCGTCCGCCTAGTAGCCAGCACCGGTGGCAGCTACCAGGCGGCAGAAGTTATGAAAATCTAGGCGTCTCCATCAGGGTTTTCCTTGATAGTGCTTATCTGGACAAAAGCTAATTTGAGCTGGGAAAGTGCCTCCTGCACCTCGGCTTCCGCCGTTCCAAGCCGGCCCTTTAGACCCTCGGTTATCGCGCTGAGGGCATCGATTGCGAGGCTTGCGTCCTTGAGCTTTGGAGGTGTCGCCGATAGGTAGATGGCGGCTAACTCGAAGAGTCCATAGCAGTGATTAGCTACGACGTCCTCGGCGGCGGCCTCAAGGAGTTCTTTGCGCAGCTGCTCAACTGATGCCTCTGCATTTTTTACCTCCTCGGTTGTCGGCTCCGAAGCCCCATTTTCTTGGGGGGAATTCTGTTCTTTTTTAGGAGGAGGAACTTGCCTCTCTCCATCTGGTGTCCAAAGAGTACTCACAATCAGCTAGACTAGGCGATCTGCGCTAACTGGAAAGCGGGGCGATGGCTCCCACCTGACCGCCAATGGGCGAGTTTAGGTCTTGGTGTGTGGGCGAAGTCTGCTTCGCTTTCCCGCGAACGCACGGCAGTAAATTTTGTACTGTGCTTTGAAGGGAGTGATGCTAGATATCCGCACCTAATGGGAATGAGCCGAGGATCAACGAGCGAATAAGGGTTCGTGAGGTTCGGTTAGTTGATCCCGAAGGAAACCAGCTTGGCATAAAGCCGACACTCGAGGCCCTCGCGCTTGCGAGGCAGATGGACCTCGACTTGGTGGAGGTTGCGCCGATGGCGAATCCTCCGGTAGCTCGAATCATGGACTATGGGAAGTTCAAGTTCGATGCCGCCCAAAAAGCGAGGGAGTCGAGACGTAGGTCGTCGGCAATTCAGATCAAAGAGATGAAGTACCGACCAAAGATCGGTGCTGGAGACTTTGATACCAAGACCAGGCAGGTCATTAGATTTCTCAACGAGGGACACAAGGTGAAGATCACTATCATGTTCCGAGGGCGCGAGATCTACCACCCCGAAATTGGTAAGACGATACTTGATCGCGTCGCCGAGGCCTCTACGACGGTAGGGAAAGTCGAGACGTCGCCGAAGCTTGACGGCAGGAACATGCTAATGGTTCTTGCGCCGGACAAGAGGGTCGTGCCAAAGGCGGCTTCAGCGGTTCATAGCGATGCGGAAACGCCCGTCGACCAAGACGGTGTCGATAGCTCCATTCCAAGTATCACCGGCCCCCAAAGCGATGAGACAGTTACTGATGAAGAGACAGAAGAGGGCTGATTACAAATGCCAAAGATGAAGACAGACAAGGGCGCGCAGGCTCGTTTCAAAGTAACCGGGACGGGCAAGCTTCGCAGACGTAAGGCGTTCAAATCTCACATTTTGGAGAAAAAGTCTTCAAAAAGGATTAGAAGACTTTCCAGAGAGTCCGATGTCGCTCCTGGCGACGCAAAGAGGATGAAGCGCCTTTTAGGCATGTAAATGTCGTCGGGTGGGCCCGGTGACAAGATTTTAGGTTGCGACGATGCGTGTCAGTCGCAGTTGAATGAGTTAAGGAGAAGCTATGGCAAGGGTGAAGCGCGCCGTACACGGCAAGAAGGGTAGACGCAAAGTCCTGGAGCTAGCCAAGGGATATTACGGCAATAAGAGCCGTAGTTACCGTGCGGCTAACGAGCAGGTAATGCATTCCCTAAACTACGCGTACAGGGATCGCAGGGCTCGCAAAGGTGATTATCGCAAGCTCTGGATACAGAGGATAAACGCTGCGGCTCGTGAAAACGGAATCTCTTATTCGAGATTGATCTTTGGCCTCAAGCAAGCGGGAGTCGAAGTCGACAGAAAAGTTCTTGCTGAACTAGCGGTGAACTCGCCTGAGACTTTTGCAACCCTGGTCAAGGTGGCTAAAGAGGCGAGTCCTGAATCGGCGCCGATTGAAGCCCAGGAGTAGGAATCTCGTTGGGCGAGCCGATAAAGTCGAACTCTAATCGACTTATCAAAGAGATTAGGAAAATTTCAAAAGACCGGTCGGAGCGCAATCGCCTCGGCCGGTTTTTGATTGAGGGCTATAAGTTCGCGTTAGAAGCGATTAACGAGCATAACGCCTGTGAGACGGTCATAGTTAGCGAGTCCTACACCGGTTTGGAGTCGGCACTGATCCTCGATGCGGCGCGCGTCGCAGGGTGTGAAGTCGTTTGGGTGACGGATTCTATTATGGGCCTGATTTCAGAGTCGAAGACTCCTCAGGGAGTCGTCGCCATCTGCAAAATCCCCAAAGAATTTACGCCTCTTCCCGATGCTAGATCGGCGATCTTTGCCCTATCGGGAATTCAGGATCCAGGGAACATCGGGGCGATTATTAGGGTAGTGGCGGCCCTGGGGCACCAGGGGATCGTGATATCATCCGACTGTGCAGACCCATTTTCTCCCAAGGCCGCCAGAGCGTCTGCGGGGCACTGTCTAGGCGTTCCAATTCGAATCAGCCACGACCTCGCCGGGGTCATAGATGAATTCAGGTCCAGCGGTGCGAAGACCTTTGCTGCAGGCAGAGGGGGAACATTGACTCTGTCGGACTGTAGGGACCTGTCTCGAACCCTTGTTATGTTTGGTTCCGAAGGATCTGGAATTTCTCAGGATTTATTGGCGATGACCGACGGGGTAATTTCGATACCAATGGCCAAGGGGGTCGAGTCGCTCAACGTCGCTGTGGCGGCCGGAGTGATAGGGTATATGCACTTGGGCGGTGGCCTTGGCAGCCAACGCTCATAACTTCTCGGAAGATGAAGCCTGGCGTCCGTTGTGCCGAGCTACTTCCAGCTTCTCAGTGGAGCTAGGAGACGAAAGAGCGGCTTATGGCGCTTATATATCTTTGAAAATACTTCGTAGTAGCCATCGAGTAGTTCCTCGTTTGGTCGGTGGGGAATGAAAATCCGATCAATCTCTACGGCAGCTTTAATCTCAGAGCGGCTGATGGTGCCGTTTCCGAAAAGAGCCATGAGCCCGGCGCCCTTCAGATTGGCGTAGATCGGATCCTTTATCCTCTGTACCTCCGTTTTTAGAACGTCGGCGTGGATTTGACACCAGAGGTCCGAGTTGGCCCCGCCACCTATGATTCTCACTTTGTCAGGAGACCCTCCCCCCTTGAACTTAACAAAGGGTTCCATTAGCCATCGATTTGACAGCGCTACTCCTTCTAGAACAGAGCGGGTGAGGTCAGCCCTCGTTGTAGCGAGCGACAAGCCGATGAAAGCCGCTCGTGCGTTTTTGTCGTCGACAGGGGACCTTTCCCCAGCAAGCCACGGGGTAAATACAACTCCATTTGATCCCGGTGACGACCGAGAGCTCAAGCGATCGAGTTCAGAGAAGCTAGTGGCTGCTAGAGGGGCCGAACCATTGTCGAAGAAGTTGTCCCTGAACCAGTCGAGTGACTCGCCGGCGGTTTCGTGATTATTAGCGATCAGATATTCACCTGGAAAGATCCCCGGCACTGAAGCAATCGAGTGGTAGATGTCGGTCTTTTTTTTCGAGGTCGGTGCCGATATCCAAGCGGTGGTCGAGAGGCATAGATGAACCTCGTCAGCGTCTATTGACCCTGAACCTATTGCTCCGGTGTGAAGGTCTGGCAGGCCAGTAATAACGTTGGCTCCTGAATCAAGGTGTAGTTCCTTGGCGGCGGCTTCGGATATTTTTCCAATCACCGACCCAACAGGAATGAGCCTGGGGAGCTTCGCCAATGGCAGCCTGCTGAGTCTGACCAGCCTTTCGTCGTAGCGGTAACGGTCCAAATTGGTGTTGTCGGTCAACCAGCTCGCCGTCATCGAGGCATGAGTAGCGGCGGCAATTCCAGTCAGCTTCATCGAGATAAAGTCAACGGGCTCGAGGTACCAGCTGGTTTTGGCTGCGATTTCTGGCAGCTTCTGTTCGATATAGTTGATGTGGCCGATAGGGTCGGCCCCGGACCTAGATGGTGCTCCGCCAGTTTTTCTTATAAAGGTCAAGGCTGCCAGCGGATTGTAGCCCATGAATTTTCCGCCAATAATCGACTCTGAGTAAGACGCTCCGCTCTCATCCATCCAGAGTAAGCATTCGCCCACGGGGTCACCGGCAGCGTCTACGGGCACCGTTGAAGCCCATTGGCCGGTTGCACAGATGGCTACGAGTGCGTCTTTGGGATCAAATTCTTCTACGATTGAGCGGGTCATATCCACTATCGATGCCCACCAAGCCTTCGGATCCTGGGTAGCGGAAAGTGGCCCGTTGGGGTGGTGGGTAGAAATCTCTGCCGTCCGCTTGGCAATAAGGGCTCCATCGGCCCTAACAAGACCGACTTTCACCCCACCCGTGCCGAGGTCGATACCTAGTGCATAGCGATCTTTAGCCATACGCTTTCCTTATTGTGCTAGCCCATAAAAAGCGTCTAATGCCCCCACAAGCAGTTCTTCAACTACCTTGTTTCCTTCGACGCTTCCCGCTAACCCGTAGAGAGCGGATGACTCAGCCGGACCTAAATCGGGCCCCTTAGCATAATTGACGGCATCTCTTAGGACAGAGAGGAACTCCTCCATAACCGTCGGATAGGTGTTAGGGCGAGTGACACAGAAGTGGAGACCTGCTGGGAGTTGCAGACCGTTGAGCCGCCAGCCATTTTTGCTTAAATAGTCATTGACGTGAAAGATGTCGATTTCATCAGAACCGAATCCAACCAAGAAAGTTGGCTCCCCATATATCCGAAGTTCTGCTATCTCCTGGATGCCCCTCTTCAATAGGTCAGCAGTTCGGAATATGTCTCGAGCGATCTCCAGGTAGCCATGCTCCCCGAGGGTGACCATCGATGCCCAAGTGGAAGCGATGAGCCCTCCAGAGCGAGACCCAGCCATTCCCGGGGATAAGTACAGGCCGCCCGGCCAGTCAGGATAGGTGAAATACTGGTGCTTCCTTAGCTCTTTGTTCGCATACATAAGCACTGATGTTCCCTTGAGGCCGTAGCCATACTTGTGGGTGTCGGCGGATATTGAGGTCACACCTTCGACTGAAAAGTCAAAATCGGCTATTGGGTAGCCGAGCTTTTTGCCAAATGGGAGCAAAAAGCCGCCTAGGCATCCGTCGACGTGGAGTCCAAGGTCGTGTGCGATGGCAAGTTGCCCGAGCTCTGCGATCGGGTCGACCAATCCGTAAGGGTAGGAACCGGCCGATCCGACTAGGGCGATGGTGTTCTTATTGATGTGGTCCTCTACCCAATTCAGGTCTACTAAAAAGTCTTTGTCTAATGGAGCACGTAGAACCCGGACCCCGAAGTAGTGTCCGCCTTTGTCAATTGCGACATGCGCGGAGTTAGGTATTATTACCTCTGGAGCGGATATTCCCTTGACTTGAGCGGCCCACTCCCGGTATGCGAAGAGTTGCGACATCAGCGACTCGCTTCCACCCGACGTCAGGACACCACAAGCCGAACCCCCGAGGGATTCGCCATTCATCAAGGAGAGGGTCATGGCGACGATCTCTCCCTCGAGCTTGGTCGAGCTTGGGTACATGTCCCGCTGTAAAACATTGGAGTGGGCAAAGTAGCGGAAAGCCTCGGTTAGAAAACGATAGTGGTCGTGATCTCCCGAGTAGATCGACCCCGAGCACCTTCCTTCGTCTCCAATCTTGTCCTCCTTTTCCGACATTTCGCGCAGGACCCCAAGGACCTCGTCCCTAGAGACGCCGATATTAGGTAGTGTCGAATAGGTGGTGTAGCGGTCTCGGTAGGGGTAGAAGTAGTCGTTAACCCCAGAGAGATCCCCTTGTGTATTGCTCGACACGCGAGTCCCCTTTCGAAAGCTGGTTATTTTTTAGTGGTCGGTTGTCTGAATTGCTTTAGCGGACCTCTACGCCTCGGCCAATGGGTACTCTTCAATTGGCCGGACTCCTGCTTGGCCTAGAGAGATCCTTTTTCTAAGTGCGATAAGGTACCAAGCGAGAGAGAGGACGGTTGAACCCACGACTATTGCGTCCGCTAGTCGGAAGGTGGATGGAAGCGAAAGTGACAATATCATCACTACGGTCCAAACCAGGACAATTGCGATTACTGGCTTTGCATACCCTCCAAGGTTGAAACTGCCCGGTATGGCTTCCAATGCTTTTCGCTTGTAGGCATAGGCGATAGTTATCATGAAGTAGATGATGAACGGAATTATCGCCGTCGCTCCAACTAACGTGTCGAAGCTATTCTTCTGGGTATAGCCGAAGATGGTAAATGCGACGTTGATCGCCCCAAACACCAAAAGGGCGACGATTGGTGTTTGAGTACCTTGATGCACCTTTTTGAAAGCGGCGCTAAAAGGCAGCATGTTGTCTCGAGCCATAGAGTAGACCAGCCTGGCTTGGGCGGCGGTGCCCACCACACTGATGGAGAAGATAGAAAATATCACGAAGGCAATGAACACTTTCACCACCCACCCGGGAAGCCAATAGTTTGCGATAGCTAGTAGAGGAAGATTGGTCGATTCGATGGCCTTTATCGAAGGTATCGCTACCGAAAAGCCGATTAATGCGACAAAGCCCAGGACCACCGAAGCTCCTACGGCGATAAGAACAGCTTTTGGAACGTTTTTTCTGGCGTCTAGTGCCTCCTCCGCCAGGTCCGCAGCCAATTCGAAACCAACCAGGGTGTAGGCGCCGAGTATTGCCGCGAGCACGATCGAATACCACATCGCATTGTGCGTGGTAGCGGTTGTGTTGGCGAGAATCCCCCAGCCGTATGGTGAAGGCTTGGATTTGATTCCCCACAGCACCATTAGCAGGATGCCGAATACCACTGTGCCAATGATTTCGGTGATCACCGCTGCCGAGTTGACCTTCGAGGCGAGCTGTACTGAAACGATATTTAGCAGTAGAGGGACCATCATGATAATGATGGTGACACTGAGTATTAAATGTCCCGAAGGGTGATCGATACCAAATTCAGACAATAAAAGCGGCGTTCCGACGAGTAGGAAGATCGCACCTCCCCCCACGGTCATGTACAGCAGACCGAAAAAACCAACGAACCATCCGTAGGTAGATGAGACCAGGCGGGCACTCCACTGATAGGCATATCCAGCTAAGGGTATCCTCGTTCCCAATTCAGCCACGACCAAAGCGACCAGCAACTGGCCTGCGCCCACGATCAGCCATTCCCAGATGCTGGCTGGACCGAAGTAGCTCATGGCGACACCAAAACTCAAAAAGATACCTGTCGTAATCGATATGATCGAAAATGAGACCCCAAAGAGTGCAAAAAAATGCAGCGACCTCTTTAAATCCTGTTTGTATCCGAACTTGTTGACAATTGATCCCTCTTGATCCTGACCGGACTGA
>JAJZCF010000053.1 GCA_021846265.1 Actinomycetes bacterium | reverse complement strand
ACCAATGAGGAGTTCATGAAGACGACCCCGTACAAGAAGCGGATCGTACATGGGGTGTTGACCTTCGCCTTTGGGTCGACGGTATCGACCATGATCCAGCTTCAGGCCCGGGCCGAGATTCCAAGTCTCTCTTATGGCTATGACCGACTGCGGTTTTTGCGGCCGGTATATTTCGGCGACACCGTTACCGCTAAATACACCATTATTGACGTGGACGAAGAGCAATTAAAGACCTATGCAAACGTCGAGATTTTCAATCAACACGCCGAACTGTGTGTAGTAGCAACCCATATTCTGAAGTTCATCCCGCTTTGATAGAGCGGGAACTTAAAGCTCAATCCATTGTTGGCGAGGTCTAATACCGAAGCAGGCCGTCTCGAAATTACAGTGTTTGAGGTTAACGATGCCAAGGCCTACAAGTCCATTCGGTGACCATTCGGTGTCTTGGCCACTATGACCGAGTTAGGATCCATGGACTTGAACAGGAAAGTTTTGGTTTTCTAAGAGTCGCCAAAAGGCGGATCGGCTAGCTCGTGGTGGTGGGTTCGTTTTTTACCCGTGTCGATCCACCTGACGTTTGAAGTTCTTGGCTGCGAGTCCCGAGAACTATAGAGTTTCTTCGGTTGGTGGATCAACGCATTATTGCCGTTTAAGCCTTGAGGGGATGCTCAAAATAGACAGGAATCTGATGTCGGGAACAACAGATCTTGGAAGTTGGCCTTTCGTAATCCTGCATTTGACATCGCAACCGCTAGGCCTTCGGCGGATGAAAAGTGATGCGCCCGTTTTGTGCTCATTATTATTTATGACCGCTCGGCCACTACTCAACAATTACCTGATGCAAAGGTTAGCTTTTTTTCACACTATTCATTAGAGTGTCTAGCATGGAGTGCACTAAAGAGGTTTCGTCGAGACTTGATGCGATGTTCCTGCTCGACGCCTTTGTGCCCTCAATTGGAGACCTTGCAGACCTGACTAAACAAAAGTACCTTTTTGAGGTTCGACGTTTCGTGGAGTTTCTAGATTGTCAAGGCAAAGATTCTCCTGCTTCGATAGACACTAAGACCGTTGATCGCTATATGGCCAAGCTCGCCACTTCGAGTCTTACTCGGCGTAGCGTGATGGTAGCTGCTTCGGCTTTGAGGCGATACGTCAAGTTTCTCGTCGAGATGGAAGCCTTAGAAGCTTCTGTCGAGGTCGATTTTACTTCGAAGGCCTCATCGAATAAGTTGCCAAAAGTTCTCTCTAAATCAAGATTGGAGTCCGTTCTCGATCAGGACCGCTCCCCGCTGGTCACCCAGGAGCAAGAGGTCGCATTGGCAAGGGATCTAGCCATGGCCGAGCTACTTTATGGGGCGGGATTGAGGGTATCCGAACTTGTGGGTCTTGACCTCGCTGACCTCGATCGGCGTACCCTGGTGGTCACAGTTTTGGGAAAAGGTTCAAAGGTGCGGCGGGTGCCCTACTCTAAGAAGGCGGAACAGGCCCTCAGTTGCTACCTGGTTGGCCCAAGGGCGGAACTCTTGGCGGGGAAGCCTCAGACAGAAGCGCTTTTTCTTGGAACTCACGGTAAGCGAATCGACCAGCGCCAAGTCAGGCGTTCACTTGTAAAGTTGGGTTTGGGCGGCTCTGCACACGCCCTTCGGCACTCCTACGCTACGCACATGTTGGACGCAGGGGCTGATATTAGGACTGTGGGAGAACTCCTGGGACACGTTGAACTATCTACGACGCAGATCTACACTCATGTAAGCAAGGAAAGACTCATGGCTGTCTATGGGTCTTCTCATCCCCGGGGATAACGAATTGGACTACTACACCGATGGAGAGCTAGGCGCATGGTGGGCATCGTTCAAGGTTGACGGTGACCGTTTGGCGAAGGATAAGCTGATTGTCCACTACTCTCCTCTAGTTAAGTACGTCGCGAGCAGGGTAGCCGTGGGCCTGCCACAAAATATCGACCAGGCTGATCTCGTTAGCTACGGCATGTTTGGCTTGATGGACGCTCTCGAGAAGTTTGACACCTCGAGGAACATCAAGTTCGAGACTTACGCGATAGCGAGGATTAAGGGTGCGATCATCGACGAGTTGAGGTCGATTGATTGGGTGCCGAGGTCGGTTCGGGCGAAGGCTCGATCGGTTGAAAAGGCCTATTCGACACTCGAGGCCAAGTTGCTGCGCAACCCGACTGATGTTGAGATAGCCCAGGAGATGGGCGTTTCATTTAAGGATCTCCAGCATATCTTTACCCAGATCTCCTTTGTTGGAGTGGTAGCCCTAGACGAACTGATCTCATCTGGCGATAGGGCTGAAGGGATGACTCTAGGGGACACAATCGCCGACAAGCATGCCGGGCCCGTTGCTGCATTCGAAGTCGAGGAGTCAAAGCAGCTTCTGGCAAATGCTATCAACAAGCTAGGTGATAGAGAAAAGATGGTGCTAACCCTGTACTACTACGAGGGACTAACTTTGGCTGAGATAGGAACAGTCCTCGGAGTCACCGAGAGTAGGGTCTGCCAGATACACACTAAGGCGGTAATGCAGCTCAAGGGCAAGCTAGCAGAGTCCGAGCGGGAAGTCAGGTTCTAGACCGCTTTGGCGACGGTCCTGCGCCAAAGCGCTTTGACCGTTATTCGGAAGTATCAGCGAACGTCTAGCTGGCCGTAGGATGTCTTCTTCGGGCCTTTCGGGCGGCTGGTAACCAAGGCGTGCCAATGCCACGGTCAGGTTACGCCGAAGGCGTCAGGTTGCCGTTTTGCTAGGGATGAGGGATCCCCGAGAAACTAAGCTACCTGATGTGGATCAACTTTTGAGGACCCCTCATCTTTGACCATTTCCCAAAAAATTGATCCAATTTGATCTGGCCCCCGGTTATTGGACCAGCTGGTGTCGCCGCCCGGTGGATCAACTTGTGAGGGCTCCTCGGCTCCAGGTGGAGGCTGAAGGTTTAGTGATCCGCAGCGAAGCGACAATGGTGTGCAATCCAGATTCAATAAAAAGACCCAACCTTTAGGAGTAATCGCCTTTTCGCCCTCGAACCCGTACTACACTTGTCTCGGCAAATTGCCATTAGTTACGGGCCGAATTGGTATTCCGGTCGCTTTAGGGCGTCCAGTTCGGTTCTAAGAAAACCGGTCAAAGGAGATATAGTGCCGACAGAGCCCGTTGTTAAGCTTTCGCAGCTTTTGGATGCAGGTGTCCACTTTGGTCATCAGACCCGCAGGTGGAATCCGAAAATGCGCCGTTTCATTTATGGCGAAAAGAATGGCATCTACATCATCGACCTTCGAAAGACCCTCGTCGGGATAGAAGCCGCATACCGCTATACCAGGGATCTGGCCAACCGCGGCGGGATCGTTCTCTTTGTCGGAACTAAGAAGCAGACACAAGATCCTATCGCCGAGTATGCGATCAAGACGAATATGCCATACATCAATCAGCGTTGGCTAGGTGGCATGCTTACTAACTTTCAGACGATTCTTGGTCGTGTGAAGAAGATGCGAGAGCTCGAGGAGCTCAAAGCCCACGGAGGGTTTGACGCAATGCCCAAGAAGGAAGCTCTTCTACTATCGCGAGAGCTGGAGAAGCTCCAGACAAACCTCGGCGGTATCAGAAATTTAACGAGACTTCCCGACGCAATTTTTGTTATCGACACTAAAAAAGAGCACATCGCCGTTACAGAAGCGAACAAGCTGAAGATTCCGATCATCGCCGTCGTAGACACAAACTGCGATCCGGACCTTATACAGTACGTAATACCGGGCAATGACGATGCGATTAGAGCCGGCCAGGTCATGTGCAAGGTGATCGCCGACGCAATCGTCGAAGGTCGCCAGATGGTCTACAAGAAGGGCCTCGTTACCCCGGCCCCAACCGTCGCTACGCCAGAGCCGACCGCCGAAGTTCCAGCGGAAGAGGTTAGTGCGCCTACGGAGACCACGACCAAAGAAGTAGTTGGCGAAGTGACGCCGGCTGATGTTGTCGATGCCGATTCGACTACCCCCGCTTCGCCCGAGGATGTCGCTTAGTCATAGTTGCTAAATGAGTTGGGGCCCGAGGCGCAGTCTGGGCTAGATAAGAGTAAAAAAAGGAGAATTTTGGTGGCGAATATTACCGCCCAAGCAGTGCAGGCCTTGAGGAAGGCCACCGGAGCGGGGATGCTCGATGCAAAGAAGGCCCTTGAAGAGGCCGATGGGAATTCTGAAAGGGCCGCCCAGATCTTGAGGGAAAAGGGGCTAGCTGGGGCCACGAAGAGGGAAGACCGCGAGAACAGTCAGGGTGCAGTCGCCCTTGTGCTCCTTGAAAACAAGGTCGGTGCGATTGTAGAGCTTAAGTGCGAAACGGACTTTGTGGCTAAATCAGAGGCTTTCGTAGAAGCTGCCAACAAGGCAGCGCTTGAGCTAGCAAACTCAGGCGAATCCGGTCTTGCTGCCCTCGCCGAAGAGGTAGACAAGCTCAAGCTAACCCTGAAAGAGAATATCGCGCTAGGGAAATCGGCAAGGTTTGAGGCCGGTGACGATGGTTTCGTCGACGGTTACCTCCATGTCCAAAATGGTCGTGGAGTCAATGCCGTGCTGGTGAGTTTGGTTGGTGCGGAGCCCGAAGTCGCCCACGACCTCTCTTTGCACATCGCTTTTGCTAAGCCTGAATATTTGAGCCGTGACCAGGTCCCAGCGGACGTGGTGGAGCAGGAGCGCAAGACTCTTGAGACTCTATCGAGAAACGAAGGAAAGCCCGAGGCGGCTCTTCCAAAGATCATCGAGGGTAGAATGGACGGCTTTTTCAAGGGAATCTGCCTACTCGAGCAGTCTTTTGTGAAAGACGAGAAGCTTCGCATCTCTGACCTGCTCAAGGGGGCCACAATAGCTGGCTACTCCCAAGTTATCGTTGGGGGTTGAGTATTGGCCGACTCTTCATCTGGGACCAGCCCTATCGCTAAGGTTAAAAGAGTGCCGAAGTGGGAGCGGGTGGTACTAAAGATCTCTGGCGAGGCATTGGCCTCCGAGACAAGCGATGTCGTTGACGCTAAAGTGCTTGAGCGCATTGCCTTGGAGGTCGCTGATGCTCGCGAAACCCTGGGTGTAGAGATAGCAATCGTCGTGGGTGGCGGAAACATCTGGCGGGGAACTTCTGGTACACATATCGGACTTGATCGTGCCACTTCTGACCATATGGGAATGCTCGCTACGACCATGAACTCCCTGGCTCTGCAGAACGCCATAGAGAGAGCGGGTCAGCCGACCCGTGTTCAAACGGCCATTCAGATGGCTGAACTCGCGGAACCCTATATTAGGAGACGCGCAATCAGGCACCTCGAAAAAGGCCGGGTCGTTATCCTTGCCGCCGGGATGGGGTCTCCTTATTTCACGACTGATACCGCCGCCGCCCTCAGGGCGGCGGAGATCGGCGCAAGCGCAGTGTTGAAGGGGACGCACTCCGGGATCGACGGAATCTACAGTGCGGATCCGAAACTAGAACCAGATGCGACACTCTATGAAGAGGTTGGATATATGGATGTCATTTCTAAAGGACTGGCGGTAATGGACATGACTGCAATAACTTTTTGTCAGGATAACCACATCGAGATCCTGGTCTTTGATGTTTCGGCCGTTGGCAATGTAGTTAGGGCGATGGCGGGCGAACGTCTAGGTACTCTGGTTAGATAATGGAACCAAGCTCCGTACAAGAAGTCGTGTCACAGACCGAAGAGAAGATGTCTCGCGCTGTAGCACACGCAGTAAGTGAATTTTCGAACTTTCGAACCGGCAGGGCATCGTCTGTGCTGGTGGAGAAGCTGCTAGTTGACTATTACGGGTCAGAGGTACCTATGGTTCAGGTGGCTAGCTTCTCCGTGCCCGAGGCGCGGACGTTGGTTATCTCGCCCTATGACAAGAATGCCCTCAAAGCTATCGAGAAGGCGATTCTCGGGAGTGACCTCGGAATTAACCCCTCGAATGACGGTTCGGTCATCAGACTTGCTTTCCCTCAATTGACCGAGGAGAGACGTAAGGATTTGGTCAAGCTCGTGCGGCAAAAGGCAGAGGAGGGGCGAGTGGCGGTACGTAACGTCCGACGAACTGCTCGCCACGAACTTGAGCAGCTTGAGAAGGCGGGAGTGGTTAGGTCCGATGAACTCGACCGTTCTGAGAAGGACCTTGACAAGGTGACCCAGGACCACATAAGCGAACTTGATAAGTCATTGGCGCATAAGGAAAAAGAGCTGCTGGAGATCTAGTCTCTTCCGAGTCGGGGCATTTAGGAGGTACCGTGGCGCTAGGGGCGGATCCATGGAGTGATAAGAGGCGAGTGGACGACGAGATTCAAGGGGCAACGGGAGTTACAGGAGAAGAGTCTTCATCCGAGCTACCGCATTGGACAGATCCTCCGACCGGTGAGATTCCTAGGGTCCTTCTGGAGTTGTCTTCAGACCCTCCGCTCTGGAGGAGTTCTAGGAGGAGCGCAATAGAAGATGACATTTGGCGCTCTAGCGAAGGATTCGGACAACAGGAGAGGCGTGGTAAAGGTGAATCTCCCAGAGAAAGTGTTAGCCCACGTCGGACGGCCCCTCTGCAGGCGGGATTCAAGCAGCCGTCCAATGGTCAATCGCCTCGCTCGCCAGGTCCGAGCGCTAACTATTATGACCAACCGCTGACCGAACAAGGACGAGGCTCAAATATGGATTCTAGGTACGCCAAGGAATCTGAACCAAGGAGAGCAAAACCAGAGGCGCACAAGAACCAAGCGGGCGCTAACTCTGACGCCGCTGACGACCCTACCAGATCCCTAAGATCGGGAGGTCGACACACAAAGAAGAGCGACAAGCGCTCAGCTAAATCTGCGTCATATAGGTCATTGGCCATGCTTAAGAGGTCTACCCAAAGAAGTGACCGGAATTCAGGACTTCAAAAAGAAACGGTCTCACCGTCAAGAAGGGGATATTCTTCTCCGGGCGACCCGGATGCGCCTAGGTCTTCGCGCCGTCCTTTGCCAAAGGTAAAGTCGTCTAATGGGGCAGTGGGATCGGGGAAACAGGTACCGAGTGACCAAAATCCACGCTCGGCGGTTAAAGCTACGGTCACCGGCCTCTTACTCGGCCTCGTAGTCATTGCTGCAGCGGCACTCGGAGCTCAAGTGATGCTGGCGCTGGTAGCGCTCGCTGTCGTTCTGGCCCTGATTGAGTACTTGGAGCTTGCACGAGTCGGCGGTGCGAAGCCTGTCGGTATAGTGGCAATAATTGGGGCGCTAACCGCTTTGTTCGGATCCTACGCCAGGGGATACGAGGGTATCGCACTAGCTAGCGTTTTAGTAGTTGTATTTGCAATGATGTGGTTCCTGTCGGGACTGGGTAAGGGGAGCCCATCGGCCGGCATATCCTCCACTTTCATGGGTTTTTTGTGGATAGGCGGACTCGGCTCTTTTGCCGGACTTATCCTCGATCCGAAGGGTCCTTTCGGGGCCCAGGGCCCGGGTCTTATGTTGGCGGCATTAATCTGCACTTCTGCGTCGGACGTTTTTGCTTATGCGGGCGGATCGCTATTTGGCAAGCACAGACTGGCCCCTAGCCTCTCTCCGTCCAAAACCCAAGAGGGTTTGGCGATTGGAGCAGTTGCGACGGTGTTGGTAGGAGCTCTCATTGTCGGGCAGATACATCCCTTCACTATGTCAAAGGGGCTCGTGCTAGGTCTCGTCGTCGCGATCGTCGCCCCGATCGGCGATCTGGCGGAGTCAATGGTCAAGAGGGACCTTGGGGTAAAGGACTCGGGAAGCCTTCTGCCCGGACACGGTGGAATCCTAGATCGCATCGATGGTGTTCTCTTCGCGTTGCCCTTTGTTTTCTATCTTTTTAGGCTCCTGCATCTATAGTGAGTGCAGTATTTAGCCAAGGAGCTGAGGCTATGGTAGGTCGCAAGGCTGTCGCGATTTTTGGCTCTACCGGTTCGATCGGAACACAGGCCCTCGAGGTCATCCGCCAAGAGCCCGACCGCTTGAAGGCGGAAGTTTTGGTTGCGAACTCTTCGGTGGAGGCGCTGCTGGCACAGGCAGACGAGTTCCGTCCGAGCTACGTTGGAGTCCTCGACCCCATCGCCGCAGAGAGGATTCGCTCCGATGTCGAGCGGTTTTCAGAGCTTGTCGTCGGAGATGATGTATTTTCCCTCGTCGAATCTGCCGACATCGTCTTGAATGCGATCGTCGGATTTGCAGGCTTAGAGGTGACCATACGAGCGATTGAGGCTAACAGGCCGCTCGCCCTGGCGAACAAGGAGTCGCTGATCGCAGCGGGAGAGCTCGTAAATGAGAAGCTAGCTGTATCGAAGTCGAATATTTTTCCGGTTGACTCTGAGCATTCGGCGATCTTTCAATGCCTCGAAGGCCGGGTTTGGGATAAGGATTCGACGCGGCTAATCCTAACCGCATCCGGCGGCCCATTTTTTAGGGCTACAAAGTCCGAGCTAGACGTAGCCGGGGTAAAAGAGGCCCTCGCCCATCCGACCTGGTCTATGGGCCCAAAGATTACCGTTGATTCATCAACGCTGGTCAACAAGGGACTTGAGGTTATTGAAGCTCATTTCCTCTTTGGTGTACCTTTCGACGAGATTAAAGTCGTAATCCATCCGCAGTCGATAGTCCATTCGATGGTAGAGTTTCGAGACGGATCGACTATTGCCCAGATATCCCGACCTGATATGCGGCTGGCCATTTCTAGGGCGCTGCTGTTTCCACAGCGAGCGAAGTCGCCTTTCGGTTCGATGAACTGGCCCACTAATCAGACCCTGGATTTTTTCCAACCCGATACTGAGAACTTTCCGGCGCTAGACCTCGCCGTCGAGGCGGGTAAGGTCGCTGGAGGCGCACCTTGCTGGTTTAATGCCGCCAATGAGGCGACGGTAAGTCACTTTTTGGCTGGAGAGTTTGGATGGCGAAGTATCGCAAATATTTTGTCGGCATCCATGGAACACTATGTACCTTCTAAGCCTTCTTCAATGCAGGAAATATACGATCTTGACAGAGAGTCGAGGAGGGTGACGGAGTGGTTGATTCAAGGGATGTCAAAATGATCAGCGGGTCTTCGGTAATTTGGGGTTCGTTGGTTGTCTGATTCGAATTCATCTGAACCGCTAGCTGGTTCGTCTTTTGAAGAACGTTCGCCAGAAGTAGACCTTGTCGGTGCTCGAGTTTTTGGTGCGAGACCGCTTGTCAGGCTTGTAGTTATCCTGCTTGGACTTTTGGCTTTGACGATTTACACCTCCACTTTGCCAACGGTTCTAGTGGTCCTCGCTATCGTCGCCATGATCATGATCCACGAACTGGGACACTTCATTGTGGCGAAGATCTCCGGAATGAAGGTGACCGAGTATTTTTTGGGTTTCGGCCCGAAGATCTATTCGAAGAAGTTCGGCGAGACGGAATATGGGATCAAGGCGATTCCTGCGGGCGGTTACGTGCGGATAATCGGGATGAACTCCATCGACGAGGTTCCTCCTTCGGACGAGGAGAGGACCTATCGCAAGGCGAGTTTTCCTGCGAGGATCGCTACCTCGGCCGCTGGGTCATTTATGCATTTTTTGATGGCTTTTATGATCCTCTGGTCGATTTTCGCCTTCGTAGGTGTACCCAACGCTAACAAGGTTATCGTAAGCCAGTTATCGGTGTTTTCTAACATGGCAACACCTGCGGCTAGCGCTGGTATAAAGCCGGGAGATCAGATACTGAAAGTTGATAACAAGACCGTTACCTCCTGGTCCGAACTTGCTTCATTCATCAATTCGCATTCGGGAAAACAGATCACCCTCGAAGTAGCGCGTGGTGGCAAGGATATCGCAATCAAGGTTACTCCCGTGAATGCTAAAAATGTCCAGGAGGATCACAAGGCGATCTATACGGGTAAGAAGCCCTTGGGCATGATAGGGATCGTTTTGGGTTATGGGACTTCTACCTACAACCCGATCGAAAGCATTGCCAAGGCTGGCTCGGGGATCATTGCTGCTAGTTCTCAGACTATATCGGCCCTAGTTTCGCATTTCTCCCCCCATGGGATCTCCTTATACGCATCGCAGCTGGTCCATCCGTCAACCAATCCCGCATCGCCTGGGGCACAGTCGAGATTTGAGTCACCAGTTGGGATTGTAAGACTCGCCTCTCAGGCGGTTCATTCCGGGCTTGAAACCGTGCTGGGGCTGCTCTTTTCGATCAACATTTTTATCGGAATATTCAACATGATCCCACTTCTGCCCCTTGACGGGGGCCACGTAGCCGTGGCGGCTTATGAATGGGCCCGGTCAAAAAAGGGACGTCGCTATCAGGTGGATATTACCAAAATGATGCCGCTGACATATGCTGTATTTGCGCTAATAATTGTCTTGGGAGTGACTGCACTTTACCTAGATGTGACCCATCCTCTTGGAAATCCATTCGGATGAAACGGAGCATTCCCCAAGGTGCGAAGCGGGAGTGGTCTTTAGCTATCGATAACGAGGAAGTGATCCTGTGAGCCGACCAGTCGTAGATCTCGCAATGAGAAAAGCAACAAAACAGATCATGGTAGGAAAGGTTCCCGTAGGTGGAGGTGCGCCAATCACCGTCCAGTCGATGACCACCACAAAGACCGCTGATGTCGAAGGTACCCTTGCACAGATTTATGCCCTTTATGCGGCTGGTGCGGATATCGTCCGGTGTACCTGTAATGACCTGGAGGCCGCCGAGGGCCTGGCTCAAATTGTCCCTCGTTCGCCGGTGCCGATAGTGGCCGATATCCACTTCCACTACGAGATGGCCCTAGCCGCCTTGGAGGCGGGGGTAGCCTGCCTGCGTTTAAACCCAGGTAACCTGCGCAAGCCTGAGGAGATCAAGCTGGTCGCTTCAGAAGCTAAAGATCGGGGCGTACCGATCAGGATCGGAGTAAATGCCGGATCCCTCCACCCAGAACTTTACAAGAAGTATGGAAATGCTACCCCAGAAGCGATGGTCGAGTCGGCGCTTAGAGAGCTGGCGCTCTTCGGAGAGGTGGGATTTGACGACGTCAAGATCTCAGTTAAGGCGTCAAATGTTCCCCTGATGATTGAATCCTATCGCGCATTGTCTGAGGCTGTGAACTATCCGCTCCACCTGGGAGTGACCGAGGCTGGACCACCTCCCAGTGGAATTGTGAAGGCGACCGCCGGTATAGCAACCCTACTGGCGGAGGGTATCGGGGACACTATTCGTTACTCTTTGACAGCTGACCCGGTTGAGGAGGCGAGGGCGGGTAGGCAGCTATTGGAGGCGCTCGGGCTCAGAGAGCGTAAAGGTCTCGATCTCATAGCCTGCCCTTCGTGCGGACGAGCCGAGATTGACGTGATTGCCCTCGCCAAAGAGGCGCAGCGGCGACTTGAAGAGACCGGATATCCGATTCAAGTTGCCGTCATGGGCTGTGTGGTCAACGGTCCCGGCGAAGCGAGGGAGGCTGACCTTGGAATAGCTGGTGGAAAGCACAAGGGTCATTTGTTCATTCGAGGGAAGATAGTGCGGGTGGTCAAAGAGGAGGAGATGATCGACGCGTTGCTTTCCGAGGCGGAAAAGCTCATGGAGGAAGGCGTCGAGGCAAGGCTAGCGGCCGCTGACCCGAATGCTGAAGCCGAGGCGAGGGCGGATCGAGAAGCCCTATTTGAACTGAGGGGTCAAGACGCCAATCTCTCCAGTCAGAAGATCGAGCGGATCAGAAAAAGGCTCGGCGGGACCGAATAGCCCTTTCGAATCCGAGTTAGTAGGCGACTCAATAGGCCCCTTAGAAAGGCGACTGAAAAGGTGGCTGAAAGCGACCAGGCGAATGAGGAGACTTCGATGGGTAGTATCCTTTTGCCATGCGAATGTCCCAGCTTGTGCTCAAAACTCTCCGAGAGGCTCCCTCAGACGCTGAGGCGATCAGCCATCAGCTCCTAGTTAGGGCCGGATACATCCGGAGACTTTCTTCGGGTATCTATACCTTTATGCCTCTCGGGATGAAGGTATTGAAAAAGCTCAATCGAATTGTCGAAGACGAATTTGACAACACAGGGGCCCAGCAGATGCTTTTGCCGGCGCTTCACCCGATAGAGATCTGGGAGCAGACGGGGCGTTTGACCAAGATGCAAGACGTGCTGATGCTCGCCGATACCAAGGCCGGCAGGTTTGTCTTGGCACCGACCCACGAAGAGGCCGTGATCCAGAGTGTATCTTCGGATCTCTCCTCTTATAAGGACCTTCCCGCAGTCGTCTACCAGATCCAGACAAAGTTTCGTGACGAAGCGAGGCCGAGGTTTGGATTGTTGAGGACCAAGGAGTTCATCATGGCAGACGCCTACTCCTTTGACGCCGACCAAGAGGCAATGCGGACGACCTATCAAAGTATCTACCAGGCGTACCTAAAGATTTTTAATCGGTGTCAAGTGCCGTTTGCGCCGGTTGAAGCCGACGCCGGCGCGATAGGCGGGGATGTCAACCACGAGTTTATGGCACCTTCGGCGATTGGCGAAGATCATTTTGCGAGCTGTCCTTCTTGTGGATATGCGGCAAATATTGAGGCAGCTCGGACCGACGGACGACGGTCTGATGCGCCGTCAGCTTTGAGTGAAGATATGGTAATGCACCATACGCCATCGGCGACCGACATAAAGAGCGCGGTGGAATCGATCAATTCGCAGGGCTTCAGCTTGGGCGCAAAGGACATGTTGAAGTCGATGGTTGCCATGGGCCCACAGGGCGAGCTGACGATGTTCCTACTTCCTGGGGATCGCGAACTAAGGATACCCGCCGGATATCGCCTGTTGGAAAACGAAGAGTTTGAGCAGTACGGGTTTTTGGTCAAGGGATTCGTCGGCCCGATGGGCATGGAAAAGTTTGGCGTTAAAATTGTGGCCGATTTTTCGGTTTCTTACGCCGATAGCTGGTCTGCCGGAGCGAATGTCGTGGACTACCACGTGACTGGGGCAAGTGTTGATCGAGACTTTTCGGTAGATGAATGGGATTCGGTAGTCGTTGCAAGGGATGGAGATCCCTGTCCTCGTTGCTCGACTGAAATGAAACTGGTCAGGGCGGTAGAGATAGGCCACACCTTCCAATTAGGTCTGGCCTACTCTTCGAAACTTCCGATTGCGAGTTTCGTCGGTGCAGATGGACAGACCCATCCCTTCTGGATGGGGTGTTATGGGATTGGCATGACGAGGCTAGTGGCAGTAATTGCCGAATACTTTGCCGATGAGAAGGGTCTTCGATGGCCAGACGAAGTAGCTCCCTACAAGGTTGGTTTGATGAGCATCGGTGCATCGAGGTCAAAAGATGTCCTTGAAGCAGCTGAAAAGCTCTATCTGGAATTGACCGAGGCCGGAGTAGAGGTTATCTATGACGACAGAGATTTGGGCCCCGGTGTGAAATTTTCAGACCTCGAGCTTATCGGCATTCCATACCTCTGCGTCGTTGGCCAAAGGGGCATCGATTCCCAAAACCTTGAAGTTAGGACGAGGATGGATGGCTCCACAGCGGAAGTACCGATTAGCGACATAGTCCGCTATCTAGTTGATATTTGAGCCATAGCGTTCGACGGTCGGCGCCAGTAGCTGTCTTATCCCTGACCACAGTCTTGGCGAGCGCAAGCCCGATCCTTCAGGGCCGGGATAGCGAGATTGATACGTTACGTGGGGGTTCGCTGGTTCTCGACGTATTTGCGGATAATGTCGAGGGGCGCTCCACCACAGGATGCAGCGAAGTACGAGGGAGACCATAGGTGATCCCGATGAGTACGAACTTGGTATTTGGAT
>JAJZCF010000052.1 GCA_021846265.1 Actinomycetes bacterium | reverse complement strand
TAGAGGCTTCGACGTTAGTGCTATCCTTCCCCTCCCTTACGGAAGGGGTTTGACGCAGATATCGATCAAATTTCTCAGAGACAACGCCGCTAGCACGGTCTTCTTAGGGTTTTTCGGTCCTGATCAGCGGGAGTTCGCTACATCGAACCTCTTTGAAAGGCACTTATCTCCAATGAAGCCTGTTGGCTGAAGGCTAGCCGTGCTGCCCAGTTGCAGAATTGCTTTATCGAAAAGCTATTCTGCCGTTAGACAAGCTAGTGTGGCATCGGTCTCGAATGTCGTGCAGCCGATAACCAGCCTCCTGGACGACGTTGTCGCCAGACCAAAGTTCGTTTAAGCTGTGAGCTACATCGACAGTTGGGACGCCACGGCTGGCTATTAGGGTCGTCGTTTGGCTAATCGAAGGAACCTGGTTGTTCAATATCTCAATAGGGCGAGATAGGGCCAAACTTTATGCCACCTACCTTTTTGTCATTGGCGTGGCGCTAATCCTTGCGCATATGGACAATCAGGCCGACTTCTTGGTCTTTCGCAAGGCGGCATCAATGGACTTGGCTAAAAGGAGCCCCTATCCCGTCATTGGATCAGCCTCGGTCTATTCGGGAAGTTCCTTCGTATATCCGTATTTGATATCTTGGATTTTTGCACCTTTTGCCGCCCTGCCAATCTGGCTTGCAGAAAAGTCATTCGTGGTTGTGAGCATCGTCGCATATCTGACAGGGCTGAGGCTTATCGGCGTAAAGTCGAACTTCCTTGTCATCTCGCTAGTACTTTCATCGGTCTCGATAATCTCCTTTCAAATGGGCACGCTAAATCCAATCCTCTTCCTCGCAATCGCCGCCACCTGGAAGTTTCGAGATAGGCCGGTCGTATCCGGACTCTTTGTAGCCATCGCCGTCTCCACCAAGCTTTTTCTTTTCCCTCTGGCGGCTTTCCTCCTCCTATCAAAGAGGTTTCGGGCCTTTGCTGCGGCCTTTGCTCTGACCGGTGGCGTTTTGGGCTTCGGGTTTTTATTGGGTCCCTTATCTGCGGTTGGCTATTACCATCTATTGACCCAGCTAGCCCGTCACGAAGGAGGTCAAGGGTACTCCCTTGCCGCACTTCTCGGCAGACTCGCCGTGGGAGCGACGCCTGCTTCGATGCTGGCGATAGCCAGTTCCGCTATAATTTTCTTCCTTGCCTTGACGATTGCTGAACCCGAGCAAAGGCAGCGGGGGATTTTCCTAGCGGCAGTCGTTTCCAGCTTGATTATCACCCCGATAATGTGGGCGAGCTACCTTCCGCTTCTGATACCAGCCATTGCTGTTCAGGACCGAAGACAAAATTGGTTAGTCCTTCTCGGCCCGGCGAGCTGGATCCTCGTGACACCAGACCGGCTTGGTGCCCTCGGCGACGTTATCGGCCTAGCGGTAGTTTCCGCTTCGAGCCTTCTGTACTGGCGCCAGATCCGCAGTGAGGCAGCCACCACCCCGACGGATTGTCCACAAAATCAATCTCAAGGTAGCACACAAGTAAAAACCGGGAGGCTCAGGGCTGCTTCAAGTTACTCGCTTGCCTTTAGCTACTTGGCTTTAGCGGTTATATCGCTGTTTGGTGGGATAAACCTCGCTCCAGCGGTCGCTGTACAGATCACCCTGGTGGTGCTCTGTCTCCTCACATTTGCGCCCAGCCAGAGATACCCCGCCTCTCACCTGGTGTCATCGATGCAATGATGCGTATCAAGTTGCGCTCTGTGGTACCAACGCCATAAGCGCCTCCAGCGGTCACTGGCCGGTATCCTTTCAGGAATAGATCGCCGGAGGGAAGAGTCGTGCTTGAAGATTTAGCCGAGGACCTGAAGAATGAGACCCGTGATCTTGCGGTTATCCTAGAACCTCTTGACAGTGCCGAATGGCAGAGACCAACCCTGGCCGCACCATGGACCATTGAAGACCAGGTCGCGCATCTGGCAGTCTTCGATGAAGTTGCAGAAGTTGCGATCAAAGATGCAGAGGAGTTCTCAAAGCTTCTTTCGCAGTTCCTCCAAAACCCCGATGCGCCAAACGAACTAGTCGAAACCAAAAGAGACGGACGCAGATTCGCTTCGTTATTAAACTGGTTCCTCACCGCTAGGTCAACGCTATTACAAACGGCAATGACAGTCGATCCCAAAGCCCGCTACGCCTGGTTCGGCCCACCGATGAGCTTGGCCTCAATGTTAACCGCTCGGCTAATGGAAACTTGGGCGCACGGAATAGATATTCGAGACTCACTGGGAATACCCCCAAACGATTCTGAACGGCTCGCGCACGTCTGCTTCTTAGGGTATCGAACCAGGGCATTCAGCTTCACCAATAGGGGGCTCGCTCCTCCAGAAAACGACGTATTCATTGAGTTGACAAACCAGCGAGGTTTACTCAGTTACGGAAATCCAGGTGCGGAAAATAGAATTTCTGGGACGTCGTTGGACTTTGCGCTGGTTGTCACCCAGCGCCGACACCTCCTGGACACCTCACTAGTGGTCGAAGGGAAAGATGCATTAGAATGGATGCAAATCTCCCAGGCCTTCGCCGGACCTCCCGGCCCTGGGCGGCTTCCCAAATAGCCAAAAGCAGCTCATCGCCAGAAGTAATTATTGCAGTTCACATTTTTTAACCTTGGAATTGTCGTTCATATATCATCTAAACTAACTTAGGAAACCACCAAAAGTGAGTTTTTAATTGGCCGACCAGCTAGATCTAGTCTCAATTATCCAAAGGGCAAAATCCGGAGACGAAGCCGCCATGGAAGATATCTTCCGGCACTTTGCACCGCAGCTGCTGAGGTACCTCAAGGGGCGCAGGGTGATTGACCAAGAGGACATCGCTTCCGAAACTTGGTTGAGCGTAGTTAGTTCACTCTCAAAGTTCCAAGGCGACGGAAGTGACTTTCGAGCTTGGATTTTTTCCACCGCCCGACGTAGGATTATTGATAGCGCCAGACGAGCCAGTGTGCGACCCAAGCTGGAGCAAAGCACCAAAGCCGAATCGGCGACGCAGCCAAACGACCCAAGCTTTTCCCCGGGAGCGCGTTCCGAGGCCGATCAAGCGGTAGCGGATTTGGTGGAGTGTCTGACCGACGAACAACGGGACGTGGTATTACTTCGGGTCCTCGGTGGCTTTAGCGCTCTGGAAGTTGCCAAGATCATAGGGAGGTCGGAAGGAGCGGTAAGAGTGATTCAGCATAGGGCAATGAAAAAGATGGCCGAAAATATTCCTGACAAGAATGTAACGTTCGACGACATTACTGCGTTTCCAATAACGAAATGATCGAAGAACCCTTTAGCGAAGAGATCATAGAAGCACTCCTTGGTGGCGATTCGAATGTCGAAGCGCTGCCACCTGAGTTGCGCAGGATTAGTCAGCTGGTTTCGGCTGCTAATGCTCCGGCTGCTATGACCGAACTTGCGATGGAGGATACCGTGATGTCCGCCTTCCGCAGTGCTTGGGCTACTTCAGATCTAGGGGAAATACCCGAAAGGAAACGATCTATGATTTCTAAGTTCCTAAGCGCCAAGGTCGCACTAGCTGGGCTAGCCATTGCCCTAACCGGAGGCACTGCCGCCGCATTAACCGGCGTATTACCCGTCTCATTCAATAAGAGCACAAACCCATCGGTATCTTTAGCCCCCACTAGCCACCAGAATTCGACCAACTCGCAGGTGGGTTCGGATACCAAGGTGACCGATGGCGGTTCCGTTGCGGGCCACTCCCCCTCATCTACCGCTCTAAATCAGGGCCTAGCAAGCGGAAAGAGTTTGTACGGCTTGTGCAATGCATACTCCCATGTTTTTGCCACTACGACTACTACCGGAGCATCTGGGTCACAGTCCGGGACAAGCGGCACTCCTTTGAACGCCAATGCCTTTGTTGAGCTTGGTACTTTGGCAAAGTCCAAGGGCGATACGATAGCGCAGCTCTGTGCCACAGTTACTCAACCATCGGGGACCTCCTCTAACGGGCCTCTTGGTGCAGGTAATTCATCGGGTACATCAGGTAATGCGTCGCCGGGTGTATCAGGACAAAATAGCCAAGTTGGGTTTCCACCGGCCTCAGGTAAGGGCATGGGCCAGAATGCTCCGGGGAAGTCCCTAAGGCCGAGTAATCCTTCGGGATCTAAGTCAGCTAGCTGACCCGTAAGGTAAGTCTGTATTTCATTTTCTCATTCGGAGGGCTTAACAAAGTCCTCCGAATTTGCAATTAAAGCCTAGTCATTGAGGATCGGCTTGGAACTGGGCCGTTACCTTTGCAGAACCTTATTCCATGGCCCCAGTACCCCTGAGATGGTTGGTTCTTTTCAAAATATTCAAGGTCAATCTTTGACCGAGAAATGCATAGGTAAATTGATCTCGCAGCAGAAGGTCTTCGTAGAGGCGAACTATTTACGCAATGGGAGGATTAGGTCGACCTTTTCTATTTTTCCTATCCTATTTAAATTGTGGAAAAAGTCACCTAAGGAATCATTCTTCCATATCAGGGACTCTTGAACCGTCCAAAAATCAATTCCGCTTCAAACCAAGCTTTCGCAATGACGAGGCAATCGACGACTGAGGTAACCGGGCCGGAGGCTTTTTAAATAGATCTGGCCCGGTAACAACTCTGACTTTCAGAGCGGTATCCGGGCCAGAGGATCGAGTCGATCCTTAGTTAAGCTTCTGCTGAAGCGAGAGCCAACTCTTCGTCGCTGACAAATCGCTCGTGTGCGGGTGCCATCTTGAAATAGTCCCTACCCTTTGCCCAGTAAATAGCAATAGGTATGAACCCAATTGCCAGTGCCCCAAGCCCAACACCCAGAGTCGTTCCGTTCAACCCAGGAATACTCTTGATGAACATTGCCACCATGAATACCGCACCCACTAGCGGCCACAGACCCATAAAGATGAAATTCCCAATGGACTTAAAGAGCTGCTTGCGATATAACACGACTACTGCAAAACCAGCGAGGGCATAGTAAACGGCAATCTGTAGTCCAATTGCGGAAATTGCATCGGTCATGATCGTCGACAGACTGCCGATGTAGTTCGATCCGATGAACAATCCGAGTGATATCACTGCAACTACTATCGTCGCAACCGCCGGGGTCTTGTACTTCGGATGAACCGTCCCAAGTACCTTAGGAAGCGTGCCGTCTCTCCCCATAGCAAAGAGCGTCCTCGTAACCTGAATGATCGTGGTCTCAAGCGTTGCAACTGTTGATAGCACAACGGCGACCACGATAAGTCGGCCACCAAATCCGTGCCAGACAGTCTGCCCCAGGATATCGAGTACGTCTCCGGCGTTATTGGAGATCTGCTTGGAAGTCAGAACCATGTTGGTTCCGATGGTAAAGACCTCAAACAGGGCAAAGACAACAAGGACGCCAATGATTCCACCGATTCCAGGAGTGACCTTTGCCCCCTTAGTCTCTTCGTTCAAATTAGCGGTCACGTCCCAACCCCAGTAATAGAAGGCTGCGAGAAGCGCTCCGGCAAAAAATCCGGTAGATCCCCCAAAGACCGTCGGCGAAAGCCAATGCCATGAGAAGGTATGGGCATCGTGACCGTGAAGCAGCATCAAGACAGCAAAAAGCACCAAAAGAGCTAGTTCAATGGTCGACATAATGACTTGGACGGTCGCAGTGACCGTTACCCCCACAATTACCGCCAACACCATGAGCGCAAAAAACACCGATCCAAAGATCGTGACCGCAGTTACGTTATTAGCGAGTGAACTCGAAAAGAGCCCTAACGTCACTGAACCGGCAGGAAACGAACCGGCGACCATGAAGATAAGTGCCGAGACTACTAACGCCCAGCCAGCGATATAACCGAGCACAGGGTGTAGTGCCCTTCGCACCCAACTATAGCTCGCCCCAGAATTTGCTTCTACGCGTCCCAAATAGTTGAAGGCCCACACGATTCCAAACATCGCAATGCCACAATATAAAAGCGCCGCTGGCCCTCCAAAAGCCACCGCTCCGTAAAGTGCCGCCGTCGTGGCCGCTATCGAATAAGCGGGAGCAACCCCAGCAACCCCCATAACCGCAGACTCAAATAGGGACAACGCCCCAGTTTTGAGCTTGCCTTCGCCAGACCTAATGGAAGCACTACCTCCATCGTTTGAATCCAACTTCTCCCCCTTTTCATGTGAATTGCGCCACAATTTCAACTGATTATAAGCTTCATTTACCATTTGTGCCACGGATTTCGAAATAAGCTGACATTTTTAGATCAAGACTTTCGAATAAAGCAATTTTTCCAAACTTGTATGCACAAATTGCATAATACAAAAGGGGCCTTCCGAAAGGAAAGGCCCCTTTGAACAGGGTATATGACGCAATACTTGCTAAGACTGCAACAAAAAATTATTTATCTTTGAGCGGCTCAGTACCCTTAGCTGCGTAATGCTCATTTAGGTATTTCTCGCCTTCGTCACAAAGGATCGTTACGACCGTTGCCCCAGCGGGGAGGCTCGCCTTCACCTTCCTTGCAACCACTAAGTTTGCACCCGAGGAAGGTCCGACGAACATTCCGTGCTCCTTAGCCAACCACCTCATCTCCGATATCGATTCCTCGCTGCCCACCGGCTCCATTTGGTCGACAATATGGCCATGACGCGCGAATATGCCCGGCACAAATCCATCAGAGATGCCCTCGATCTGGTGATGGCCTATTTCGCCGCACAGAATCGTGCAGGACTCGTTAGGCTCCACGCCAACTAGCTTGACGTCTTTGTTCACCTCTCTAAATGCCTGCCCCACTCCTACCAACGTGCCGCCGGTGCCAACTCCCATCACAAAGGCATCAGGAACTCTTCCGGATGGGAGCTGCTCGAGTATCTCTGGACCTAGCCAGGTTCTATTTTCTTCGACATTCCAATCAGAATCGAACTGAGATGGGGCGAAATAGCCAGGCTGTTCACCCAACTCCCGAGCCTTTGCCAGGGCCTGGTTGACATGAAAGAACCCTATCTCCATAACCTCTGCACCAAAAGACCTCGAGATGGCCACGCGCGCTGATGAAAGCCCCCCTGGCATCACTACCAGCATCTTGTAGCCCTTGACTGCGGCCACCATACTCATGGCATTGCCGGTATTGCCGCTGCTGGCCTCGACGATTGTCATGCCCTTTACTAATAGTCCCTCGGCCTCTGCCCTCTCGATTATGTACTTTGCAATGCGAGCCTTGATCGAGCCCGACGGCTCCAAGTACTCAAGCTTTACAAATATTCCATCCTCGATCTCGACCAAAGGCGTATCGCCTATGGCATCCAGAACGCTCAAACTTGGCCCGTCCAAAATCGACTTCGACCCTGATACTGCATGCGTTCCAACCATGTGACTCCCCCCAAATAAACAATCTTCCAATTTTAACCGTTACAAGCTGCTAAAAGATTTCCGTAAAGTAAGTTCCCAAATCGAACTCATAACGACAAGCTTCCACTCCCCAAGAACGCTCCTTTGAGCCCCAACTGCCCTGGAGCAAACCCTCGAGGTGCCAATAGCACTGATCCCGCTGTCCCTGAAACGACGGATCGGGATACATTAGAGCTGCAGAATGACGACTTTAGGTTCGCTGAAAGCATCCAACACGGAGCTTCCTCCGACCCTGCCCCGTCCACTTAGGGTTCCAGAACGTCCGCCAAATGGAAGATGTGACTCCCAAAGGTTGGTGGAAGCATTCACATTTACCCAGCCCGCATCTACTGACTCCGCATAACTCAACCCCCTGGAGAGGTCCGAAGTAAAAACAGCGGAAGTCAAGCCGAATCCAAAACGATTCACCAGCTCAATAGCATCTTGGTCTGAAGAAATTTCCAAAATTGGAACCACCGGACCAAAGGTCTCGGACGACGCTATCAGCATGTCGGGGTTGACTCCGTCAAGAATTGTAGCTTGGGCGTAGAGGGTGGTAGGGAATCCGCCCTCCCGCTTACCGCCCTGAACTATCCTTGCTCCTTTTGCAATGGCATCCTTGACGTGCTCGTCAAACTTATCGGCACACGCCTCGTTGTTCAGGGGACCCATGGTAGTCTCCGGCGAAAAAGGATCGCCAAGGTGAATGGACTCTTTAGTCAATGAGGCCACCATCTCCAAAAACTCTTCTTTCACACTTCGGTGCACCAAAAATAGCTCACCTGCCGTGCAACTCTGACCAGCGCACAAAAACGACGCGTCCATCACGGCCGCTGCAGCCTTTTCAAGGTTAGCGTCTTCAAGGACCACAAATGGACCGTTTCCGCCCAGCTCAAGAATCTGTCTTTTCCCAGCTGCCCGTACAGCAATCTTTTCTCCGGTGGCCACCGAACCGACAAAGCCGATACCGTCTACTGACGGATGAGCACATAGAGCATCTCCGACTACAGCGCCAAGCCCGGTTACAAAATTAAAAACTCCATTAGGAAACCCAGCCTCGACAAAGATCTCGACTAAGAGGGCCGAGCAAGCGGCCGTCGATGGAGCTGGAACCCATATGACCGAGTTTCCTGCCGCGAGTGCCGGAGCAAATACTTCTGCACCCATGGTATAGGGCCAGTTCCAAGGGCTTATCACTCCCACAACCCCGAGGGGAACACGATACTGCAATACTCGCCTGGTCGGGTCGATCGAATGTGGCATCGACCCACTCTGCCGCTTGGCGTCCTCGGCCGCCATCGAAAAGTAGAGCACCAACTCGTCGACCTCGTCGTAAGCCTCGCTAACTAGTGGCTTACCCTGGTCGTCAGCGAGTGCTCTAGCTAAAACCTCTCGCTCCCCAGCAATGAGCTGGGATGCCTTGTTCATTACCTCTGCCCGATAGAAGGGGGACGCGCTCGCCCAAGACCTAGACGCCCGTCGAGCGGCCTGTACTGCCTTGTCGATGTCGGCGGAACTGCCCTGCGAGACGGTGGCAATTACCTTGCCGCTCGACGGACTGATCGACGAAATGCGGTCTGTAGTGCTCGACGTCTGCCATTGCCCGTCGATATAGAGACCCCAGTCTCGTCCTAGCTCATGCTGAGCGGTCACGCGTACCCCTTCCAATCAAGTTGACTAACTAATTACGATTACGTTCCCAGAACCGGGGCCTTCTTCGGAGTAGGCGATCCGTTGAGCCAGGACTGCACCAGCGACTGATGCGAGTTCACAAACTTCGCCGCAGCAGCTGCTCCACTCAACTTGTTGACCGCCATATCATAGGAGACCGAGTTTTGATCCGCAGAAGTCCAGTTGAAAGCCTGAATAAACTTCGCCACCGCAGGTGCCGTGGTAGGAAGCTTGGAATTCATGATCTTGTACAAGTAGTACGGAGGATAGGCGCAATCAATTTGAGCCGCCGGAAGCTTCGCACATGCCTGAGTAAACGGAGGCAAGGCTACCTGCGAAAATGAGTAAACATGGTTGAAGTATTGCGGGGTGTACCAGTAGAAGATGATCGGCTTCTTTGCCTTATAGGCCGTCTCTATCTGAGACAACTGTGCCGCCTCGGACCCAGCGTATACGACCTTTAAGTTGATACCCAGTGTGCTGACCAGCGCAGCGTCGTTAGTGACGTAGCTCGGTGCTCCATCTAGAAACTCTCCTTGAGGCGCTGTCTGCGGTGTAACAAACAGTTTCCAATCAGCCTTCACGCCCTGCCATGTGGCAAGCTCAGGATGTGCCTTCAGCAAGTAAGTCGGAATATACCAACCGATATTGCCTGTCGGGCCTTCGAGTCCAGCATTAATCACCTCATGATTCCCAACTACGTAGGTCTGATAGTGGTTGTAGTGGCCCCAGACCTCTAGAACGGCGGAAACGCTACCTGCCGCAGTTGCTGGCCATGCGGGAATCTCTGCAAGATCCAGTAGTTTTACCGGATAGTGCAGGTCCTTTTCAATGACATACTGAGCTACTACATTGTTAGCAAGCGACCCTTCCCATGAGTTAGTCACCAGTGTTATCGTAGGCTTCGGAACGGTAGTTGCGGAACTCGACGAGGACGACGATGACCCGCATGCGGCTAACAGAACTGTACCTGTTGCCACGGCCCCGCCCCAGCGGACCAACCGCTTAAGTCGAAGAACCCTAGAACTTTTTATTGACATTATTCAACTCCCCCTATTATGAGCCCAGCTACCGACGACCAAATAAGTTTTGGCATTGCGTACGGACTCCCTCCTTTGCAACCCTTGTGGGCTACATTTGCTAGACGATTTTCTAAAGACCCCACCCGGTCAACTCGGGATCCTACTCACCGAGTCAAGACGCCATTAGAGTGCGACCACGGACCAATATCCAACTTCTCGTCCCCATAAAAAAGAACGCTGGTGAAAATAGCAACCACCTAATGCTCTCCTCAGCCCCTCCTCCCTGCCGGACGCCCCTGCGTCAAGCGATCGAAGACGATTCCTAAAACCACGATGGCCAATCCAGCAGAAAGTCCCAAACCGAACTCGTCTCGACCTAGCCCGACAACAACGTCATAACCAAGACCGCCGGCGCCAACTAATCCGGCGACGATCACCTCGGCCAAAACGAGCATGATCGTCTGATTGACTGCAAGAATGATCGTCGAGCGGGCGGCTGGCAACTCTACCTTTCTAAGCATCTGGAAGCGAGTGGCCCCGAAAGAATTTCCGGCTTCGATCATGTCAACCTTGATCTGCCTTAAGCCAAGATTGGTCAACCTAACGGCGGGTGCGAGCGCGTATACGAACGAAGCAGCGACCCCGGCCATATTCCCGACACTGAAGAAAAGCACCACAGGGATGAGATACACAAAGGCCGGCATCGTCTGCAATATGTCAAGTATCGGCCTTAGTACCTTTTCCAAGGGTGGCCACCAGTATGCGCAGATGCCAAGTGGAATACCGATAGCGACGCACATAACCAGCGCTACCAGTACTTGGGCCAAGGTTACAGATGCATCAGTCCACATTCCCAGAACTCCGATTGCGGCCACGCCGACACAGACCAAGACCGCCCTTCGCCAGCCGGCGACCAAATATCCGATCACCCCTGTACCGAAGATGGCGAGCCACCAAGGGATATCTCCAAGGATCCTCGTCAGGGGATTCAAAATCTCAAGGGTTGTAAATGAGCTGAGGTTAGACGTGCCGCCAACAATCGGAATAGAAGAAAAATGGTAAAGGTGTCTCTGGAGGAAGCTAAGAAATGTGTTCACTGGATTAGAAAGAGACAAAGAAAGTCCTGAAGGAAAAGTGCCCCCTCCGCCGATCAAGTGTCCTAGTAAAATAGCGGCAATTACTAATCCCCCCACCAGGATACGAAGATTCCTAGGGCTTATCAGCACCCTTTGCCCTTTTGTGCTGACATTCCTGCCAACATTCTCAGCCACCGCACTCACTATTCGGTCGAGGATCATGGCCATCAAGACAATCGCCACGCCGGCGGTTAGAGCGTCGCCAACATCGACGATGTTTAGTGCCTGAAGAATTGGGTCACCGAGCCCACCGGTTCCGACCAGGGAGGCGATCACCACGACCGATAATGCCATCATGATAACTTGGTTGATCCCCAAGACGATAGGTTTCAGCGCCAATGGCAGCTGAACTTTTCGAAGAAGCTGCCATCTGTCTGACCCAAAAGACTTTCCGGCTTCCACCGTTTCGTAGGGGACAGAATGGATTCCGAGCATTGTGAGGCGAATGACCGGGGCAATTGCATAGATTACAGTGGCTATGATCCCGCCGGAATTACCAATTCCAAAGAGTAGGACTATCGGAACGAGGTAAGCATAAGCAGGCAGCATCTGCATGAGGTCCAAAACCGGTCTGATGGCCTCTTCGACCACCCTTGAGGACGCGGCGGCGATTCCTAGCGGGACGCCCAACACCACAGATATCAATACCGCCACGCTCATCAGCGCCAAGGTCGACATGCTCGCCGACCAGAGCCCGATTACGCCAAAATAGATCATTGCTATTACGACGAAAATCCCGACTCGCCATTTTCCAGCCAGCACCGCCGTGCCGGCGAACACCGCTATCACTCCCGGCCACGAGAGCCAATTGAGCAGATTTGTCAAGGCATTAACAGAATTGCCCAGCCAATTGCCGATTGGCGTCAAAAAATGGACAAAAAACGGAGCCGTGTTCTGGTGAATCGTGATCCAGTTGGCTAGCGAGTTAAACCAAGTTGTTATGTTCGGCACCCAGCTCGTCGGAAAGCCAGAGCTAAATCCGCTATATATTGCGGAAATCACAATCGCTAGGAATAAGACGAAAAGTCCCGACCATGGCGCTTTGGCTAGCTTCGATACCTTTAGCTTTGTGGTTCGTCGATCAGAAGGAAGCTCTGGCTTCGCTGCAAGCTCTACCTGCTCGTTGGGTTCGGCTAGCATCGTCACTTCGCTACTTCCTCCCTCCAGTTGGCAGCTGTTGAGACGAGACGATCCTCGTCAACTTCCGCATCCGAAGGGCTATCGTCAATCGCCGCGAGTACCGACCTACGGTCCAATTCACCCAATAGTCTTCCGTCGGCATCGACAACCCCAACGGGAAGTTCAGACGCCAAGACGATCGGGAGAACGCCATGCAATAAAGTGGTCGGGGAGACGATCCTATCTTCATACGACGAGAGGTTTCCGTACTTTGGAGCCTGCATGGCCCACCTGGCAGTTAACACTTTTGAACGTGAGACGTCCCTGGTAAATGCTGAGACATAAGCGTCTTTTGGCGATCCGACAACTTCCTCCGGAGTTCCAACCTGGACAAAGGCACCATTACGCATGATCGCTATTCGGTCGCCAAGTTTAAGCGCTTCGTCTAAGTCATGACTAACAAAGACAACGGTCTTGTGGAGCTGTTCTTGCAAGTGGATAACTTGATCTTGCATTTCTCTTCGGATCAGCGGGTCCAATGCACTAAAAGCCTCGTCGAAAAGAAGCACCTCTGGATCGACAGCCAGTGCCCTGGCCAACCCAACCCGCTGCTGCATTCCACCAGAGAGTTCGCTTGGGAAGGAATTACCAAATCCACTCAAGCCTACGATCTGCAATAGTTCGTCGACCTTACGATACCGATCCGCCTTCTTTACCCCTTGTATCTCCAGACCGAAGGCGACATTGTCCACTACTCGTCGATGCGGGAAAAGGGCAAACTGCTGAAAAACCATAGAGACATTGTGTCGTCTGATATCGCGAAGTTGATTCTTATCCGCCTTGCGCACGTCGCGCTGGCAAATTTCGATCTCACCTGCGTCAACGTCCACAAGTCTGGTTAAAGAACGAATTAAGGTCGACTTCCCAGAACCAGACAAGCCCATAACCACAAAGACCTCACCGCGAGCGACCTCGAACGATACATCCCTTATGGCAACGACACAACCGGTCTTCTCCTGCAGCTCCGCTGGTGGAAGGGTGGCGTCTGGCGACCCGACCAAGCTCGCGCCCTTTGGTCCAAATACCTTCCAGAGATTTCTGCATGAAATCTGAACCTGACTCTTCTCCAACCGGTGACCCCCCTACTGAGTCGGCATAGAACGACCTGGCTTCTTTCAGGTCTCCATACTCTGGATATCAAAACAAGCCATTACGAACTCCAAACCTAGCGCCAGCAAATCTGTCGGTAAATTGCTCTCACGATACCGACTCACCCCGAATATTTGCTGACCTAACAAATAACATACCACTGGTATATCATCGTTCCGCAGACACTTCTATCATATGGAACACTTTTCTTGAACATCTGCGCCTATCCGCCGCTACAAAAAACAACTTCCGACGGCTCCTGCCGCACAGCTTTGCCTGCTTTGCCCCGCTTTACCTGCGAACCTTTGACAGAGTGCTACCCCAAAAGCATCCAAGGTCAATTCGACTTTCTTATTAAAGCAAATTAAAGCAGACAGCAAAAAACATTTCAGGTCTATTTGAAAGTAAACCTCCCCGCCCTTACAGACGGGGCTTCTAGCTCCGCCGTATGGTCGAGGTTACCGAACATCGCTCCCATCACGCCACCACGACCAACGGGTCTGACTCCAAGGAGTTAGTGAATGAGTTCGCTAG
>JAJZCF010000051.1 GCA_021846265.1 Actinomycetes bacterium | reverse complement strand
CCAGCCGTGTTGCTGCCATGGACAGCTGCCGGAGGCACTTTTTGGGACTGAGTGAGGCTCCACCAAGACCCTCTCTAACAAGGATAGTTGTCGACTTTAGCGTCGTCAACGACGACGACCCTGCGACTCCTCAAGGAGAGTGCGGCTTCTAGTTGCTCGATGCCGAAGCTGACAAGAGGGTCACGGCGCTCGACGACGATCGTGGTTTCCGCTGCATCAGCAATCGGAGGCCTTGCGCCGCCGACCGTTTAATACAGATCCGACTTCGCACAGCACAGCCGAGACAATCACGGCCTGCGAGGCGGCCTACTCGGCCATGAGGGCAACCTGGCGTAAGAGGTCGGATCGCTAATCATGGAGGGACACGCAGCCATTGACAACCGCCAGAGCACTTTTCTCCGCGCTCGCCTTTGGCACCTCCAGTAGAACTGTTCCTGATGGCGTGCAAATGGCAGGGACGGGAGGCCTTCCGTCCCTGAACCACTTCTGTGTCCTGTGGTAGTGGATGCCGTCTGGAAATGGATGCCTCTTGCTCTGCCCCTTCGGACGACTTCATTCTCCTAAAGCAGCACGAATATTCCCTTGGGGTTACTGATCTACCAGGCAGAGGATGACAACCCTCTCAGAGGCAGCCCGTCGACTTCGCCTCGGACAGGGCTGCCGACGGGCCACAACGCCGACCGAGCCTGCTTGTTGGCGTCGCAATCCATCGAGCCAGTTCATCGACATCGGGGGCAAGTAGCACTTTGAGGACTTTTCTTCATGAAAAGAAGTGCCTGGAAGATGAGGATGAACGGACTTTTCTGCGCATTTGCAATAAGTTTGTTGATAAACCGGTCTTCTAAACCTAGCGAGGGAAAATGCCTGAGATAAAAGTCGAGATCGACCCGGAAGAGGTCGGCATGGATTCTGCCCGTCTCGAAAGAATTGGAACGCATTTCCAAAAATACGTTGACGACGGGAGGCTACCCGGATGGTCCATGCTTGTTTCCCGAGAAAATCAGATCGTATACCACGCTCAGTATGGCTTCGCAGATATCGAATCCAAATCACCCATTAGCCAGGACACCCTCTTCCGCATCTACTCGATGACCAAGCCGATCACTTCTGTTGCGCTGATGATCCTTTACGAAGAGGGGAGGGTCGAGCTTACCGACCCAGTGTCGAAGTATATCCCCTCATTCGCCCAACCCATGGTCTTCATGGGAGGAGGCTCTAACGATCCAACACTTCGACCCGCTACCGAGCCGATGAGAATTTGGCATCTCCTCACCCACACTTCGGGTCTTTCCTATGGATTTCTCTACGCCAACCCGGTTGACACCATCTACAGAAACAATGGCTTCGAATGGGGAAGTCCAAAGGGGCTTTCATTGGCCGAAACCGTCGACAAATATGCCGGGATGCCCCTCCTCTTCAATCCCGGTTCGGAATGGAACTATTCGGTTTCGACCGATGTACTGGGACGGGTAATCGAGGTTGCCTCGAACATGGCGCTAGATGAATTCTTTCGGACGAGGATCTTTGAGCCCCTCAATATGGTCGATTCCGACTTCTACGTCAAAGAGTCCGAATTTGAAAGGCTCGCCACTCTCTATCTCCGGGCTCCTGAACCGGATTTGACTTCCAGAATCGACTTCATGGGGGACCTGGCCAAAACCAAACCAACCAGTCCGTCTGGTGGGGGTGGACTCATCTCATCGCTCTCGGACTACCACCGATTCACCCAGATGCTCCTCAACCGGGGAGAACTCGATGGAACCAGGATCCTTGGGTCGAAGACCGTAGACTACATGACCGAAAATCACCTGCCTGGCAACAAAGATCTCCAAAGTTTCGGTAGGCCGATATTCGCAGAAACTAATTACGATGGCGTCGGTTTCGGACTAGGTTTTTCAGTCGTAATCGACCACCGAGCAACCAAGTCTCTCTCCTCGCTTGGCCAGTATGGGTGGGGCGGGGCGGCATCCACAACTTTTTGGGTCGACCCTCTGGAGAATTTGACCGCGGTCTTTATGACCCAACTCCTTCCGTCGAGCAGCTATCCGATCAGACCGCAGTTAGCCCAGCTCGTCTATCAGGCGCTAATCGACTGACCGGTCGACGAAACGGATTTAATGTCGAACTAAAAGTGGATCATTGCCGGGACTATGAATAGGGCAAAACAAATGACTAGCAGGCACATCCCCCAAACCACATAGCGGAATGGTCCCCGGAGACGGTATTTAGCGGGGAGTACCCGCGCCTCTAGCAGAAGGAGGAATCCCAGGACTATAGGGAGAAGGATTGCGTTGATAACTTCGACGTCAACCGCCAGGTTGACCAGATCGAAACCGGCCAAGACGATGATCGCACCTAACACATGGATTAGGGAGTAGGAGAGGTAAAACTTCTTAGCCTCTTTGGGCCGGAGGTTCAGACTGTGGCGCCAGTTGAACACCTCTCCCAAGCCCCATGCCGAAGCGACGGACGCGACTATCGCCGCCACCAACGACGCCCCGAGCACCCCGCAACCGAGAAGTACCTTCGCCCCGACTGGACCTAAAAAGGGCTCCAGCGCCTGGGAGATCCCACCGACGCTAGCAAGGCTCGCCCCATGGCGGGTCCGTCCAACCGTTGCCGCTAAGGAAACTACAACTCCGATCATGATCAGCTGGGTGACCACGGCGCCGACGGCGGTGTCAATCCTCATGTGGCGGATCGACGCCTCCTTGATCCCTTTGTCAATTACGGCACCCTGCTGATAGAAGATCATCCAGGGCATTACGACTGCGCCGATATTCGCAGCGAGAAGGTAGAGGTAGGCGTGGTCGGTAATCGGCACGTTGGTTAGCTGAGATTTAAAGGCGCTTAGCGAAGGATGAGAAAGAAGGGTCGCCGGAATAAAAACCAGCTCCGCTAGGCCGACGAGGATCCCAATCCTCTCCAAGGATCGGTAGCTGCCGCTTAGCGCGATTAATATCAGAAATACAGTGACGACTGGGACGGTAACCCAACGCGATACGCCGAAAAGTTCACCGACTCCCACGATCCCGACGAATTCAGTGACCAGCGCTCCAACCGAAGATATAAATAAAGTAAGCCCAGAAAGAATCGCCCAGAAATTACCAAAATTTTCCCTGATTAAGATCCCGTGACCTTGTTGGGTGTAGATTCCAAGCCTCGCAGCCATTTCCTGCACCACGTACAGCACCGGGATCAAAAGAACCTCGGGGAGTACAAACCGATAGCCGAATCTCGCTCCGGATTGAGCCGCCGTAATCAACGATCCGGCATCGGTATCTGCAAGCATTACCACGATTCCCGGCCCAATCACGCCAATCAGCGTCACCACCCAGAGGAGAAAGCGCGATCGGCGATTCCCCCTAAGATCCGCTTCGGCTGGGTAGGAGGGTCTCAACCATGTCCTTCGGTAAGCATTGAACTTTGGTCAACCTCCAAGTTACCTATACCAAAACGTCTAAGCCGTTCTAATCCCGAAATCGAGGTAGCGACCTTATTGCCCTATTCATTAGCGGAAATGCTCCACAGGCAGCCTAGAGCAAAACCTGGCGCTTTCTTCGCAACTTTAGTTACCTCGCGCGCAGATGCGAGAAATCTTCATCTGCACCCCAGTGTTCGGCTCAAGTTGACAATTCACCAACTGTTTCAGCAGCACCGATTCGGGTGCCACCGGTCGCATGGTTAGATTTGCCCCATAGCTTCGAGGCGATCAGTAAAGTTGCCGAATCATCGCTTTGCATAGCCGCCTTACGCTAACTAGCGTGAGCCGAGTAACGCCTACTTGCAATGAGTTCTCAAACCGGCAACCGACAAAGCTCCAACCGGATCTGCAAGTGGGACATTTTCACCTGAGCTGACTGATCCGGATCCATTTGTTAATTTCGTCAAGCCTTCGAGCAGATAACAAGCGACCCCTTTTGAAAGAAAACGTCTTTCGCTGCTCCAAACATAAAAAATGATGTATATCTGGCACAACTATGAAAGAACCTTGAAAAACGGATCCCCTCATGCCGAAACGGCAACTTTTAAACCGAATGGCGGATCTTGGAAGCGTATTTTTGGTAAAGTACGTAATGGAAATTCACTAATTGGTTACCGTGTGTTTCCTTTTCGTTTAACTTGCATGAAGCTGCTGTCCACAACGGCTGGTTACCTTGTGGAAGTCAATCGAAGAAATCGATAGAGGGCTGACTTGAGGGCTAGCATCCGAGAGTTAGTGAAATATATAGTCCTGGGAGGGAAAATTGAATAGAAAAGCAGTACTAGGTGCAAGCCTCGGTACTCTGAGCCTCTTTCTCGCCGCATGCGGGTCAAGTTCATCGTCAAGCAGTTCTGGATCTGCGACGACCGCAGCCTCGGTAAATTGGTCAAGCGTAACGTCGGCTTCCGCCGGCGGCGGGTTTAACGCGCTCGTCGCGGCAGCAAAGAAGGAAGGGCACCTCAACGTCGTCGCCCTCCCACCTGGCTGGGCAAACTACGGTGAGTTGATCTCCTCTTTCCAACAAAAGTACGGGATCACGGTCACTAGCGAAAACCCAAATGGATCAAGCGCCGAGGAGTTAGCCGCCCTCACCTCCGAGAAAGGCACTTCAAAAGAGCCTGACGTAGTAGACGTCGGACCTTCCTTCGCACTTTTAGGAGCGCAAAAGAACCTCTTCGCCCCCTATCAGGTTCAGGAGTGGAATCAAATCCCAGCCGATGCTAAAGCAGCGAACGGAGCCTGGTACTTCGACTACGGCGGCTACATATCGATCGGCTACAACGCAGGGACCTTCGGCGCAAACCCACCAACCAGCTTTGCCAGCCTCCTGCAGCCCCAATACAAAGGTGCAGTAGCGCTAGACGGTAACCCGACAAGCGCCGGAGCTGCCTTTGGTGCCGTCTACGCTGCAGCGCTAGCTAACGGTGGTTCGTTCTCGAACATTCAGCCTGGACTTACATACTTCAAGCAGCTCGCTGCTGCTGGAAATTATGTTCCAGTCCAGTCCTCACCTGCGGTGATTGAGAGCGGCCAGATCAAGGTAAATATCGACTGGGACTACCTCAATGCCGCCTACGCTGCGACAGTAAAGGGCAAAGTCAACTGGAAAGTGTTTGTGCCTTCAAATGCTAAGTACGCCTCGTACTACGCTCAGGCAATTTCTGCGAATGCTCCAGATCCGGCGGCCGCCCGGCTATGGGAAGAGTACCTATACTCCCCAGCTGGACAGAACTTGTGGTTGAAGGGCTTTGCTCGGCCGATACTTCTGCCTGCCATGCAAGCCGCTGGAACGGCCAACGCTAGCTACGTAAAGCTTCTGCCGGCCGTAACCGGAGAGCCGACCTTCCCGACTTCCGCCGAACTTGCGCAAGCCCAGTCGCTAGTCGCATCTCAATGGCCTAACATAGCTGGTTAGTGTACTAAAAGCACTATAAGGAGTGAGTTGGCCAGTTCAACCAATGTTGAGGATTCAGCTCAAAGCAGGACTGGGGGGGCTAGCCCCCCCAGTCCTGCCGGGTTGAGACCTAAAAGGGGTAGGCGCCGTTGGCATAATGGAATTGGTACGGTTCCATTTCTCGTCTATCTCGGACTTTTTCTAGTAATTCCGGCAATTTCGGTAGTGGTAACCGCATTCCAAAGCGGTGCGGGTACCTTTACCTTGTCGAACTTCAACGAAGCCGTACACGGTGTTTACCTCAAGTCATTTATAAACAGCATCCAGTTGTCCTTCGCAGCGGCAATAGTGGCGACTGTGGTGGGAGTACTTGCGTCCCTTGCAGTCTGCGCATCCTCCAACAGGATCGTCAGGGCCTTGGTATCTTCGGGTTCCGCAGTGTTTGCGAACACCGGAGGCGTACCACTCGCCTTCTCGTTCATAGCCACGGTAGGAAACTTTGGCGTGATAACCAAACTCCTCACCGATGCCGGATTTAATCCGTACGACCATGGGTTTTCCCTCTATTCGGTCCTCGGACTTACGATCGTCTATCAATACTTTTTGATTCCCCTCATGGTCCTAATCATGATTCCACCGATCGAAGCACTCAGAAAAGAGTGGGTAGACGCCTCCTCGTCTTTGGGAGCCACGAGAGCGCAGTTTTGGCGCTGGGTAGGGATTCCCCTCCTTGCACCCCCAATACTTGCCGCTTTCATCGTTCTATTTACTGACGCTTTCGCAGCGTATGCCACCGCAGAGGCACTGACCTCTGGAACAATTGCCCTGGTTCCAATCCAGCTGGGCGCACTAATTTCCGGAAACGTTTTAGCGGGTCAGACTAATTTAGGTGACGCTTTAGGTGCCGGAATGATCGCAATCGTCCTCGTGGCTGGATTTTTATACGCGTACGTGCAGAGGAAGGCATCCAAATGGTTGCGGTAACGACAAACGTCGGCCGAGATGGCAAAGAACCAGGGGCCGCCAATGTTCTGAAGTTAGGTAAGGCCTTCCGCTACGGAATCTTGGGACTCGTAGGGATCTTCTTCATTATCCCAATACTAGCTTCAGCAAGATTCAGCTTTTTGGGAAACAACAACACCATAACAATTTCCGCCTATACCCAGCTATTCAGTACTCCGCAGTTCTGGAGCACACTGTTTTTATCGGTCAAGATCGGACTGGGTACCGTGTTGCTCACCCTTGCCCTTCTGATCCCTACGGTGGTCTGGATTCACTTGCGCGTCCCGAAGCTCAAGCGGGTCTTTGAGTCGATATCTCTGCTTCCGCTGGTCATACCCTCGGTCGTGGTGACACTTGGGGTGATCACTTCCTTCAAGAGCCTCCCGAATATAATCATGGGGACCCCGGTTATCCTCGCACTTGAGTACGTAATATTGGCGCTCCCATACAGCTATCGAACCTTCGACTCAGCGGTTCAAGCGATCGACCTCAAGACATTGGTTGACGCCGGCCAGTCGCTAGGCGCCGGATGGATCAAACTACTTAGGTTTGTAGTGCTGCCCAACTTAAGATCTGGCCTATTGGGTGCGGCTATTTTGGCCTTCGCCTTCTGCCTTGGCGAGTTTGCAGTCGCATCGCTTTTAAGCTTCACCACATTTCCGGTCTTTCTGGTCCAAGTTGGCCAGGTTGCGGCGAGCCAAGCAGTTGCACTTTCGCTGATAGCACTCCTGTTCACCTGGATGCCATTAGCCGTCATCATCATCATCTTCGGCCAAAGAAATGCTTCATCGAAGAAAAAGACCGTCTCATTGGCCACAACTATTGAACAAGAGGAGACCACCGGAATTGCCTAACTTCCTCGAACTTTCTTTCACCGCCCGCCTCGATTGGAATGAAATTAGATGACTCAAGCTACTAACACCGACTCCAACTCAAACATCAGAAATGGTGTAAAGGTTGATTTGATTGGTCTAAGCCGCTACTACAAAGACGTCGCTGCACTAAAGTCCATGAACCTCAGCGCCTCGCCAGGCGAACTAATCGTGCTTCTCGGCCCTTCTGGCTGCGGCAAAACAACAGCACTTAGGGCACTCGCTGGTCTCGAAGTCCTAGACGGCGGTACGGTCATGATCGGAAGCAAAGACGTCACCCGACTCCCGGCATCGCGGCGAAATATAGGAATGGTGTTCCAGAGCTACAGTCTCTTTCCAAATATGACCGCAAAGGCCAACGTCGAGTTCGGCCTGAAGGTCCGTAAAGTTTCATCATCAGAGAGGTCTAAGCGATCGGCTGAACTCTTAGACCTCATCGGCCTATCCCCTCAGGCAGATAGGTACCCCCATCAGCTCTCCGGGGGCCAGCAGCAGAGAGTAGCCCTCGCTCGGGCACTAGCTATCAAACCCGAGGTTCTGCTATTAGACGAACCACTTTCTGCCCTTGACGCAAAGGTACGAGCTCAGCTACGTGATGAGATCAGACGCATCCAACTTGAGCTCGGGATAACTACCTTCTTTGTCACCCATGACCAGGAGGAGGCTTTGGCACTCGCTGATCGAATAGCGGTAATGAGGGCAGGAGAAATCGAACAGATTGACACTCCGCTGAGCGTATATTCACAGCCTACGACGGAGTTTGTCGCAGAGTTCGTAGGAAAGGTCAACCGCCTATCCGGAGTAATAGTGAGCCAGGATAAGGTCAACGTCGAGTCGATAGGCTCAATCAGCTATGACTCAAAAAATACCCCATTTCAAACCGGCACCAATGTCCAGGTTCTGGTCCGCCCCGAAGCCCTAGGGATAATGATCTCAGACACTGGCCAATGGAGGCTGGTCTCCAAGAGTTTCCTGGGTGCTTCGGTCAAGTTAAACCTCACCAACCCAACCGGTCAAAAGGTCGTCGTAGAGTTGACAACGGGCGAGGCGACCTTGATAGAACAGGACTCACAGCTTTCACTTTTTGGCAAGAGTGACGCACTCCTAGTACAGAGGGCCTGACGGTCGGATAAATTGATTATTGATCAGGATCAGGCTCGAAGGCAAAGTCCATTCCCGTTATGCGAAAGGCGGCGATTTTTCGCCGCCGCTGCCGTCCTGCCAACCCCGTTGGACCCGACCGACAGTTGATCGAAGACGGATCCGCCGATTCCGCAAGGTCTCAGAATGACTTGTTGCGCCTTGATGCGAGACCGTAAAGGAACGTCGTGCCATCTGTAGCGCAGGTCCCAATTAACTTGTCGGTATATAAGGTAAGAACAAGGCGCCATCTGTGACGCAAGAGAGAAACCAAATGAACGCCAACAGCCAGATCACCATCGATGCGAATCGACTCTCGTTAGATCAAGCTTTGCAAATACGGGCGCCTGAGGTAAGTCAGGTAGAGGTACTCGACCTCATCAAACACTTCAACGAGGGGGTAGCAGACCTACTTTTGACCGACTACGACCAGAGGGAGCTGCGGGTCACAAAGGACAAAATAAGGCGGGTTCTCCGCTGTGAGCGAAACTTGGTAGAAAGTCAGGCATCAAAAGACAAGCCCACCCCGGCGATGGTCGCTGGTACCCTGCTTGATGCCTGCTTTACCCTTCATGCTTCGGGCGGCGTGTTAGAAGACCCGACCAAGGACGCTCTCTTATTCCTCTCCACTTTGGGAGACGGCCTAGATATCGACCCTGACGTAGAGGATCTAGTTAGGCCAAAAGTTGAGGAGGGGTATGCCAAATTGGTCGCCTTCTGGGACGCAGATACCATAAGAGACAAATTCTCCTTGCGCCTTCAAGATCGAATTGCCCTTAGCTTCTGTAACACACGACTCCAGTTGATCGGCAGGCCTGATGTAGTCCTCAGCGGTCTCGACCCAAACCACGAGGACGTGGTTATTATCGACGTGAAAAGCGGCACTCCAAAGATTTTCGACGTGGAGGACGCCCGGCTGTACGCACTAATGGAAACACTCAGGTCACACCGACCGCCGTCGTTGATCGGAAACTACTACTTAGCTATCGATCGATTAGAGCTAATCGTGCCGAGCTTGCAGCTACTTGGGGATGAGACAAGTAGAACCCTTGGAGCAATAGCTAAAATGGTGGAAATAGCTAATACTAAATCTGCAACCGCTACCAGATCGGTCGAGCTGTGCCAGTATTGTCCTATAAATTTGACCTGCGCAGAAGTGACCGAAGACGACCGTCTGGGTTGGGCTTCGACCGTAGTGTCAATTGGATTCGAGGACCCCATCGAATCGGTAATCGGAATGCAAGTGGGCCTCGATGACTAATCGCCGTCAAGCTGAATTCCTCGACAGGCTCCATGAGGCTATAGCGTATCCCTTGGGCGACAATACCGGCTCATCGAGATCCAACAGACGAGAAGTGGTTGCTAACCTCGTCACTAACCAGATCAGCGCCAATCACGCCCAGATTATCGCCGAACTCCCCGGAAATATAAAACTGGAAAGAAACGATCTATTCAACTCCAAGCCGTGCCTAGCGGCAGCGACAAAGTCTCAAGATAAATTCGTATGGAAGCCGGCCTTGGCGCAAAGACAGATCACTCTGTCGGCGATCACCAAGCTTGAAAGCTGTGACTTTGAAATCGAAGGCGCAGTGGATCAAGCTATCGACGAGGCGGTAGAGTCCCAAAGCTCCCTCGGAAAGGAGTTAGCCCGACTCAGATCGAAAAGGAACGGTTCTGACCCTCGGTTTGTTGCGTACAAAAGTGCATTCTCCTCGCAACTCAACAGGATCGGCGAGTTAATTCCCTTCTCAGAACTTTCGGATTTGGGATTTACCTACACCAATGTCAACCGCAAAAGTGACATCTTGATCGATCTAATCTTCCAGAGCGCATCTCCTAATCGGCTCATCCTCTCTTCCAGGACCGATATTTCTATAATCCCTACCGAAGGAACTTTAGATACACGGCCGGTGATCGTGTCATTCGATGGCGCAAGACAAGACCTGGATTATTTCGATGCTATCTACTCCTTCTTGTTAGCAGAAGTCGCCCCGGCGGGTCTCTTGCGTGTTGACCCCGCCGCTGGCGATACTACCCTCCGGCTATATAAAGCTGGACAAGTTAAGGATTGGATAGAGCAGTTAGCATTCTCCATTGAAAACCATGTCAAACTGAGCCGCGCAGTTATTACTCAAACCCAATTCAGCGAGTTAGCATCACCGGGCTCAAGCTGCAGGTACTGCCGACATCTCCAGCGGTGTGACATAGGAAGTAAGTACCTCGAGGATTCTTTTGAGATCTGAGCAGCGACGGAGCCATGACGGAAAATTTCAACTGACTCGCCGAGTCCTTCTGGATCATGAATCTTCTAAATTATGCATTATCGGCTAAGTCTTCACCTAAGTACTCCACGCCCTTGTTTTTCGGATCCATCGAACCCTTTTTTTCTGCGTGAGTCAGCGACGATGAGGCGACTGCCCTGTTACGGCCCCTCCGCTTTGCAGCATAGAGTGCCAAGTCGGCGCGCCTAAGCAAGTCCATAGGCTTCCCAAATCCGTCGGCCTGAGCCACCCCCGCCGAAAAAGTCGTCCTTCCGACACTGGCCCAAGTCCTTTTTATTCGATCGAGAATTACACACACCTGAACTTCATCCGCATCTTTGAAGATCACCGCAAACTCGTCTCCGCCATAGCGGCTCGCAAGATCCCCTGATCGCAGGCTCGACGTAAGAAGGACGGCAAATCTGGATATTTCTGTATCGCCTTCGTGGTGGCCCAAGGTGTCATTGAGAATCTTAAATCCATCGAGATCGACGAATGCTACACTGTCGGAGGGTTCAACATACTGCATCTGGTTCAGGAAGTGGCGACGATTTGCCAAACCAGAGAGGTGGTCGGTCGCCGCATCGGCCAATAGTCGATCGGTCTTAAGTCTTCTTTGAATGATGGCCGCTAAGGCGGCAGCTGCCGAAAAAAGTTCTGCCTCCACATGCGCGAAATCTGGCCTCTCCGAAAGAGCAACTTTTAGTAAAAGCGCTCCCTGCAGCTCTTCAGAACATACCAATGGCACCGCCACTAAATGGCCAAGTGGGATCGGTTGGACTAAAAACCCGTCCCGGTCCGCTCGCCTAAACCACTCACCTTCAAAGTTGGGTTCAATGAAGGAGGTCGGCAGATCTGACGTCGTATAGAAAAAGGGCTTTGTCTCCGGAATCTCCTCGACTTCGAATCCACACTCATTTCCTTTTGCAAACTTTTCGGCGAAACGAACCAATACCCTCTCGGTCAAGACTAAAGCGGATCCAGACAGCGTGGCATCATGAGGAACCGATCGATAGAACTCGCCTCGCTTCCCTTTTTCGGAATCCCACAGTACCACTGTCGCCACATCGGCACCAAGGACTTCCCGGACCGACGACATAGCGGCATCCAGCGACTCGAAGGAGTCGTCTAACGCTACTGCCGCTAGCGGATGAACATGACCCGCGATCACATTGGCCGATTGACCTTTACCCCTATTTGACGCAACAACTTCCGCAATAGCAGGTCCGACACACACTGCGATCAGTCCTGGCAGAGCCTCGCCTACACTCACACCGTGAACTATCACCGGAAAAGTCAAGACCAATAGCGCAAAGGGAAAGAGATTAGCGGCAAAACCCGACCCTTCAACCACCCCTGCAAGTACAAAAAGTGCTACCAGTACTGGCGCTGTGTAATGGCTCGAACCGGTCCTCAGGTACTCTGCGCCTCCGAAAGCTCCTAAAACTAACTGGCCAACAAGAGCAGACAATGGACGACTCAGCTTGGTCAGCGGGATCGCAAAAGCGATCCCCATAGCCGAGCCAAAAAGCAGATAGATAACCATAGAGGCTGGGACCGGACGGTTTTTTACGCCAATGGCGTAAGCAGCACAACCCAGTCCAACGGCGACTGTCAAAGCAAGAAGGACAGTTGCACTTCGATCGCTTTGAATTAGTTTAAACGACGAAGAGCCCGCGCCACCGGCGTAGTTCTCCTCAATGCCCTGATCTCCAATCTCCGTCCGACCAGAAACTCCAGAGACCTTGCGTCCGTCGTCTGATGTCACCAACTATCAGCTCACCATGTGGATTAACTAGGCACGCATCAATAACACTTCATGACTTTGCCCACCAAAAGTAACGTTTAACCTTACCACAGACTTATCCTAGGATGAAACAATTCTTAGCTAGAGAATTGAACTCGAACATTACTCACCTGTAGTAGCATACGAACTACAGGTTCCGTTCAATCTTGACGATGTTGACTAGCCCAAATAGTGACAAATATTTGATTGATGACCTGTCATAAGTGTCGACCCGAATAAAGCACCTCAGAAGCTAAAGCCCAAGCCAGCGCACAAATCCGTTATGCCAGCCCATGTGCCGCTCATGTTCGACAGGTGGGCACTTGCGCGGCATGAAATTCTCTTTCTACGGTCTTTCTCCAAAGCGGGTAATACCCAGTCACTCGGAAATCAAATATAGATTAAATACCTTCATTCCATTCATCTATTTCACCCCAGCTCAGGCTTTACAGAATCGCTATTATTCAACGATTGTTCAATGGAAATAGGCCACTTATAAGGGTCAAACTTATATCTAATTAATTGGAATTTGAAAAGATAACTTGGACTCGATCCTCAAATGTTAAAGTGTCCGCGATCCTGTTCTGAGATCCCAACCTGGCCCTGCACAGCTTGCCGCAAACATTCGCTTGCGGTTTAAAAGCCACATTTTTTGACTCCACTAGAAAGATTGACCCCCAATGCTGCCCGTCAATAAGTCTCTATTCGACGTCCCGAGGTGGCGGTGTAAACGGAATCCCCTGGTCGGCATCGGGATCTTCCGGAGTACGGTCTTTCAAGAAAACGAATCCGATCGGAAAATCACCACCCCTACGCCTACCCGCCCATTCCGCTGGGACTACGTCCAGCACTTCGGCTAGCCAATAGGCCGACTTTTCATAGTTAACCCTCCAGCCTTTGAAATGTATCCAAGCCTCTTCGGGCTCACGCTCTAGAGGAAATCCAGCTTCAGCCAAGCGGCGATAGCCGTAAAGGAAATCTTCAAATTTCAAATCAACCGGGTCATGCGGGCTGGGATCCTCATCCACCTCATTTCCCATGTTCTTGCTCAAGTGTCGAAAGCAGAGAAAGCCCGACCTAAGGGCGAGTCGACTTTCAATCGGACAGAGACTCGGGGAGACTGAATCATACAACGCAGCTGAATCACAGACCGCCAGCAACGCCACTACCCACGAAGTCGAATGCTGGGGGGATCTGAATCGAGTGAGCACCGGGTAGCTCACATGGCTCTCCTGGACATCGGCGGCCCAACGCTCCCATACCCGGTAAAAGGAGGGGAGATCTTCGATGAGTCCTGACAAACGCGATCTAGCCAAAAGTTCCGGCCCCCATGGCGGCTCTCCCGCTCTTGAGGAGAGGAGGGTTACTTCAGTTTCTCGTCGATTGTAAGCACTATAGAGAGTTGGCAGATATGCAATCTGGATGGTAATCACCACAAGCCCGATGCCGCCAGCTAGAAAATCTACCAGGGTCGCCCAAACCGAGGAGGTAGATACGAATCCGAGGGTGAGCATCGAGCCGCCCGCCTCCCTGAAAGCTTCGAATGGGGAGTTAATGGACGGCAGAAGAAGGAGTGAAAAGGAGGCAAGATAGGACACTACCCATGTACCCAATATCGCAAGAAGTATCCCGGCGCCTTCGTATGCGAGGAGTCGATCACGCCTCTGATAGTCCTTA
>JAJZCF010000245.1 GCA_021846265.1 Actinomycetes bacterium | reverse complement strand
CAAAACTCCGTATCAGACCTCTTCATCTTTGGCCACCTTGGTTGTGCCTGAGCCTGAGCTTGCGCATCGACTCTCCGGTGAGGGTAACCACGATGGCGTCATGAATGATGCGATCAAGGATCGCATCGGCCGCGGTGGCATCTTCTATCAATTGATGGAAGGTATCGGGAGGAAACTGAGAGGCGATCACCGTCGGGGCGACGTCGACACGCTCATCGAGAATCTCCAGCAGTTCCCGGGAGGCCGAAATAGAGATCGGGCTGAGGCCGAAATCATCGAGCACGAGCAGATCCATCTTGCGATAGAGATTCACCACATTGCGATGGCTCCCGTCAGCTCTGGCGAGAGCGAGCTTCTCGATGAGGTCGCTGGTGCGATGGTACCTCACCGTCATCTCGCGTCGGGCGGCTTCGGTAGCTATCACGCAAGCCAGATAGGTCTTGCCAGCTCCAGTAGCCCCAGAGATGAGCACGCTATGGGTACTGCTCGCCCAAGCCAGCGAGACCAGATTGGCAAATGCAGATCTGGTGATTCCCCGATCCGACTCGAAGGAGAACTCCTCTTTGTAGGCCACAGTTCTAAGACCAGCTTCTCTGATGCGCCGGGCTACGCGCCGGTTGTAGCGCATCGTCATCTCTGCTGTAAGGATGAGGTCGACGCGCTCGATAAAGCCCAGGGACTCTGAGGTGACATCTGCGATCTGGCGCTGGTACTCGCTACGTGCGTCGGAAAGCCTCAGAGCGGAGAAGTTGTCGATGTTGTTCAGATGGCTTGACATTACGAGACCTCGGCATTATTGAAGTATCCCTTGGATCTCAGGTGCTCATGGGCAGGGCTCGGAGGCTCGCTCGGAGGCGGTGCCTCATGGACCCGGCTCTTGAGAATCGAGGCGACCGATTGGCGGGAGTTGGCGCCGATCCCAAGGCCGTATTGGCAGGCTTTCTCGAGATCGTCTCGAGAATACTCCTTGGCCAGACCAAGCATCCGCCACACCGACTTGAGGCCGGTCTCGCCGATTCTTGCTGCGTCAATCACCCGGGCTGCCATCTCGGCGGTTGAAGGTCCGATGGCGGCAGCCTCAGCGATCGCCCCATCGCGATCGAGCCTTGCGAGGTAGTTGCGGTGAGCGGGATGCAGGTGTGCGGGCAAGGTGACCACCTCGCCGGGAGTGTGGCTCCTTCGATGGGTAGCGACGTGTGTCCCCTCGAAGAAGATCTCCACCACCGTCTCGCCGATTCTCACCTCCACTTTCTTGTTGCGCAGCTGATTTGGCACAGAGTAAGAGCATTGGGCGATCTCTATGTGATAATTGGGTGGGACCGAGACGGTTTTCCAGGTTCCATAGCTAAAGGGAAGGAGCGGGAGGGGTCTTAGGAACTCCCGTTCCTTCTCGAAGAGTTCTGACCGGCTCCCGGGCTTATTGGTAAAGGGGCGTTGATTGATTGCCTCTCGGAGGGGAGCCAATGCCCCATTGAGCTCTTCGAGCGAGTAGAACTTCTCGTTGCGAAGCGCAGCTAGAGCATGTCTTTGGATGAAACCTACGCGCTCCTCGACCTTGGCTTTATCCTTCGCTCGGTATTTTCTGGTCGGATCGACAAATACCTCGTAATAGGCCCCAAGTTCCATCATTGCCCGGGAGAGCTTGAGATCGGACTTGTTGTTGGTGATCACACCGGCCTTCAGATTGTCGGGAACCAGTCTCGCTACCACGCCGCCGATGTAACTGAGCGCCATGGTGATTCCTCCCACGAAAGACACCGAGTCCTGGCCGAGGTGGCCTTCGAAGAAGCTGTAACCCGAAGCGGCCAAAGTTGCCACGAAAATCTCGGCCTCATAGGCTATTCTGTTACTGGTCCGATCGTAAATTGGCACCGTGTCGCCGCAGTAGTCGAGATAGAGCACCTCTGCGGGTTTGTGATCCAAAAGCATCGACAATCTCTGCCGGTTCTCGTAGTCCCGAAGTTTGTTACAAAATACCGAATAGCTAAAGGCATGCCCGGGATTGTTATCCCGATACTCCTCGTAGAGGAGCTGGCGCGTCACCCCCCGGCGCTTGAGTTCAGATGACGCCTCGACACAATCAATCTCTGCTTTATCGAGGACCTCTTTTCTCCCCGGGCCAACGGGATAGAAGATCTCCTTCAACTGCGCATCGCTCAACTCGAGCATCGTCATGCCGCCATTGCTCTCGGCGATTCTAATGAACCGGGTCACCGTGGGGTGGCTAATCCCTAGCGCAGTGGCAATTTGATAGCGATTGTGGTCGGTCTCGTACCACAGTCGCAGCACTTCTTTGATGTATTCCATATCCATTCCCCATCTTTTGTTACGGGTCATCTCTTGGCTCCTTTTGCCAAGCGCCAGCCCCAATGGCTGCTGCCTAGCAGAAAGTTTTACCGAGAATCCTGTCGAGATCCGGGTTTAAAGAATTGCAAGAACGAATTAAGTGAATTGCAATTGCTGTTTAAGTGAATTGCAATTGCTTTTTAAAGGAATTAACGGAAAAGTCA
>JAJZCF010000244.1 GCA_021846265.1 Actinomycetes bacterium | reverse complement strand
TGCTGGCAGTCGACCCAACCTCGCCATATTCGGGTGGCGCAATTTTGGGAGATCGTATTCGCATGGGCGACCATGCCTCAGACCATGGGGTTTACATTCGATCTATGGCCACCAGGGGCCATTTAGGAGGCCTTTCCACCTCGGTTCCCCTGGCCGCCAAGGCGCTGGCCGCAGCGGGCTTTAAAGACGTGCTCATTGAGACCGTGGGGGTTGGTCAAGTGGAGGTAGAGGTAGCTGGTGCTGCCGACACCACCGTAGTGGTAATTAATCCTGGTTGGGGGGACTCAATCCAGGCGAACAAGGCCGGTTTGATGGAGATTGCAGATCTTTTTGTGATCAATAAGGCAGACCGCGATGGCGTAAAGGCGACGAAGAGGGATATCGAGGCGATGCTCGACCTAGCTCCTAAGGGCGCTTGGCGTCCAAAGGTGCTTGAGACCATGGCGTCGTTGGACCGTGGAGTTGACGAGGTATTTCGAGCGATACTAGAGCATCGCGACTTCTTGGAGACATCTGGAAGACTTGAGGAGATTCGGACAAATCGCGACGAGGAACAGACCATTCGGCATCTGGTTGAATTGGCTAAAATTGAGCTCGCAACTTTTTCAAAAGGGTTTTCTCCGACTAAGTCCGACCCTCTATCCAGGGCAGAAGAGGTATTTTCCGCCTGGATCGAATACATCTCACGCCAAGTAAGAAATTCGTAGCATTACCAGGATCCAAATACGGTCGGATCAGTTGGCCACCTACTATGTGTGTTAGTTCAGGTAACGATACCCCCTTTTGGGAAGGGGCTTGATGGAGGTCGAAGTGTCGAACCAATTTGTCAGAGTAGAGCCTCAGGGCAACGGTGTCGTGGTGTTGAGGATAGATCGACCGAAGATGAACGCCCTATCAGCAGAGCTGCTTTCCGAGTTAAGAGACGCATCCAAGGACCTCTGTGCAAATCCTCCAGGAGCTGTCGTTGTCTATGGCGGCGAAAGACTCTTTGCCGCTGGCGCGGAAATCTCTGAGTTTGCAGGTCCAAAAGAGGCCCTGACCGTGGGAGGAATGTTCCATGAGACGCTCGACGCGATCGCCCAGATCCCTCGGGTAACGATAGCGGCGGTCACCGGGTTTGCGCTGGGGGGCGGTTGCGAACTCTCTTTGGCGTGCGATTTTAGACTGGCGGCGGAAAATGCTAAGTTTGGCCAGCCTGAGATCCTGCTGGGTATTATTCCGGGCGGTGGTGGCACGCAGAGGCTACCTCGGCTCATTGGCGCCTCTCGGGCAAAGGATTTGATCTTCTCGGGACGCCAGGTCGGCGCTGTTGAGGCACTGTCTATGGGGCTCGTTGATCGGGTAGTACCCAAAGAAGAGGTTTTGACCAAAGCGATCGAATGGGCGTCAGAGTTTGCCAAAGGCGCTCTAGTGGCCCAAGGGCTAGCTAAGAGGGCCATCGATGTCGGCTTGTCAGATTCGTTGGCACACGGCCAGGGACTAGAAAGGCGCCTTTTCGCTGAGGTTTTCACCACTCAAGACGCTGTAATCGGAGTCAAATCATTCTTTGAATCTGGACCCGGTAAGGCTGTCTTTAAAGGCGAGTAGTTAAAAGTTTCGGAACATAACGGTTGCTAGCCCCGAAGTTCTCGGCAGTCCAGGCCCACTAGTCGTTTTTTGGGATCGAGGTCGCCACACTTCGATTATCGGCGTGGCGACCTCCTCGTTGAGGAGGTCGCCTTTTTGAAAACGCTTGGCTGAACTGGCCCCGCAGTACACGTGAAGGCCGGGCGATTTGGGGGCGGCTGCGAATCGTCAACTGCTCGCTGCTGCCGGCCTGACCACCCAGGCAGCTTCGCCGAAGGTTTGATTTCTCCTGGCAAAGATCAAGGTCAACATTAGCTCAGGGCCGGTGACTTGAGGGCCGATGGTGAGGGTGCATAAGTTGGACTAGTGCTGCCCATCAAGATGGTGAATGTGAATCGACCAAAGCCGCAAGTGTTGGATGGCTAAGTCTTGCTTTCTTTGGGTAAGCCAGAGGAGGAACGAATGGCGTCTAGCTTTTTGGGATCGTAAGTCCTGGCAGGGAAAGTCTCTTCGATATCAGCTTCTCGAGTATCGAGGCGGGACCGTCTTGCTCGTTGGATCCACAAACGATATCGCAGGCGTAGAGTAGGTCCGGATGTGCATTGGCGACCGCTACACCTAAGCCGACTAGCGAGACCATTTCAATGTCGGTAGGCATGTCGCCGAAGGCAACGGCGTTCTTGGCGTCGATATTTAACATCTTGAGTAGACGCATAGCTCCAGATCCCTTCGATACGCCCCTTTTTGTCATTTCGACTAATCCAGTTCTCGACGAAGTTGTAACCTCGACGAGGTCTAAGGCGATCGCTCGAACCTCCGCAAGGAACTCCTTCGGTGACATCTCGGGATTGCGTGCCAATATTTCGGTCACGGGTTGCGTAATGTAGTCTTCTGCTGGTCCGACGGTTACATTGTCCGGTGATGGCCACGAAGGACGATAACCTGGCTCGACGT
>JAJZCF010000243.1 GCA_021846265.1 Actinomycetes bacterium | reverse complement strand
CTGATACAGGTATGGTGACGACTTGCGCTAGATTTGCCAGCTCAACACAGAATCTCGCAGCAGAGCTTCCGCTTGAGCCGCCTAAGTCTGATACTACAAAGTAGGTGCCTGACGTAGGAAATGTCGAAAATCCAAGCCGATTAAGCCCTTCAACAAGGAGGTTTCGCTGCTCCTCCATTGGCCTTCTTACCTGTTCAGTAAAGAGTTCAGCATTGTCAAGTGCATATGAAATTGCGTGTTGGAATGGAGCCGCATTGACATAAGTCATAAACTGCTTCGCCGAACGAGTTGCCGCTACTAGAGGAGCCGGGCCAGTGGCCCATCCCACCTTCCAGCCAGTAAATGAAAAACTTTTTGCGGCCGACGATATGGTTAGAGTTCTGTCTCTCATTCCGGGGAATGTCGATATTGGTAGGTGCCTACCCTCGAACACAAGGTGCTCGTAAACTTCATCGACAACGACCAAGAGGTCATTTTCGACTACAATTTCCGCAATAGCACTGAGTTCTTGTTCCGTGAAAACCTTGCCAGTGGGATTATGAGGCGTGTTGAGCAAAATGATCTTCGTTCTATCGGAAATCACCTTTTTTAAGTCGGATGGTTCAAACTCAAACCGCGCCCCTTTTAGCGAAACTACTTTTCTAGTTGCCCCAGCGATCGCTACCGAAGCGGCATAAGAGTCGTAGAACGGTTCAAACAAGACGACTTCATCGCCTTGGTTGCAAAGGCCGACCATTGCCGCACAGACCGCTTCGGTCGCTCCGGCAGTTATCAATACCTCCGTCTCGCTGTCAACCTCAATTCCGTAGTAGCGCAACTGGTGCAAAGCTACCGCTCGACGAAGCTCTGGAATCCCAGGACCCGGCGGGTACTGATTATGCCCCGCTCGAATTGCTTCAATTGCTGCATCTGCTATCTCATGAGGACCGTCGCTGTCGGGGAACCCCTGCCCAAGATTGATAGATGAGGTAGCCACTGCGAGGGCTGACATCTCAGCAAATATCGTGGAGTGAAATTCTGCTAATTGACGATTAAAAGTGAACCTCCCCGCCCTTACAGACGGGGCTTCTAGCTCCGCCGTATGGTCGAGGTTACCGAACATCACTCCCATCACGCCACCACGACCAACGGGTCTGGTACCGATGAATCGGTACTGGTGAATGAGTTTGCTAGCTTCGGCTTGCTGATCTGAATTACGTCAGACAAGGCCCGGTTCTGGGCACTACTCAGGGCTCTGGCCTTTTGGCACTGCACCTTGCGGTGTGCTTTACGTTGGTCAAGTGACCAGCGTTCGACAGCCCGGAGATACGTGACACGGATAGTAGCATCCGGTCCTATGGGTATGTATTCCCCGTATATCGCCTTCTGGAGAATGTTCACTGCTCCTACGGCGTCTCGATGACAAGTGAATCCACAGTCGGGGTTCTTGCATCGGTAGTATCGACCCGAGGGTCGGTTGGGTGTTAAACACGCCGGACAGGTTTGGCTGGAGTACGACTCGTTTAAGTGTTCTACCTCTACGTTGGTTTTCTCGCGGAGATAGCCTTCCTGTACTCCTCTCGACCACTGGGACAGTTGCTGGCGGCCATGTCTGCCCATACGCCGTTTGGCTTTGGTCTCTTTTTCTATGCCTCGCACGTCACCAACTATGAGCCTGGTGGTGTTGTGGTTGATGACATGATTGGCTGCTTTGCGTGAGACCTGGTGATCGAAGTCACAAAGCTGGTTCTTTGCCTTTGCCTTTACTCGTTTCTTTGCAGCTACCAGCCTACGGTGACGCTTAGAGCCGTTCTTGGCATTAGATAACTTCCTTTGGATAACCCCTACAGACTTGTTTCTCTGACGTTTGATAGCTCGACCTTCACGTCCGTTGATGATCGTTACGTCTATGGTTGTGTCATCTACCCAGGTAGCTAGAGTCATCGGGTTGATGACGCCCTCGTCGATTGCGGTTACAGCGTGACCGGTAGAGATCTCACGCACCGTCTGGTAAGGGATATGTAGGCTGAACCGTCTGTTGTCTTGGTCCCAGCAGAGTTGAATTTCACCCCATAGCTCAGGACCAACGTTCTTGTTGGTTGCGGAGTCAAGAACAGCGGGAACGGGCAGATTAATCCCCGGTCTGCCTCGTCCAAGCGAAAGATTGAGCCTGTTGGACGGAGTGATACGCCAGCCATAGTTTTTAGTGAACGATAGAGGTCGGTAGTTCTTCTTACGCCAAGGAGATCTAACCTTCATCCCGTTCTTGCGGTTGGCGTGAGACGTCTTAATCGCCTCATGTAGATCGTGGGCGATGATCTCAGTGGTGTGGGCGTGTAGTGGACGATCTTGTCGATCTAGCGAGTTGAGATGCGCTTGGATAGCGTACTTACTCGGAGAACGTTTGGCTTTCCATTCACCATGGACAAAGTCCACAGCTTGGTTCCATAACAGCGCTGCTGTGTGGCATGAGTCGTGAGCTAGGCGATAAGAAGCCCCTGTCAAGGTGACATGTACGATAGCTGTTCTGTACTCGCTTCT
>JAJZCF010000050.1 GCA_021846265.1 Actinomycetes bacterium | reverse complement strand
ATAAGTAGAGTCGTACTGGTCGGACATTCATTGGGTGGGCAGTTAGCCTTGTGGCTAGCTTCCGTATCGGCCCGATTCAATAGCAACTCCGGGAATCTCCGAGACGGCGGGTCGGTAGTTATTGCTGGCGTGGTAACCCTTGCCGGGATAACCGATCTGATCAGCTTTGCCGACAGGGGGCTTTCTGGCGGTGCAATAAGGATCTTTCTCGGTGGCATGCCAGAGGAAGTCCCCCGCAGGTATGTGGCAACGTCCCCTTTGGAACTCCTGCCACTCCGCATTCCAGCATTAGTCGTCCACGGCAAGAAGGATTCTATTGTCCCGATTGACATGAGTCGAAAGTTTGTACAAACTGCGAAGGCCAAAGGCGATTCGATTGAGACTATCGAGATCGATGATGAAGGACATTTTGACCTTCTCGACCCGAAGGCACACTCCTGGGGGCTAGCCCGACACTGGATCCGCTCCGTTTGCAATAAACGGAGCGCGTAATTCGCCTCGGTCGTATGCAATGCCGTTAATTGTCTTGGACTAGTGAAGGATGTTGATCGCTCGTGCCGCCACGATAGTCACGGTCAGCAGAGAGACCAGAGATTCGACTCCCATCAAAATTTTCGCAATTGGACTTAGCGGCATCGTGTCAGTTGGACTAAATGCGGTTGCATTGGTCAAAGACAGATAGATGTAGTCCACCAGGCCCGGAATCCAATCGGGATCGCAAAGGCCAGTCTGCGTCATCTGCGGAAAAAGAAAATCCGGATAGCTCGTTAAATCTTTCGTTCTTTCAACCGGTCCCCCTCGGTCGATTTCCCAGAACCAGAGTGCAAATGCCAAGACATTGGTGAGCCAAATTTCCAAGGCAGAGAAGAAAAGCTGTGTCCCACTCGCCAGAGTGCCGTGAAGAAGAAGATGGACCAATAGGCCCACCGAAATTAGATTTGCAAGTCCGATGAGGCCTATAAGTAGGATGGACAAGTAGCGCAGTGACTTTGCATGTTTTGAGCGGTACTGCGAAGTTATTGCGAGAATGATGACTAGAGCCGCTTCTAGAGCCGCAAGGATCCAAGAAGGCCCTAAGGTCAACTGTCCAGGAAGCAATAAGTACAGCGCTAAAGCACCGAGTATCACCGCAACTGCGGGGAGGCGGGGATTCGTCAGAAAGCTTTCCGCCTGGGATTCCATCTTTTTGACCATGTCTATAAGCTATATTTCCCTCGCCGTGAATGGCCTACGTTTCTTGCCAGAGCCTTATCACGAAAGGCGTTTGAGGGAGATGAAGTATTTAAGTGAAGGTCAGTTTTTCGCATGGTAATTGCGCAGCTAGTGGGTTGGTGCTTCGCAGGGGTGACATTCGATCTCAATAGTGGCATGATCGATGTGAAACCTTTCGGCCAAGATCTCTTTTATGGCATCCGCCCGGACCTGGGCGACATGAAGATCTATCGATTCAGTGAACACTATGTGCGCCGACAGAGCGGGCGTCTCAGAGCCGAGGCTCCAAATATGCAGGTGGTGCACATCGGTGATGTCGGGTTGCCGGAGGATTTCGGTGACTATTTCCGATGGCACGACGTCCCTCGGAGTCGCCTCGAGTAAAACGTCTACCGTTTGTGCTACCAGCTTCCAAGTTGCAAAGAGGACAAATGATGAAACAAGAATCGATGAAATCGGGTCTATCAGCTTTGCTCCTGTAGCGATGATTAAAAGGCCGGAGCCGATAGTGACTACCCAGGCGAACGAGTCTGCGGCAAAGTGTAGGGCATTGATTCGCATTGCAAGGGATGTCGGAGATTTTTCGTGCAGTAGGAGGAACGAGACCAAGGATATGACGCCGCCCACTATGCCGAGCTCGGCCACTGCTCCTCCACTGGTGCGGGTGGGCAATTCAATGCGGTGTACCGCTTCTACAACGATCCAGGCGGTGGTCGCAAGCAATATAACGCCGTTGAAGAGCGCAGCTAGAATTTCGAGACGAGCTAGCCCGTAGCTGTGTCTCGAAGACGCTGGCCTCAAAGAGAGGATCAATGCAGACAGGGTGATTCCGACTCCCGCGCTGTCGACGAATTGATGGACCGCCGCAGAGTACAGCACCAAAGAATGATAGCGATAGCCGCCAAAAGCCAGCACGACTACCAGTAGAAGATTAAGTCCAACGACGATCTTGAGTGACCCGCCTTTGGCGGGGTGGGAGATTGAGCTGTTGCTGTGATCGGGCTCAGAGTGTAAATCCACACTTCCCACTTTACCGTAGACGGCGTATAGTCGTAATTGCTGATAGAAACAGTCGACAATAAATTCGGCGCTGATTTTCATCAGCTTGAGCTGCAGGGAAATTTATAGAGAGTGAGTTGGGGCGGCGTCCATCAACTCGACGAGGTCGCATTCGACTTTGAGAATTCAACCATTTAAGGATGTCTAAGATTTCACCCCTGGATTGGAGATGATTGGGTGGTTTTTTAGTGCCCGAAAAAGTTAACCCCGGTATGCGCACCAGTGCTGGACAAAGTAGTCAGGTTAAAAGCGGTCTATTCAATTCATAGTGCGAAGTTGATAGGTTTCAGCGTCGATGACTTGAACAATAAAGCCTTTTTGGCCTAAGGACTTAACAGCCAAATAGACAACATGAGAGGACTCAGTCCCGACGATGAGTTGTTTTTCGAATAAGGCTGTTTTCGATCTGGCGGTAGGAATTGAACGACGTCTAGTAACTTGCTTAGCAAGGCTCTTAGCGACTAGCGAATCCCATGGGTTGAAGCGCCGAAACCATGGACTATTTAGACTCAGAGTCGATGATTTCGTTTTTTAACTGTCTTTTAAGTAGCTTCCCGGCGGCGTTTCGGGGTAATGAGTCCTCTCTAAAGTAGACGTACTTAGGTACTTTGAAGTGTGCCAGTCGGCTCGCAACATGGTCCCTAACTTCCTGCTCAGAGATTGAGTGACCCGGTCTAGGTTGAATTATTGCGCAGACCTCCTCCCCGAGTACAAGATCAGGTATTCCGACCACCGCAACATCGGCTACGGACGGAAGTTCGTAAATTGCGCCTTCTACCTCTGAAGAATATATATTTTCACCCCCTCTGATCAGCATGTCTTTTGTCCGATCGACGATGTGGAGGTAACCCTCTTCGTCGACGAAAGCCATGTCTCCACTATGGAGCCAGCCATCGCTGAAACTCGCAGCTGTAGCGGCTTCATTATTCCAATAGCCAGGTATGACGTTTGGACCCTTGATCCACAGTTCCCCCGGAGTATTGATACCCTGATCCACTCCGTCCGATCCAACTATGCGCACTTCGCAGACGGGTACTGGGGGACCTACGGAGTCTGGTTTACGAACGTAGTCGTCACCGACGTTCATCGCAGCTATCGCAGATGTTTCGGTCAAGCCGTAACCATTTGAAGGTAGACCCGTTGGGAAATGCTCCTTGATCCTTCTAACCAATTCCGGAGGAGCTGGGGCTCCGCCATAGCTGATATTTCGGATCGACGACGTGTCGCGCCTTGGAAAGTCCGGCGAATTTAGCACTTGCCACACCATCGTTGGTACGCCACCGAAAAAAGTTACGCTTTCCTTTTCAATTAGCGCCAAGGCGTCTTCCGGGTTCCAACGCCTCATCAAAATAATCTTGTTGCCAGCGACTAGGTTTGGAATCATCGTCGCAAAGCATCCGGTGGCGTGAAATAGTGGAACTGAGAGCAGATAGGTTGACTCCACGGGATCTTCGTTCTCTGGTGCGGGTATGGTGCCCCTCTCCTTGACCAGCATTGTTGACCTGGTTGTGATGAAGAAAGCATTCATGAGGTTGGTGGCGAGGTTTCTGTGAGTTCCTATAGCCCCTTTAGGTTTGCCAGTTGTTCCCGACGTGTAGAAGATGACCGCTGGGTCATCTGGTAATACAGCGGGGTCGATCTGACTTGGAGCTTCTTGTGCGAGCAGGTCTTGAATCCTTTTTTGGCTAATTGAGCGAGGAATCTTTGATCTGGTATCTTCTGTGCACCGGACGGTGATGATCTGAAGATTCGATGAAGACGCCAATTCCTCGAGGCAAGGCGCGATTCTTTGTATGCGCTCCTCGTCGAAGATCAGTACTTTGGAACCAGAGTCTTTGACGCCATACGCAAGCTCATCTCCGCTCCACCAAGCGTTGAGGGGTACCGAGATCGCCCCAATAGAGATAGCCGCCCAAAAGGAGTATATCCACTCAGGATAGTTTCTCATGGCAATCGCTACTCGATCTCCTTTGGCCACACCCAAATCCCTAAGGGCGCCTGCAAATTTGGTGACCAGCTCGTAATGATCTTCGAAAGAGTACCTTTCGTCTTCATAAACCAAGAAGGTTTTGTTTCCGTGCCGTTTAGAGTCGCGAAGAAGCTCTACGAGGGTCTTTGGTGCATTCGCCCAAACCAAGGTTGGTACTCCCCGGATCTCTTCCCTCGCCACTTCGAAGGGTTGCCCCTTGGAGGTGAGTAATTCGGTCGCTTGTGAAACGGTCATCGCCATTGCAATACGTTACAAAATATCAAGGCCCTTGGGTACGCGCCTTTCGATTACCTCCAGAAAACGGCCAATGGCTGAAATCGGCGACTGAAACAGAGTATTGGCCATCATGGAAACCGGCGAGTTCAGAGCAATGTCTTGGTCGATTGAAGAAGGAGAGTGGATGAGAATCAGCATACAGTTGATTTATGGCGCAGATTTCCACTCCTCGCTGTCTCAGATTTCCGAGTTTGAGAGGGAGGGATTGGATTTCGTTTAAGTGGCCGAAGCCTACCGACTCGATTCTCCAACTTTGATGGGCTACCGCCATCTAGCCCGAACCCACTCCAAGGCGTCGAACATCCACAACGACGCCCTCCATGACGCCGCTCTTGGCGAGTTCTGTCGTCAGCCCACTTACAAGTGCACTTGGCATGGATCGGAGTTGTGGGTCACAGACCGCTGGTGCCCGTCGTCAAAGATCTGCTTTTTGTGTCGGATGAAAAATGCGGGTCTCTTACGATCCGCAAGCGTGTTTCGCTGCGAGCACTGCGGACTGGTTTTAGATCGAGACTTCAATGCAGCAAAAAACTTGGCAGCTCTAACAGAGTTCGTGGGTGTGTGCCTGATGGCGCAGTTGATTAATCCAGTCTCTCCATCCTCCCATTGGGCCTGGTACCGGACAAAGACACCCGCAGTCAACAAGGGCGTGCCCGAGCCGGAGGCCAAAAGGCCGATGGAGAACTGCGAAAGGTCGCCCGCCATAGTTCTGCTGGAGACCACTCTTTTGATCGGGAAGTCACCGTCGCCACCGACCCCGTCGCTAGTTATGGCGGAGTCGCACACAGCCCCAACAATGCGGTGGTTTGATGCCTCCGGCATCTGTCCATGTGACGGTAACAGGGATGATTACCAGCCGCCCGAGAGACCCGAACACGAGGTCTCGTGGTCTGCGAGATAATCGCTGATACTGTCTGGGGACGGAGGAGCCTTCATAACGACCTGGCCTGTTGGTATGGATACGAGCAAGAGGCAGCGAAGATACAGGAGCTATATTTGGCGAAAAGACGCCAGGGAGCAGTGGCAGAGGTTCGTCGGATCGACTTTATTCGCTAGACCTCCCTGGCTGGATCGCGGAGCTACATCCTCGAAAGGATTGAGGCCTTTAAGGAGGCCGGTGTAACTGCTTATTCTGTTTCCGCCGTTGGCAGTGACTCTATGGGGTCATTTGTAAAACTTTGCAAAGTGGTGCCGTGGAATCCGGCCACATGGGTTAGGTAATTTGTGGCGAATGGACTATAGAGCAAGTCTGCGGGATTTTCTTGCCTCAGGCGACTGCTCTACCGGCTAATTGACACATGGGATCACGCGGTGGTCAGTTCGGAATTTCGAAGCAACTTTGCATTTGGGTTCTCTTGGCTGATTTTTCCCAGGGCGCGGATATGGTCCAAAAACTTACTGACTTGATACGCCGAATAGGACCTCAGCTTGATCAGATCTGAAGTCAAGATCGGCGATGCGAATGCTTATTTGATGATTGGGTCCTGCTAGGAGGTCTGTTCTTGCTCCAGGGTAGTTAAGGGTTCTGATTTTCGCTCTTTAAACAAAGAATCTCGATAATAGGCTAGTTCGGCGAGACTCTCTTTAATATCATCCATAGCCCTATGGCCCATAGCTTTGCTCGGAGCTGCCTTAAGTTCCTCTGGATACCACCGGCGGGCGAGTTCTTTAATGCTCGATACGTCTATTGAACGGTAGTGGAGCCAGTTCTCTATTTGGGGCATGTACTCGGCCAGGAATCGCCTGTCGGTCCCAATCGAGTTCCCGCACAACGGCGCCATGCGCTCTTTTGGCACGTGGCGACGAATGAATGCCAGTGTTTCGGCCTCGGCTTGCTCTTGAGTAATTTCGCTGAAGGCCATCTCAGCTATAAGTCCCGAGCGGTTGTGCATCTGGACAACGACGTTGTCCATCTGATCCAATTGCTCTTGGGTCGCTTTAATTACGAGATCGGGCCCCTCCTCTATTATGTTCAAGTCGTCGTCCGTCACAAGAGTTGCGATCTCTACTATGACGTGTTTTTTTGGGTCTAGCCCAGTCATTTCTAAGTCCATCCAAACAAGCACGATTATCAATGCTAGAGGCAGCGACTATTCTCACTTGTGCCGAATGTGAGGAATGCATGGTTATATCTCAACCTTCTTTGTGCCCGTGGGTGGTCGTTCCGACCTACCAGGAGGCGGAAAATATAGAAGACCTGGTGAAAAGGGTTCTTGGGGCGGTCCCTCAAGCCACTGTTTTGGTCGTCGATGATTCGAGCCCCGATGGCACGGCTTTAATTGTAAAGGGACTCGCTGACGCTGGCATGGCTGTGAGGGTGCTGGAAAGGCCTTCGAAGTCCGGTTTAGGGAGTGCTTACAAGGATGGTTTTCGCCTAGCTCTCGATTCTGGGGCATCTGCGATCTTGGAGATTGATGCCGATCTTTCTCACGACCCCGAGTCAATTCCCGATCTCTTGAGCGAATTAGACAAAGGCGCTGACCTAGTTATTGGGTCGCGATACGTTCCGGGAGGTTCGAGTCCGGGCCTTCCTCCGCTGCGCCTTGCGATCTCTAAGGGAGGAAATCTCTATGCCGGTTTCGCCCTCGGTGTCCCGATAAGAGACGCAACATCGGGTTTTCGGGCCTACCGTGCTGGCCTTATCAAGGAGATTGACCTGAGCAGAATCAGAGCGGACGGTTATGGTTTCCAGGTAGAAATGGCGTATGAGGTTCATCGACTTGGTGGCAAGCTCGCAGAGATTCCTATCACCTTTCGAACGCGGGTTGCTGGCACCTCCAAGATGTCTGGGCGGATTGTCATTGAAGCGATGGCATTATGCACCATCTGGGGGATAGCTCGAAAGTTTTCTTATTTGCAGCGCGAGGACAGGCAGGAGAAGGCGCTGGATATTTTTGAAAAGGCCTTAGCTGCTATGGATTCGCTTTTTGCGAGGGGCTCGAAAGGCTAGTTTCATGCTGGCTATTCCATTTGTAAAGCTGTCCGACCGAGCTAAAATGCCGGAGGCCGCATTCAGCGATGACGCGGCCTTTGATCTTTATTCCGCTGAAGATGGGGTAATTCCGGCAAGAGGCCGTGCAACCATCGGAACTGCAGTGGCAATAGAGGTGCCCTCCGGGTATTGCGCCCTTGTGCTTCCTCGGTCCGGGCTTGCCAGCAAGTTCGGAATTTCGGTGCTTAATTCGCCAGGTGTAGTGGACGCTGGATATAGAGGTGAGATCAGAGTTGTACTTGCAAACCATTCTGAGTCAGAGTTTGTAGTGAAGCCCGGAGATAGGATTGCTCAGCTGGCACTGATGAAAATCCCCGAAGCTAAATTTATCGAAGTGGAAAGTCTGTCCGAATCAACTAGGGGCCTTGGTGGGTTTGGACATACTGGCAGATAGGACGGGGGAAAGCCTCCTTCTTTCTTGGCAATAAGATCTTGTTGTGGACAAGCTTTCAGGAATAGATGCAGGATTCTGGTACCTCCACGGGAAGAATTCACCGATGTATCTTGGAGTAGTTCTCCGGGTAGAACCGAAAATCGGCGGCACTGGAATTTCCGTCGAGGAACTAGTCGAACTTTTCGCAGCAAGGCGGGGACGTCTAGCAGATTTGACTAAAAAGGTCTGGACTCCAAGGTTTGGAATTGGATTTCCGCACTGGGTCGAAGATGATGAGTTCGATTTTGCCTCCCACATTGTTACTGAGTCCGAGCCGTTTGATCAAGCTGACGAGCTGGACGTGATAGTGGCCGACTTTTTTGTAACCCATCTTGACAAGGATCGACCACCTTGGCAGATCCAGCTTTGTTATGATCACGATGGGAACACGTTCATTCTTGTGAAACTCCACCATGCACTATTAGATGGTGGTTTAGGGCTGGAGATACTCGCAGCAGTAGTCGACCTAGAGGCTAACCCTGATCCTGATGAACTTTCCGTGCCATCGAAGCAAGCTGCAACAAAGATTTTGAGTCCAATAGATAGTGCACTAGAAAGCATAATTGACCTCGTCAACGGGCGCATACCCGCTTTTTTAAACCTGAAGAGGCGATTTTCTGATCAAAGGAAAGAGCCTGAAGGATATCTTGGAGCTGCTTTGGGTAGTTTGTTTGCAGGGACGCGCTGCGAGATATCCGGAGCCTTGAGCGACCAAAGGGAGTTTAGATCCCTTTCGCTTCCGCTTGCCGTTCTTTCGGCCCACGCAAGTCGAACTAATAGCACGATCAACAACGCTCTTTTGTCGATAATAGCCGGCGCAATGAATCGATATTTTGAAGACAGGGGACTTGATCCGATCGAAACCTTGCTCGCTCTGGTCCCAATATCTCTTCGAGGGCAAAGCAAAGAGGGCGAAATTCCAAGTTCTAAAAACCGCTTGACGGGAATGTTAGTGAGTCTTCCCACTTCGGCCCAAAGTCCCCTCGAGAGGCTCGAAATGACGACCAGGGCGGTGGCTGAATCAAGGGCTGTCGTCGATTCGCTTGGTGCCGAAGTTTTATTCGAGTTCGGTAGCTTTGTGGCGACTCCACTGATTTCAATGGCGGTCGATCTGGCAAGCGATCTATCACTGTTCGATTCGATAAAGCCCCTCTTTAACCTCGTTGTCTCCAACCTTTCGGGTGTGAACTTTCCGCTGTATCTGCTTGGCCGCCGAATCAGCTCCATCATTCCCGTCGGGCCGCTCGCCGAGGGGTCAGGACTAAACATCACGGCATACAGCTATTTAGACAAGATGGAGGTTGGACTTTTGAGTTGCCCTAGGTTGGTGAAGGATCCAGATCTGCTTGTAGCGTCGATAAATGCGGAACTAGATGAAGTCGAGCGGATTCAAGTGACAGTTTGAAAGTTGTACTCCGACTAGAGTGATTTGCACTGCGGACGTGGCTCAGCTGGTAGAGCATCACCTTGCCAAGGTGAGGGTCGCGGGTTCGAATCCCGTCGTCCGCTCTCGTTTCCTTATTCGAACTTGGACACATTGAAGATGTCGTCGAAGGGCGGACGGTACTCTTTGGGGCAGATTTGCCCGTCTTTAGCGTTGAGCCGCTCGAACACCGCGGCGTGCAACTGCTTACGGGTGTGGTCGCCCGCCTTGCGGTAGGCGTCGCCGCAGCAGGTGGCAAAGTCGGCGGCCAGCTCAAAGATCTCCTACCACTCGCTTAAGTTGGCCTTGAATCCGACAGCCGATGCCTGCTAGGACGAGGCAGGCTCGGTACAGGAGTCCGGGCACGAGAAAACCACCTTTGACATGACGTTTTGTAGCATGGGCTGTGTGCCCACGACCGGCAGCGTCGCTAACGAACGAGGTATGAGACCTCGTTCCGTCCGCGAAGTCAAGAGGTTTCTCGAAGATTTCTTCTCGAATCCCGGCGAGTGGATGGGCGCCCCGCCAGCAAGTGCTGACTGGAGCAGTTGACCTCAGCGCGGCAAGGAGGCTCCACCTCATCTCGGTGCAGTGCGGCCTCGGATAGAGAGGAGCGCAAACATAGTTGCGTACATGTACGTGTAGGCTTTCCGCATGAGCGCTGCGGAGGAGGAACCGGGACGGCCCCGAGCAAAGACGAAGGTGAAGACGCTAAGGCGGCGGGCTCGTTGGGGGACGATCTCGCGCCAGCAGGTCGTCGACGCCGCCACCAGGGTAGTTAGAGCCGGCGGTTACGAGCAGATGACGATTCGCAGCCTGGCGGGCGAGCTCGCAGTGTCTCCCATGTCGCTCTACCGTCACGTGCGGGACAAAGACGACCTTCTCGACGAGGTGGTCGACACGCTGCTAGGCGAGGTGTGGCGCCCTCGAGTCCGGGAGGACGAGTGGCGGACCTGGATTGCCGAGGCAGCGGACAAGCTTCGAGGGTTCCTCGTGACCCAACCGGCCGCCTTGCACGTCTACCTTGGTCATCCGGTTATCTCGGCGTCGGCGCGCGTCCGCATGGAGGCGATTATGCGGGTCCTGAGGGAAGCCGGCTTGAGCGAAGCTTCCGCTCGGCGGGCGTATGGTGCCATCCACACCTACACCATCGGGTTCGCCGCGTTGGAGGCATCCCGTGCCCGCGAGGCTCGTGCCGAGCACCACACTGACGAGCTGGCCCGTCAGTTGGCGGCCTACACCACACCCCAGCAGTTCGCCGAGGGCTTAGGCTACCTACTCGAAGGCGTCTTTCTTTCTGCCCGCGTCGACCCCGATCGGGGCTCGCGGCCCGCCGCCGGCACTACGGAGCCGTCGCGATGACGGACTGCTCCGACGCTCTCGGCCCACCTTCCGACCCGCCCTCCGGGCCGACCCGTCCAGCGTCTCACCGGCAGCCCCGTGGACTCGGTCTCAGCTTGGCCCCAGTCATCGTCCAAAGCGAGATGGCGTCCGCGTCCGACAGTGCAGGAGCGTCGACGTGTCCTTGTCGGTAGGAGGTACTGATCGACACCGGCGGATTCGGTCAATGGTTGCCAGGGTCACGTGGCGTCGGATCGCCGGAACGCTCGGCGCCCGGATCAATACCATGTCGTACCTGCCGAAATGGCTGATCCTGGCCTCGGTGATCGGAGTCATTGCCGGACTGGGGGCGGTGGTGTTCTATGAGGCGCTCAGCATCTCGACGCATCTCTTCCTCGGGGTCCTCGCCGGCTACCACGTTCCGACTCCTGCCGGAGAAGGCAACGCCGCCGGCTCCGCGCACTTCGCGAGGGCGTGGGCAATACCGCTCGTCGTCGTGTTGGGAGCGCTGGCGTCGGGGTTCATCGTGTTCACCTGGGCTCCAGAGGCTGAGGGACACGGCACCGACGCGGCCATCGATGCGGTGCACCACAACCCCCGGGGCATCCGCCTGCGCGCCGTGATCGTAAAGATCGTTGCTTCTGCCCTCACGATCGGATCAGGCGGCTCCGGCGGCCGGGAGGGGCCCACCGCCCAGATCAGCGCCGGGTTCGGCTCGCTGCTCGCCCGGATGCTCGACCTCTCCCCCGAAGACGCCCGGATCGCGGTGTCGGTCGGGATCGGGTCGGGGATCGGCGCGATCTTCAGCGCCCCTCTCGGCGGGGCGGTCCTTGCCGCTGACATCGTCTACCGCGACGACTTTGAGTTCGAGGCGCTACTACCGGGAATGTTCGCCTCGATCATCGCCTACGCCGTGTTCGGCGAGGTTTTCGGCTACCAGCCACTGTTCGCCATCCCCGGCGGCTACCACTTCCATCAGCCGATCCAACTGCTCTGGTTCGCAGTGATCGGCCTGTTGGCCGGGGGTCTCGGACTGTTGTACTCTAAGTCCTTCTACGGGATCGTCCGGCTCGCCCGGCGCCTTCCGTTCTCCAAGAAGCTACGGCCGGCCCTCGGTGGGTTATTGGTCGGGTTGATGGCCCTCGGACTGCCCGAGGTGCTCGGCACCGGCTATGGGTGGGTGCAAAAAGGACTCGGCACCGAGATGCTCCACACCCCTTTGCTGATCATCCTTGCCCTGCCGTTGGCCCGGATCCTCGCCACCGGCCTGTCTATCGGCACGGGAGGTTCTGGTGGGGTGTTTGGGCCGGGAATGGTGATCGGCGCGTTTACCGGTCTGGCCGTCTGGCGGGTGCTGGAACCATTCGCGCCGGGCGTTGGACACGATCCGGCCCCGTTCGTCATCGTCGGGATGATGGCGGTCTTTGGAGGGATATCTAGAGCGCCGATTGCGGTCATGTTGATGGTCGCACAGATGACCGGCAGCATCACCCTGCTCGGCCCCGCCATGATCGCAGTTGCCATCGCCTGGTTCATCGTCGGCCGCGCCGACGACAGCATCTACCGCTCCCAGCTGCGGACCCGGGCCGACTCGGCGGCCAGCCGGCTGCAGTTCGGCCTTCCGTTGCTGTCCACCCTCAGCGTGGCTAGTGTGGCCAACGATCCGACGGTCTTGTTGCACGATCACATCACCGTTTCCGAAGCGTTGCAGGCGCTGCGTGAGGCAGGCGTTCCTGGTGCGCCGGTCGTCGATGCTCGCGGGACCTACCGCGGCACGGTCGATATCGACGTCCTAGCCCCGCTCGCCGACCAGGACTCGACTCTTTCCATCGCTGGCGTGCTCGATGCCACCACGAGCACCGTGGCCATCGACACCACGCTCGATGTCGGGCTTGAGGCACTCACTCAAGCAGGCGGCCGCTGGGTCACCGTGACCAGCAAGAATCGCCATGTCGTCGGCGTACTCGCCATCGGCGACCTCGTTCGCGGCTACCAACAGGCGCTCGATACCAACGTCGGCAAGGTCGCCCAGATCACCGCCCACGCGGTAGCGATCGAGGAACGAGTCGGTCCACGCTCCAAGCTCATCGGTCACCCCATCCGCACCGCCGAGCTCCCCGCTGGATGCGTCGTCATCACCATCCAGCACGGCAACGAGCTGCTCTTTGTCACGGGGACGACAACCTTCGCTGAGGGAGACGTGGTTAGTGCCCTCGCCAGCCCTCAAAGTGTCGACACACTCCGCCAACTCCTGCAGGGCACCCCCGAAGCGGAGCAAGAACAGGCTTAGACCCGCCAGGGCAGCCTCGGAGCGCCGACGTCGGGAACCGCCGCGCCCGGTAATGCTCCGTAGCGCGAATCGAGCAGAAGATGCTGCCCGGTCACAGTTGCCGGAGCAGTTTCCCGAGCTGGTTCCGTATCTCGCTCGGGTTCGAATAACGACAGCGCAAGAGCTCCAGATAAAGTCCAGTTCAGAAAGGGATCCAATAGGATCCCTTTTCTAATGCCTCAAAAGTACTTGCCGCATTAGTGCCGCCTTCGTAAGCCGGAATAAGTGATCGTGGCCAGGTTCAGCGACCCATGAAATAGATGGCCGCTCTTGTGATTCTGCCAATTTCTGCACAAATGATGGGCACGAAGACACATTGGTCATCTTTTGCGTTACTGAATAAATGGTGATCTTACGCTTAAATGCCATTACCGCTCTTCATCGGAGTTACCGGCGGTGAGATTGGCGTTTACCTCTACGCCTTGGTGGCTCGGAAAAAAGAATGGAAGATCGAGCCGGCGGGACGCTTTTCTAGTGGGTGGTGGCTCTATGCCATATCCGAACTGCTTATATGGCGTTGTCGTTTGGTACGACCGTTGCCTGTGGCCGTGTGCTGACTCGCACTTATCCATAAAGCACAGTTTCAGATTACCGGAAGTAAGGATGGAGCTTGCTCCTTGCCAGGTACTACACCCAGCTAGACTGATACGTATAGCTAGCGGGACATCCCTCGAAGGTCCTATCAAAGTGATCACGATTGTCCCAAATGGGGTGAGGAACGATGGGAATAAAGGCAATCGTCGTGCTTTATGTGCTAGCTATGGTCATCGTCGTGGTCGGCGTTGACATCTTGTTTTTCAGGCACCATTTATGGGCGCGGCTGTTTGTGAACATCGGAATTGTCCTTGTATTCGTTGCGTTTTATTTACGGTTCCTGAAGCGTCCATAAGCGCCGCTTCCGAAATAGGGCCCAGCCAGTTCTTGCAGCCTCAATCTCAGATCACGAAAATCCGAGACCAAACTACGCAAAGCGGTTGTCTTGAATGCATTTTTCGTGGCCATTTCCCGAAGTTTAAATGGTTATGTACATGCATTTTTTGTGTCCGTTGGCACCCTTTTTTCCAATCGTCGGGAGGAGAAACCTGCAACAATCAGATGTTGTTGGATGAGCTTGTCGAGGTGAATTCGCTTTGTCGAGCCAAGTGACCTCTGAGGTCAGCCACCTCGCGAATTGCGGCGATTAGCTGAGGCGTATGGGGAATAAGAAAGCCGACGATTTCT
>JAJZCF010000049.1 GCA_021846265.1 Actinomycetes bacterium | reverse complement strand
TGCATCATTCACTTCTACGGTTTCAGTATTTGACTCGTTGGGAAATGCTATTCCGATAACCTTTACCTACACTTCGACCGGCTCAAATACCTATAGTCTGGCTTGGGCGCCATCAGGAAGTACCACAGCGCCAACATCCCTGGGCACGATAACCTTTTCACCTACCACCGGACAAGTAACCGGCACGCCGACGGCTACGCTCAGCATTCCAGCTGGGACTGCTTCACCGCCTGCGAGTCCCATTTCAGCCACGGTAGACTTTTCCGCGTTGACGCAACTTGCCGGTGCTTCTAGCGTTGCAGTCACTGGCCAGAACGGATTTGCTTCTGGCTCTTTACAAAAGTTCACTATCAACTCTGATGGAACAATACAGGGAAGTTACTCAAACGGCCAAACCCAGACGATAGGGCAAATCGCCTTGGCTTCGTTCGCCAACGAACAAGGCCTTACCAAAGTTGGAAACCTATTGTATGCGACCTCTGCCAACTCAGGACTTGCCCAGGTCGGTACCGCCGGATCCGGCGGACGAGGGGCACTCGTCGGCGGGTCCGTGGAAGGTTCGAATGTCAACCTTGGTGACCAGCTGACTGAGCTGATCATTGCACAAAATGCATATCAGGCCAATACTAAGGTAGTCTCTACATCGTCCACGGTGCTCCAGTCGCTAGTTCAGATGGCATAGCAGAGTAAAAACCCACCGCAGCTTCGCAGGCCTCGACCATTCGAAGCTGCGGTGGGTGAATGGAGCCAAGAAAATTTAACTTATTCAAGTCTAAATTTGTCGGAAATCGAAGAAATCTTCAGCATTGCATAGACGATGCTGTGCGGCCAGTGTCTGAATGACTTTCTCGACCGCTTCTTGAGTTACGTACCCTCCTTCAACGATCTCGACAACGGTCTTTGAATTATCGCTCTCTCGATCCTGGAGAAGCGCTTCTTCAATTTTCAAAGGCCAATCGCTCAGCTTCTCGACAGAGACAGACTGCGAAGGATAGGTCTCAGCCGACTTCTTACCATCTTTGGCCTTGCCGAGTTGACCAACGAGTTCCTCCAACTCAGAAACGACAGTCTCAAAGACCTTGCTCCAGGAATACTTCTCGCGAACAACTGCGGAGTTTCGAAGCGCATTTACCTTGAGGCTGGCAGCATCACTATAACACTCCTTTAGCGCCTCTTTGAAGCCAAGCCGATCCGGCTCAAACAGGTGAAGTACCTGTGGATCAGCACTCAAGCTCTTATCAACCAACTGCACATTTCCCACAAAAGTAAAATCAACCCGGGAGTCGGCAATTGTAAATTCCGGCGCAGGTCCGTAATCTGGCACCACGACGGGTAGGCCACAGGCCATAGCTTCCAATATTGGCATTCCGAATCCCTCGCCGCGGTAGGGAAGAACTAAGGCGTCACAGGACCGATATAGCTCAGCCATCTCTCGCTCAGAGAGATCTTCTGTCACCAGTTCTATCGCCGGCCCGCCCGGAATTCTCATGGCCGCTTGGAGTTCTTCCGTCATGGAAGAAAATCGGTACACACCATTCAAATCGCCGACTTTGACCACCAATGCAACATCGTCATCGGCGCTAAAAGTTTCACAAAAAGTTTGAAGCAAAAGATCAAAGCCTTTTCTAAAAATCATCCCTCCGACAAACAAAAAATTAAAAGCCTTCGAAGTAACAAGGTTTCTCCTGGGTCCATCTGGCCGATATATCTCCGGGTCCACACCATTAGGTATCACCTTGACTATGTCTGGATTTACACCACTGCTTACCAGCACCGACTTCGCCCAAAGTGATGGGCTCCATACCTGGTTGACAAACTTGTTTATTCGTTTGACCCACCTCTGGGGCACTTCGTGAAATTCCCACGGAAAAATAGTCACGACAAGTCGGTCACTCGCAAAGGAGAAATCAGGGGGCCATTGGTGCCGAATTTCAACATCAAACGACTCCACACCAGCTGTAAGTTTCGCCAATCCGCCTTCAGCTAAAATAGTCCGCCTTGGGTTCGCCAAAATACGCCCAACCTGCTCAATCTGTATAGACACCCCTACGGCATCGGCGACTATAAGATACTCGCCTGACAGAGCCAAATTGACCTTGGCAAGGCTTCCACCGGAAAAAAAACTCCCCTTCCAGTTTACTTTGATTTTGTTTTCTGACTTAGCTACAAATTCAGCTCTCATTCGATCCTCAACATCCAGAGCTCGTTCTATAGCCTGCAATCTGAGTTCAGCTACCTCTGCCACTTTCTCCCATGACCACTTCTGCGCCATCTCCTTCATCGCCACCTGGCCAACTTTGCGAGCCGTATCTTTGTCATTCACAATTCGCTGAAAAATCTCAACCAAATGTGAAACACTTGGTCTAGCCCAGTTTTGGCCGGCAAACACTCCGCCAAACTCAGAGTCATCAGCTTGCACTAATCCGTCCATCTTCACAAGATACGAGTTTGTCGAGTTCATGAACTCGGTTTGCCCGCTCCAATTAGTCGCAATAGTGAGAAGTCCAGCGGACATTGCCTGCATGTATGGTCTCCCCCAACCCTCGCCATAGGACGGACACACGTACACATCTGCAAATTGAAATAGACCCTTGTACTCTTGGTCATTAAGCAGGCTCGCGTCCACTGTGATAGGAGCTAGATCAGATTTCGAATATCCAATTCCCATCAAAAATTCAGAGATCGCAGCTTCGACTTCAAGGAAGAGTTGACGAGCGGAGTCACCCGATGCTTCCGATTCATACCTGGACACCTTGAGGTAAAGTTCGACCGAGTCACGACTGGTAAAGGCTCGGGCCCACGATTCAACTAAGACCTGCCAACCCTTACGCAATTGCCAATCAAACACCGATAAAAAGCAAGTCATCGGGCCATCAAAAACTGGCCTGGTTCGTCGATAGCTTTGGGAATCAATTCCTCCACCGATGACGTAAAGAGGGGCGAGCACCCCAGCTTCACTAAAAGTCCTCAAATTAAACTCTCCAGGAACCCATATCTCGTCAAACTGATTCAGGTTTTCGACCGCACCCTTTGGTAAACCATCAGTTTCGAACATAGTGCGCATAACGATGTAGTCAACGAAATTACCAACCCGGCGAGCAAGGTCCGCTTTCGTAAGCACGGAGGCATGAAGAACACTAACGTTAACCCGACCGTTGGGTAGCTCACTGCCAATTCTGTACAAACTGTCCTTGGAACTAAAATAGGTATCCGCTATAACTTTCTCTACTTTTCCAATTGACTGGATCCTAATTTCACCTGAGCGGAGAACTCCTAGGAAACCACGTGCTTCATCCCCAAAACCACTCGAGTTCAACACTGAACCAGTCCAAACTATCTGCCGAGCTGGCATTTCACTCGCACGTTCAAGTTCACTCGATCTAGTCTGGTTCATAAACCGGGCGAACTGCAGCGCGGCACTCGGTCCCGCCAAAGCAAGCTCGCCCAGTGTTTTTTGCAAAAGATCAGTGCACCATTCGGAAATTGCCTCCCAAACAACCGCGGAAAAAGACTTTTTTACAGAAAAGCGTTCAAAAAGCAAAAGGGCTGCATGAACCCTAACTGAAAGGGGTTTAGTGAAATCCATGGCAATTCGCTCAAGCGGACAAAGATCATCCGCCCCAAACCAGAGTGCTCGCCCCGACCAGATCGCCGCCGTCTCTAAATCCAAAACTTCCGAGTACCTGAATACCGTTCTTAGGATTTCTTCCTGTTCTTCAGGCCATTCAAGCCATGCCTGATCCAAAAAAGCAAGGCTCTCTAAGATCGACTTGAAATTCATTCTCGCCAACACCGACATCCGAGCATCGTGCAGTAACTGATCCATCGAAAGGTTATTCATTGCCTCGGCTCCCTTTGTCGTGTCGGCCAGTTGGCTCGAATCACGGACAACAGTCGATGCTTGAGAAAACCAAGGCTCGGCGTTGCGCTTCCCCTCCACATAGCCTCCCAATAATATCGTTTAAAAAGTCGAAATGACTTGCACACACATATTTGAGTATGTTAGCTCTCAAACATCCAATCGAAATATGGTCTCTTAGAATTGGATCGGTTTAAATCTTTACGTGCTCAGACAGCCAAAAAATCGTCAAAACAAAGGGTCGGCTTAAGCGAAGTCCACAGCATTGGCATAGCGACGAAACATGTTTTGCCATCCAAATTTTTTTCAAAACCATTCGCCTCGACCAAGATAGCCTGACCCTCCTTATCGTCCCTAGAAAGCAGTATGCTTCAATGCGCAATTCAGCCCGCTGGAGACCCCCGGTTCGGGACTTGCAATGGCCCTCAAGCCGAATCAAGGCCGGGATTCACGACTTGGACATCGCGCTCTCGTTGCTATCGGCCTATCTCTAATGACAAATCAACCCATGAAATCTGCTCGGCCTCATAGACTAGAAATCTCTAGTCTTTAGTGGACCTCTGGATATTTTTGGCGTAATCCGCCACACTTGCCGTCACGTCATCAACGAACGCCACCACAGTGTCCTCGAGGTCCGAATTAATCGCAAGATTCGAAATCAAAGACGTCACAGGAAGCAAGTCATCAGGCAAGCGAACCACCCACATTCGAGGCAGTCCACGCCCCTTGAGGCTTCTTGGCCTTAATACGTTGCTCTTTGGCTCCTAGGGGAGGGAGACTAATTGGCTCCCGATCCACACTTCATTAAATCTAAGATGGTTTGCAAAATCCCGCGACGCCCTGCCCGGAAGAACTGCCCGAGTAATCGATTCGTCATGAAACAGTACCGCACTCGCTTCGAACCAGACTTTCTTCCCAATAGCCCTAGCTTTTAGGCAAAGATCTACGTCCTCAAAGGAGTTCATATAGCCTATGTCAAATCCACCAACTTGATTAAAAAGCTCACTCGCTATTGACAAACAAGCATCGGTAACCTCATTCATTTTCCGTGAAATACCAACTCCGGAATAATTAGCCGGATATTCTCAATAAATATGGCTCGGACTGAGCGGCAAGTAGCTCGATCCATATAGATCAAAACCCGCGTGTTGCACGGTTGAATCGGGGTAAAGCAATTACGCTCCCACAATACCGATCTCTGAATCAGATTTCATTGCTTTCAACATCGGGCTGAGCTAGTTAGATGCGGTAACCGTGTCGTTATTAAGAAAGAGAAGAAACTCTCCAGATGCGGCTTCGGCCCCGGCATTACAGGCCGTTGAAAATCCCCCGTTAGTCGAAAGTCTGACCAACTTCACAGACAGGCCAGATCTTGCTTTCACGTCGTCGACAGAACTATCTGGCGAACCGTCATCGACGACAACGATCTCAAGATCCTTGATCTCTGACCTAATCGTAGAAGTGAAAAAGAATTTGATACACCTGACCGCAAGATCGGACCTTCCGTATTGTGGGATTACGATCGATACCCTATCAAACCAATCCTCCTCGTACAAAACGGATCCAATTTCGTCTCGACTCGATCTCCGTGGCAATATTTCATGGCGTAAAAAAGCACAGGATCTCTCCCTCTCTCTTCGCTCTCGCATATCCGCAAGGGTGAATCCCTAGAAGGCTATCAAAAAGTATCCCTTGAACTAAGCAATAAATCCGACGCAAACCTCGGATAAAATAGTAAAACTCCGCTACTCCCCATCGAGGCTCTACATTGAAAGCTTTTTCCCAGCTCACCGATCAAAAGACCCACATTGAGAAAGCTTACGTAAGTTAATTTCTTGAGATAATTCCCCAAGCCAACCAAGTAGAAATCGTTAGGATGGCCGCGGTGCTTTTGGAAAGACGCTTGTGCCAATCGCCTTCTAGCAGTAGCCGCCGAAGGGGCTAGCAACTGTTCCGGTGGTATCATTATATCTCAGGGAATATCTGCCGTACTTTACGCATGAAGCTTTCCGAATGGGCATAGCGTGAAGGTATCGGTTACCAGACCGCATTCCGCTGGTCCGAGGGCTCCCCGAAAACCCGTCAAATGGCTCCAGAAAGGTCGCACTCTCCGGCACAGGCATTTGGCCGCTATCTGCCACTACTCGATCAGGCTCCGGACCGACATCTCCATCTACACGGAGTTTTGGAGCACCTTTTTAACCCTGCCGAATAGGATCAACAAGCGTCATGCCTTCACATCCACCAGCACGACGCGTCCGGAGGGATCCCGCCTCTCTGAAATATCCAGCACTTTTCTAAACTCGTCCATGCGGTGCGACAACCTTGAAGCCAACTCAGAAGTCCTTCTGACAAGGTCGTTCGCCTCTCCTCTGGCATTTCTGGGCATTCCATCCAGCGAGCCTGTCGGAACAAAGTCGCCCGGCCACCTTCCCTTTCCATCGATTGCTAGCTCTACTAGGTCAAGATGGTGCGCGTAGTCGTCCAATACCTCACGCCACGCCACTGAATGCTCCTCGGGTCATCATTGCCTTTTCGGCGGCCTGATGCCACGCTTCTCCCAAGGGGCGAAGCACACTCTCCGCTCGTTCCAACGGTTCAAGGCTCTTTGTCGTGTTCGCTTTCACCAGTTCCAAGAAGGCGTATCCGTAGAGCTGCTTGACATCCTCGCCGCCAGGCCATATGTCAGTCCTCATACTATTTCGCAGGACCTGGATGATCTCTTGCCCATGTATAAGTGCCACATGAGCAGCTTCTATCTGGTTGTTTACAATCGCATCTCTTGCTCGATCCAGATCGACTAGCAGGCGATCGTAAAGCATCAGAAACCGGGCTTCCGGCGATGCAGTCAATATCTGCTCTTCTAAAAAGCGGTTGGTTCCGTTCATTTCAAGTCCCTACGGTAGATTCTTGATCTGGCTTGCAAGCCAGCTTCCCTGATTGGCGAGACCGCTCATTTGCGTCTCCATGGTCGAAAACTCTTGCTGTAGCATCTTTTGCTCATTTAAGAGCATCGGCGTGTAGCTGTTGTACTGTTGTTGCAAATTTGTAATCTGCGAATTGAGATTTTGAATCGTATCGGTCAAGGTACCAGACGTCGGTGAAACAGCTCCATTGGCCTGAAAAGCCATCCCTCCAGCGATCCCTGGTTGATAGTTGAAAGAGCCAATGTCGGTTGCACTAGTAATTCCGGCAGCAGTAACATTGAGCGCAAGTCCCCCCAAGTTAGGGTCGCTGTATGGTGACGTCAGCGTCTGTCCACTTCCCGTCGCAGCTATGCCGTTTATCGTTCCAGCTACGTCAATACCCGTGAAACTCTGTGCGGTATTTGCCGTAGCAGCTAGGCCCGTTTGCCCACTCCCTACCGCCGTTGATGTTACAGAGAAGTTGGCGGCTGACCCATAAGTACCTGAGGTCAAAGAAAGTTGACTTCCTCCAGATACGCTTAGGTCTTGAGCACCTACGCCGATTCCGGCGGTGGAGAGGGCCGTGTTGAGGCCTGCTGCGATACTAGAAAATGACTCTCCGGCGGTAGCTGCGTAGGACGCGCTCAGCGAGCCAGACGAAACAGTTATGGTTTCTGCATTGGTAATCGTACCGGTAGAGGAGACAAGACCGAGGTCGTTCGCCTGTGTTGCGCTCTGAGTGATAACAACCGGATAGCTTCCCGGTTGCGTCCCATCACCAGCGGAAACTAGGCTAGCGGTTCCGCTGTAAGTCGAAGATGATGGAGTTAGTGTTCCACCCTGAGTAAAGAGATTGGTCACCGCAGTCGGATTAGCCTGATAGGCCGACAAAAAGGCTGTCTGGTCAAAAGTAATCTGACCAGTGCTGGTCAGATTCAATCCAACTGTGGAAGCGTTCGTAGAGCTAAAACTAGACCCAACCCCAGCTACGACCCCTTCTATCTGAGTCATGATGGCATTCAAGTTGGGATCGCCCATTAACGGCCCAGCCGACTTAGTGGCAGCGTTGTATCCGGCGTAGGTATTGATGTCCGTGAGGGCCTTGTTCGCTGCGGTCACCATGCTCTGAACTAGGCCAGCCATTGTATTGCCATCGGGCGTCACGCTGATCGAAACTGGGGAGGATCCGCTCGTTTGAGCGGATAGAAGGTTGATCGACACCCCGGGCATTACGCCGGTCAAAGTGTTGCTGGAGGAGTTAACCAGGTACCCACCCGTGCCGCCCACCTGAATCTGTGCGTCCTGAGGAGCAGTTATAGTGTTCATGGTCCCGATAGAAGATGAAAGATTCGAGCTATCAAGAAGAATCGCACCCGCTGTACCAGTGGCCTGTGAAGATAGCTGCAAGAGGTATGATCCGGTTCCGGTTTGAACCGCCGATGCGCTAACTCCCGCCGAAGCGTTGTTGATCGCCGAAACGACAGATGAAAGGCTGCCTCCTCCGGTAGAGATTTCATTAGCCGTAAACGTTCCGCTGGTCAAGCCCGTCTGGCCTATGCCTAAGGTCACCGACGACGAACTCGGACCAGCAACTGCGACGGTAGAACCAGCCTGGACATTATTTACTGCAACTGCCGTGCCGCCATCCAATGTGATTGATCCGGCGGTGCCGACCGACGCTGACGTCTGTGCAGCTAGCCCTAAGGTCGCAAGGGCGGTGCCACCGGTAATTTGCAATGAAGATCCAGTGCCGAGCAATGAAGTGTTCAGCTGTAGTTGTCCAGAGCCATTAAAAGAGGCCTGTAGTGTCTGAGTTCCACTTGAAACAGAAGCTGCTTGTATCGCCGAAGCTAATTGAGACTGGGTGTAGCTCCCTGATGCAATAGTAACAGTTTGCAAAGCACCGTTGACGTAGGCGGTGATCGTATCGTTTGCGGAGGTTATACTCGTTGTTCCGGTCAAAGTCGTCGTGCCGCTTGCGCTTCCTCCGCTGAGCGCACTGGAGATGTCTACTGTATGAGAACCGGTGGCCAGGCCACTGCCGGCCAGTGAAGTAACTCCATACTGCTGGGCACCTACCGACATGAGAATCGGGCCATTAGCAACCACAGAGGAAGTCGAACTCACCGTACTCGACGAGGCCATGACCTCGGCTTGAGCTAGCTGATTGACATTGAAGACCAGCGTTCCCTGTTGGGCCCCGGATCCAGTGGTTGCGGTGGCCACCGCAGGATTTGAAGATGTCGCAGTCGTGGCATTCCACAAATAAGACTGCGATATAGCATCAGCCGCAGTCTGCAGGCTAGTCAAATCCGCTGAAAGTGTCTGATAGTCGTTCAAATTTGCGTTTATTTGATTAGCTTGGTTCTGTATGTTTATCTGAGGAGTTTCATAAGCATACATAAGTGCTTGGATCATGGCCTGCGTATTTGTACCAGATATCACACCGTTAAAACTCAGCGCAGGACCAGAGCTCCCGCTGGGAGATACGTTCAAGCTTGAAAAAGCTGAGTTCGTGCTACTGGTACCACTTGTCGATGAGATTGTCATAAACTTCGCTCCTTACGAATAGAGCAAGCCTCGTCTTTACGCCAGCGCCTTAAAGCAACCTAAGAGGTCGACACCTTCAAGAAGGCGTCGACCTCGGTAGATAATTGATAACCGACTAAGGAATGAGCTTTAGGATCAGAGATGGCAGCTGCTGTGCCTGGCCGAGCATTGCGACGCCCGCCTGCATCAGAACCTGTTGGCTCGAGTAGGCGGTCATAGCCTGCGCCATGTTGGCATCCACTAACGTAGAGTAAGCGGACTGAACGTTCTGCTGGCTAATAGTGTCGTTGCTGATAACCGCTTGGATCTGGTTCTGAACAGCAGCGACTTGGGCTTCTGCAGAAGATACATACGAGATTGCAGCTTGAATAGCAGTCATTGCCGCTTGTGCCGATAACGCGGTGGTGCCGATACTTACACTTCCGGGTGTAATTCCCATAGCTCCCGTGCTGGTCCCGGCGATAGACACCGTTACCTGGTCGACCGTGCTTGCGTAGGCTCCAATCTGGAATGTCCCGGTGTAGTTGCCGCTCAACAACGAAGTCGTGCCGAACGAAGTACTGCTCGCAATCTGATCTAGCTGGCTCTGCAACTGGGAGAACTCCGCCTGGACTGCAGTGTAGGAGCTAGTGCTCATTGCGCCGGAGTTAGCTGCCTGAGTAGCCAACTGGTTCATTCTCTGCAGAATCGAAACCTGCTGGTTCATCGCACCTTCTGCGATTTGCAGAACAGAAACGCCATTCTGACCATTTTGTATAGCCTGGCCGAGCCCTAAAGACTCAACATTCAAGCCCTGCGAAATAACATAACCAGAGGCATCCTGAGCCGCAGTTTGGATCTGCAGGCCCGACGAGAGCTCTGCAACCGTAGAGTTCATCTGGTTGCTAGTGGCGTTCAGGTTGTTATAGGCATTAATAGCCGACAAGTTGGTATTAACCGACATCGTCATTTTAAATTTTCCTCCTTGACTTTGACGTCACCAATCCGTTGGGACGACACCTCGGGTGACCTCAGGAAAGTCCCTTAGTTCTACCCTTAGTACCGTATCCATCGGCACACTACTCACAACCCTTTAGAGAAAATCTCAAAAAAACAAATCTTGCAATACTCTCGGCCTTCACCGTCAAGGCCGAGATTCAATTTCAAGCTCTTCAGATCTATAGTTAGAGTCATCCTCGTTAACTCGGTCAGAAACCACCCATTCTTGAGCAATCGTTGAGTGTTGTCGAACTGGCATTGATACAACTTTCAAATGATTAAATAGCCAAATCAGCTAGACGCTAGGAGCAAGAAGGGACGGAGCGTAGACCGATACCGCTTTTATCAGCTCCTTAGACTTGTTTTTGTCTAAAACGGACATGCAGATTTCACGAGCTCGCAGGTCAGAAAATGCTCCATAGGCAATAGCCGCACAAACTACTCGATCCAGTTCGTCTACCGACTCGTCATTTGCCCTAGCCAGTAGTGGGCAAAATTGGGCATAACCTGCCATGCGAAGCCTCGCACTCCACTCCAACATTCGCTCAAGTCCAAGACCCAAGGCGACCTTCGACGCTGTTGCCAGAAGAACCGTTGAAGAGTCATCTACGACGTAGATCTGCTCTAATATCGAGTCTGCCACTTCTTCACCAAGTTGCAACAGTTGTGCATAGAACATCTCTTGGTTCATATTTGCGACAGCCTTCGCTAGACGAGATAGCGGGATCGATGCCTGGTTCATCAGCTCAACCAACCTACCGAGATGGACCTCCAAAACTCCATCTCTTTCGAGAGATCCGAGCAGCATCTCAACCGCTTCAGCCTGCCTTCCAAGACAGGCAAGACACTCTGCCATCTCGGGCACATAGTGGTCGAATGCGATCTCCAATCCGTCATCGCTGATTTCAGAATCCGGTAGCGCCTGGAATAACGCAAGTGCTTCAGAATACCGTCCCTGCAAAAGTCGAATTCGCGCACGAAATGACATCGGGCGACTCATAAAATTCGATCTATCCTCGAACTTCTCTAGCCACTCTTCGGCAAGTTCCGGTTTATCCTCCAGAATTAGCGAGTCTATGACAACCGAGTAGGCGGTCGCTACTATCCACCGTTTGTCATCCTCATTATTCCCAGAAGAGTCTAATTTTTCTAAAACGTCTAGTGCTGTCTCCCGTGCCTTTCGAATTTCCCCAACGAACATGTAAGTGCGAGCCCGTTGAATCAGTGCTTCAAGGTCAGAAACAACATCAAAATTCTTCTCGGCTAAACCACTGTTGCGCTCTGTTTTAGTTTTCTTGGCCATCACCTCGTTGAGATAGCCGAGGTGATCGATTGTCAACTCGCTAATGCTGCTAGCCACTAGATCCTCAAGGATGAGATCCAGTCTCGCTCTTCTCCTGACTCTTTCGTGTAGTGCACCATAAAAGGATCCTTCGGTTCTAAGAAAAATCCTCAAAGCTACGTGGCTAATTGAGTGAGCAAGGCCGTTCCCGAAGTGGTTTCGTATTCTGATCTGTTTGCATTCGAAGTTGGAGTAGTCCAAAACCGGATCCGCAAGCCTGCCCCGCACCTTGTGCGGATCCCCCAAAGTTCGCTCGTCTGCGTCGATCCAAAGTATCCACCTCCCCCTGCAATGCGCCAACGACCTGTTTCTGGCGGCCCCAAAGTCATCATCCCAGTAGCCGCGCACCACTTTAGCCCCAAAGCTCTCTGCGATCTCGATCGTAGAGTCATTGCTACCGGTGTCGTATATCACTATTTCGTCTACAAAACTTGCCAGGCTCTTGAGGCATTCGCCGAGGTACTGTTCTTCATTTTTGACAATCAGGCACCCGCTCACTAACGGATATTCCTCGCTGGATGGAATGGCGTCTAAGTAAGGCTTCGCTGACATGAACTTACTAAACGAGTTGACTAAGGACGCATGTGAAATGTATATCCCGCCTAAACCCGATGCCCAAGCAAAGAGCCGAGCAAAGAAATCTTCAAATGCCTCACCCGCAAAAGAATCCTTATCAGTTACTTCGAGTTCACTCAGTAAATCCTCCGTGCGGACAGCTAGACATAGGTTGGAGGCCGCTGCTTCCAAGGAAACATAGCCGTGGTATTCTTTCGCCCAACCCCTGGCCAATCTATGCCGCCTGCCCTTTGACAGTGCTGCTGAGGCGTCAGAGATTGGCACCATCTGGGGACCAGTACAAAAAGCCGATCTTGGTATAACGACTGAGTTTTCCGGCAGGTCGTCAAAAGCACTAACGAGTTCAGACAGCCAGGCACCATATCCGGCGACACCCGGGGCCATAAAAACTACAAAGTCTTTCGAGCGATCTACCACAAGATCCTTAAGCTGACCAAAAAGGTCCTTTGCTCGTGGGATCAAAACGAACGTATCTTCTTGCGTAGTCTCGAGGTCGCCAGAATTAACAACTACAGCCTCATCGCCTGGTGACAAAGAACCCTTAAGCTCAGTCATCACCTGCTTCAGCTGCGAACGGTCATTTGAAAAGATGACCACTAGCGACGAACCGCTATCAACACCAGCCGTCACGATTAAACCAGTCCTAACTCTTCCGATTAAAATCTACTGCAAAAGGATTGCCACAAACTTCCCACCGCCATAACCACCGGCAATGGTGATCTCGGTATCAATTCTGCTCTCTTCGTCCCCGGCTCCAAAGTGGCTGGCAATACCTTCAGGCAGGTCATCAGGGTATATGTACGCCCCGCCAAGCCTCGCTCTCTTGGCGTTCTTGTGTCGATCGTTGAATAGCACGGTCAGGACATTTAGGACCTCGGCGAAGTTGTCAAAGAAGTTCTCAGGAATCTCTTTTTCGTCATTTGCGTCTTCGACCCCACCTACCGGAACCATCGAGAGCGCAGCTCCGGCCCCATTGGCGAGCTTATAATCGGCATATACCAGCACGGCTTCCACTCCATCACCGTCCACATAGACGCCAACCGCACCGAGATCCGACGGAACTCCAATCGAAAGAGCCCTCTTGACAACCACGGGTCTCCCCAGGAGAGTCTTATACATATTCTCGACTGCGTCCAAAGACGGCAACAAGAAGTTACGATCCGCCATACAAGCAACCCACCATTCCCTCGCTAAACAGGCGACTTATGCCTAAGGGCAATTAAATGGACAGGATAGTCACCAAAAGAGACAACCGAGCAAGTCCGCTCCTGGAGGGCCGTAGGGTGCACGGTACCGTTGAAAAAAACTGGAAGCCCGAGCTTTAGAGTCGAATCGAACTCGACCATCCTCCTCTTGACTCCACCGCCGATCATATTTGCGAGCTCATTCATTGCATCTGCGATGAAGTCCTGGGACACCTCTTCATCCGCTTCCATAAAGAGCATCCGCTTTACTAGGCCTTCGCAATGCTCCCAGCGGGCTGCGAATCCAAACTCGTAGCTATATTCCCCGCCAACAAGAGCCACATAGGAACCAGGCAGATCTCTGGGAAGGGGAAAGGTCGCCTCTTTGACGTCAATTGGTTCGTATCCTAAGCTCGTCTGTGCGAGTTCATCAGCCGCTTCAATCAGCGAAGTTTTCCAAAATGCCATTCCGAGTGTCTGCATGATCAAACCCCCGCCGCCTCAAGAGTATCCCTAAATGTTTCAGCTGTAAAAGGCTTCGATATCAAGAAATTAGCTCCTCCGTTCCGGGCAGTCGCCATCATGTCCGGTGTGCTTTCAGAAGTAACGAACCCGAAGGGAGTCTTGCAGCCCTTGCCTCTGAGCTCTACTAGAAAGGTGTAACCATCCATCTCCGGCATATTCCAATCGCACAGAATCAAGTCTGGATCGTGCGCGTCTACTTGATCGAGACCCTCGTAGCCGTTTGCTGCCTCGGAGAACTCCGCATCCTCGTAGCCCGCCTGGCGGAGTTGCCTCATCACAATCATCCGCATCGCTTTGGAATCATCTACTATCAAAATCTTCACTGAACGAGCCCCTTTTTATAAATCCAGAGCAGACGGTACCC
>JAJZCF010000048.1:7909-14315 GCA_021846265.1 Actinomycetes bacterium | reverse complement strand
AAATTTTGCCAAAACGGACTCCATACTCTTCACCCCCCTTAAAGAGATAAAAGAAAAGATTAAAAGATTTCGGCTACGCCACTAGTAATACGCAGGGACTTTGCACACCTACTGACCAGCCGCTATGGTTTTTCAAAATTTTGCCAAAACGGACTCCATACTCTTCACCCCCCTTAAAGAGATAAAAGAAAAGATTAAAAGATTTCGGCTACGCCACTAGTAATACGCAGGGACTTTGCACACCTACTGACCAGCCGCTATGTAATATGCCACAGATCGCACACTCACACCCAGTTCTCTGGCTATCTCGGCCTTGGTGAATCCCTGGCTCTTCAGCTCTTGAGCTCTCGCTCGTCGTCCCTCCACCCCACGTAGGTACTCCACGCGGTCAACCACTCCCTTAGCACGTCTACGGGACTCATCTCTCGCTCTGTGTCGCTCACGGGCTTGAGCTGGGCTGATAATGGTCTGGAGCAGCTTTTGTTCCGCGTCGGTGATTTCAAATAGCTCGATGAGCTTATCGTTTTTCGGCGTGTACAGGGGCGTGAATTTTTGACCACCGAACTCAACATGCTCCCCCGCCTCATAAGCTTTTGCCTTGGCATATAGGGTCGACAATTCGGAACTGCCATAGCTCCATCGCGGATCGATCTCTTTGGCCAAGGTAGCTGCCTCATGATACATCTGGTTGTGGCTGGTCGCTCCGCTAAGAAGTAGGAAATTAAGCTGCCAGAACAGGTGTTTCATTCTTTGGCCTTCGCTTACGCCTCCCCTGATAGAGGCTAACAACCGCAGATCCTCGAGCCTGTGCCAAGCAAGTTCCCGCCCCGAAAAGCCTTTTAACCCCGATTGGTTGGCACCTGGCAATAGCCGTAACTGCCGCCGCTCCGCTCTGGCTTTTCTCTCTGCTTCTATCTCAACCCGCGAGAAAGGCAAGATCTGCTCGCAAAGATACTCAAATTTATACCGAACCGGCTCACCGCCTGCATCTTCCGCAACGTGAACGACTCTGCAGACCTCTCCTGACTTGCTATTGACCGTACTGACCAGCCGCAAGACGCGGCTAGCATCGCGTGCCCCAGGATCAGCCCCTAAGTGGCCCAAGCGATCGACCAAGGCTTTTTGACAGGCATTCCATCGTGGAAGAGCTCTGCGGGGTAGAGCGCCTTCCAACAGCCATTTCGCTTGAATTCCGCGACCGGAAAAAACCAGAATCGATGGTGTGGGAATTCCCTCTTGCAAACACCAGTACAAGACTGCATCCGCCAAGCTTTCCGGGCTGCGACCCCGAGCGAAATCCATCCGGTAGGTGTCCAAGTCAGAAAACAAGAGGCCGACCCTCAACAGATTTACGACCTTGCGATTTTGGCAAGTGAACTCAGCCTGAGACAACCAGGTGTCGCGGCTCGTGTCGATAGCGGCCAACACCTCCGGCATCAGAGTTAGCCGATGCGTCGTTTGGCGCTTTCGATCTTGTTCCTGAACCAGAATGGCGAAATACCCTGTTCTGGTCGGGTCATGAAAAAGCTCGGCTTCATCATTCGCCCCGAAAAGTCTGAGTTGAGTGCCGATCGGATGAACAAATTCTCCATCAGGCGGGTTGGGATTTGGTGCAGGCACCGGATAAGATATAGCCACGTTGGTAAGACGTCCTTTTGGTAATCAGGTTGCAGGCCTGGGTTACTATTTGTTTGGCTGAAGGCCCGGATGTATCCGGGCCTTCAGCTTTAAATTCCTCATGTTAGTGGCGAGTTTCGCAAACTTACGGGAAGTCTCGTACTTACGTCCTCCGTCACATCCACTAAAAATACTTTAGCCTCTTTATCAGCAGCTCCTAACAGACTTATAGCAGGCTTTTGTCAGAAATTGTTTTCAGGAGAGACTGTTCCCAACTTTTTCGCCTCAAAGCTCCAAAACGGCCAGAACGTGGGCAAAGGCATCCCTTCACAAGCGCAGCACTAACTGATAACTCCTACTAGCAGGCTACTAGCAGGTTCATAACATGATGTTTATGATTTAGGTGTAGCTAAATTCGCTTAGTTATGCGAACCAGGATCGCGATCTGGCTGCATGAGAGCTTCAGGGTAATCCAGCAACTCCAGTTGGTACAGTTTTTCCTTAAAAGCTTCTTCAGTCATGGATTCCGCAAAATAAGGCCAACTAACTTTTGGCGCACCTCGCCGCAGTCCAACTTGTGACCAGAGCTGCATCCGCTCAATGGCGAGATATACGTCGCTGTACCACTCATCGCTCATTCCTTTGAATTTGGATCCTTCGTAGGTGTAGTAGAGGCGCATAATCTCACCTAGACAGTAGCGGCTGTTCTGCCACCCACGAGGCAAAGGAGCAATGTGTGCGACTATCCAAAGGCCTACGTGTCGCGCCATTCGGATGTCTCTAACGCGGCCAAACAGATGATTCCACTCCGTTCCGTAGAGGGGATTAGTTTTGTTTGAATTTGAATCGCTTGTATCATTCCAGGTCTGTTCCAGCTTGAAGTTAATGGCATCTAGTTCTGAAACAATTTGCTTGCTAGGAGATGTGCCGGAAGTAGGGACGGATTGGGCAAATTTCAGCAAATAATTTTGACTCGCTGCGAACCTCTGAACATTATCGCTGTAAGTAGAAGATTCGGCTTCACAGCTATGAAAGAAAGTGTCGGCTATGTCGATGAGTTTGGTCCGTTCAAAATTTGCGCGTATGTATTCATCGGAAAGCTTTGGAGGATAACCCTTGATGGGTACGAGATTCGCGAGAAGTTTAAGGGACGCAACAAGAAGGCGACATCTTTCTTTATCCCGCGAGTCTTTAAGCAATGAGACGAAACCTTCGAGAAGGCTTATTAAAACAAGAGGGTGGTCAGTCAGATCGGCGGCCTGCTCAGTAAAGAGTTTCTGGCTTTCAGAGGAGGCTGGAGCGACGGCCGCTTTTTCATTGGGATCAAGTTTGAAGCTAGGTACGTAATCGTCTCCCGGCCAGTCGTCAAAGAATTTCTGTGGACCAAACTCATCTGTCATCTGCCAAGACCCCTTTTCCTTCGTGGCTTTTTGTTTGTTAATTCGCTGACTTCTATCTCGATCTGCTCGGAGGCCTGCTCTGCGTCCACAAAACTCTCTACAGGTTCAACAGGCGTAGCGATTTGTCGATGTGGGTCATCTGCCTTTTGCGTCGTAAGATCTTCTTTGACCTGCGTAGTAACTGCTATTTGGGATGGCTTCCCAAAGAACGAACGAACGAACTGATCCGTTTCTGCTTCCCACTTTTGTTTGGTGGAACGTAGATCTTCAGCCTGCTGCTCCGCCTCTTTCGACTTCCTCGCAGCGCGGCGCTTCAAAAGAGCCTGATGACGATGGCGCATGATTCGATACCTGCTCATGTCGAGGGGCTTCGTTTCAGCTTCTAGCAGGGTTGACAACGTATTTTGGGATGTAAATTGTGCCTTGGCTTTTATCTCCGCTCGAATTTGGTCCCTTTGCGCTACGTCGATATTTTCGAGTGCTTCAAAAATATCGGGCTGATCGGATCGGCGACCTATGACAGTTTTGAGAACCTGTCTTGGGTCGAGCTCCTCATCGATCCCGGCCTGAGAAAGCACGCCTGACCCTTCAAAAGCGCGCGGAACGCAGATAAAAATCGGCTTTTGGCGGCTCCGTGTGGCCGCAGAGTAGATGAATTTCCCATCCTCACCCCCTCGTAGAAGCACGTATCCCTGTTCACAGGTTGCCCCCTGAGCGGCAGCGGTAGTTGAAGCGTCCGCAAGCACGCTATCGGCCGCGATTGTTTCGTGGCTCAGCCACCGACTGGTTATCTGCGATCCTCTTTTGAATTGGACCTGGACTCCACTATCGTCGATTTCGACGATCTCCCCCTCCTCGCCTGTCTTAGCTAGATCGTGACGCTTACCACTAGCATCTGTGACTCGCACAATGTGTCTAAAGCGGATTCGATCGCCGACAATTACAAAGTCGCCATCGCTGGTAATGCAAGTTGGCTGGTCAGGGTGTATTTGACGTGCTTGAGATCGGAGAAGAGAACTTGCCTCGCTTCTGTCGGCATTGCTCTGAGCAAGGATTAGCACGTCCTTCGTCGTCGTGTTCTCTGAAATAAAAGAGGTTGCCTCCTCAAGGCTGGCGAAAGATAAAGAAGTAAAGTTTTCGACAATCTCCTCGAGATCGACTTTTTCCCCTTTGACAGCACTCCTAAGCAGGTCGTGTTCATCCTTCCAAGCCTCGCAGCGTCGAGTCTCATCTAGCGCTGGATGACCGAGCATCCGAGACTTTTTGAGCAGGGTACTCGCTATACCATTTGAATCAATGGGGCTTAGCTGGATCTCGTCGCCGAGTGCTACAACCGAGACTCCCTGCGAGAGCATCGTTCTAATCGCCTTCCATGTTGACAGGTCAGCAACGCCAATTTCGTCTATAACAACTCGATCACCTGGTTTCGGACCTTTGCCGTTCGCAACCAATACCTCAAGTTTTTTATTCGGCAGCTGCTGAATCCGATCTCTAAGTTCATCCGGGAGAGCATTACCCAGGTCGTCCGCTATTTTGGCTGTTCTAGAAGAAATCCAAATGGTTTCATTTCCATCCAACCAATCACTCTTTGCAGTCTTGACAATGTTTGATGTCTTGCCAGCGCCGGCCACACCGGAAATCATCACCAAGCCGCGTGGCTGATTTAGCGCCGCGCGCATTGTCGGTGTAGGTGACGAAGGAAGCAAATTATTGACCAGTTCTTCGGCCTCCTCTATCAATGCTCGATCAAAAACTTCTGAGCTAACTAGATGAGACTCGATCTCCTCAATGAGGACGAGCTCCTCATTCACTTTCGCAATTGAGCGGATGAATTTTTCACTATCCAAGTGAAGAAAGACCTTTTCAAAATACTGTGCAATGAGATCTTCCTGGATATTTAAAGACCTAGACAAAGTCACTACATGAGCATTCAGGGCTTCGGGGGTTACCCTCGCCCCGTCAAACACGGACTTTTCCAATTCGGTCACCGCCTCTTGCAAACGGTCTTTCAGACTCATCGTCTTGCTCGCCTGCGCTGTCATCAACAACTCATCACCTAGGGCTTTAAATCCAGCGCCGCGCTCTTCGTGCCAACTCAAAACCGCTTCAAATCCTGAACTCCCCAAATTTTGAACGACATCAAGGGCTTGCTCAAGGGCTTCAGTGGAGGGAATATGGATCTCCCTCGTAACTTCTCGACCATCCTTGGCGGTGTGGATAACAATGGGGGTGTTTTGAATTCTCCGAATCTCATCTGTGATTGGATCGTCAAGAGTCTTTTTGGCCTCGTCCTCCGGTAAGACAACCGCTTGGCGGGCTTTCTTCCAGATAAGATCATGCTCTTCAGCGCTCGAAATTCGCGTATATCCCGAGGCCTCTTGATCCTTGATTTTTTTCATAATATTGCTCATCTTCGAATGAGCTTCGAGCTTCGCTATCTGTTCGTCGGAGACTCCAAAAATGTCATTGGTCACCGGATCCACGCGGATGCCAGTTTGAGCTTCGAGACTCTGGATAAAAGCTATCTTGGCCTCTGCCCCGGCTAAATGCATCACACAATTGACCAGATCGTCAGTATCTACACTCCGTCCCTTCTTCTTGGTCACACTTTTCAAAAAAGCTTCATTGACATCCGCAGTTGTACTTAAGAGAATGTGCGCATGACTGTGGGAATCGCCTGCGGCGGAATGGCTGTGAACGCTGACGACTGCTCGGAAGCTATCGGGGTCAAACGTGACTTGTCCCTTCGATCCACCCTGTCCGATCCTTGATACCACTTCTCGCGAATAGACCTTCGCGAATACTTCTGCGGCCTTTTTGTGGGCTTCCTGGACGGCCAGATGTACTGTCTCGTTAGTCGACGCAAGCACCGAAAGACCTTTGCCTTGGGTCAAGATAACACCGGCACCACCAACTCTTTTGCTACCAGTTGCGGCATTAGCGATATATCGGGAGATATTGTCAGGGGTCGGTTCGGATGGCTGATTTTGACCAATCAAAAAGCTGTTGCCCCGAGAAAGTAGGCCAGTGAGAGCGGAGAGCTCGCCAGGACCGAGCTCTTTGTAGAACGACTGCCCGAGGTTGTCGACCTGGGACATATGCACGAAGGACTCCTTGACTCCTTCGACCCCGCCTTTGATTAACTTGACTTGGTACCCAGAATTTGCACTCATTCATCACCTCCCACTACACAGTGCATTAGTCCTTTCAACTAAAAACATTTTACTCACCTTTCCAAAAAACCCTAACTTAACCAACAAATACTCACCCAACTCACCCAACTCACCCAACTCACCCAACTCACCCAACTCACCCAACTCACCCAACTCACCCAACTCACCCAACTCACCCAACTCACCCAACTCACCCAACTCACCCAACTCACCCAA
>JAJZCF010000048.1:0-7899 GCA_021846265.1 Actinomycetes bacterium | reverse complement strand
ACTCACCCAACTCACCCAACTCACCCAACTCACCCAACTCACCCAACTCACCCAACTCACCCAACTCACCCAACTCACCCAACTCACCCAACTCACCCAACTCACCCAACTCACCCAACTCACCCAACTCACCCAACAATAAAAATGTCACTGCGCCCCAGGCGCTACGCTCTGGCAAATTCGTGAGCAATGACAAATGGGCGAACCTGTACAGGTTCGCCCATTCACAAGGTCGTGATTTAGTCCGGCTCAGGATAGATGTCCAGATCTACTCCCATCAACGAGATCGCGAACATGATTGCGTCCTTGACGCGTGCCTGAGGATTATCCGCCTGTCCAACTCCTATTTTGACGAATGGCCCGACATGCAGCTTGATCCACATGTCATTTTCGCTGCCCGTGACGGCGCGAGGAGCGGGAGTGATTCCTGGCTGGCCTTGCTCATCTATTAGGAGCGGCTCCCACCACCACTTTTGATCAGCGAGGTTAAGTCTGTTTCTGATCGTTTCGAAGGGGACATATGGAATACGATTGTACGATACTTCATGACAATCCTCAGGGTAATCTCCGCTGTAATAAATGTTCTCATACCTGTATTTGATCTCTGACGGATCAAGCTTTGCCTGCAGAATCTCGGTGATCCTTTGGGTTTCTTCTTCGGTCCATAGTGTTTCCATTATTCTCTACTCCTTTTTGAGTGTTACTTATTCACCATGTATGCACTGATTTCACACCTCACACATTTATTGTGGAGCTCGTAAAGTTCTTGCCAGGTGGGAGTTTCTAGCAGAGGTCGTCAAACCGGTACGGTCAGTGGAGTGCGTCAAACCATAACCCAAACGCCGCATAGCTTCATCAACTGGTAGTTCTTTGATGTATCCCATGCGAAATCCGACGCTGCGCTGGGTTTCCTGTTTCTAAGGAACCTATAATTGCACTTGAGGTGGTCTCTTCTATAAGCTTTAATTTGATTTAGAAGCTAGCTTCTACCGTTGAATCCGAAGTCCCAATAAAGGTCTCGTAACGGGAGTGAATTGAAAACGTACCTTGTGTTTTTAGCCCGCAATAGATCAGTGATACAGTGTCGTGGGGGATAAAGGAGTAAGTCATGGGCTGGTTTCTCAAGCATAAGGTAGTTAGCGCTATCTTGGCATTGTTTGTGCTGGTAATAGTTGCTGGTGTAGCAGCAGGGCCGAAGTCAAAGAACGTGAGTGCCTCGAGCGTTACGACTAAAGCGACTACTGCCGGTTCTACTACTACGTCAACCGTGGCTGCTACTACGTCCACCACTGTGCCGACGACGACCCCGGCAACGGCGCCACCCACCACTGTGCCGACGACGACCCCGGCAACGGCGCCACCCACCACTGTGTCACTTCTGGAACAGAACGCGATCCAAGCAGCTCAGCAGTATCTATCTTTAGAATCCGGATTCTCACAAGCCGGGCTGATCCAACAGTTATCATCGTCGGCTGGCGATGGGTATCCACTCGCAGTCGCCACTGCCGCCGTGGACAGCCTCAACGTGGACTGGAATGCTCAAGCGGTATTAGCGGCTAAGGCATACCTTAAAACAGCGCCCTTTTCTTGCAGCGGTCTAGAGCAACAGCTCGACTCTTCCAGTGGTTCTCAATTCACGGCGGCCCAGGCAACATACGCTGCCACGCAAGTCGGACTCTGTTAAGCAGGCATTCCGTAAGAGTATTCGCTGATAGAAGTTAAATATTGATTGATTTTTAGTTTAAATTTGAAGTTAATGATTGGCTTGATTTAATGATTTGGTTTTGAAAGTTAGCTTTGCTTTCGGATCACCAAGTAGCCTCGCCCTCCCGCTTCAAATTCTGGCTGTACGGATAGAAACCAGCTCGGACTCGTGATACCTTCGAGCCAAAAGTTCAAACGCTCATCTGACATACTTATAGAGAGTCTCTCGACTCACACCCATCGATCTAGCCACCGCTGTCTTAGCTTCTCCAGATTTAACTCTGCGACGCATCTCTTCAATCTGATCACGGTTTAGAGACGGTCGTCTTCCCTTATATAGACCCTTCTGTTTGGCTAGGGCAATTCCTTCCCTTTGGCGTTCTTTGATAAGCGAGCGTTCAAATTCGGCAAAGGCTCCCATAACAGATAGAAGTAGTACTGCCATAGGAGAATCGTCGCCGACAAAGGTGAGTGACTCCTTGACGAACTCGATCCGAACACCGCTGGAAGTAAGGGTTTGGACAATATTGCGAAGATCATCCAAGTTGCGAGCTAGACGATCCATCGAGTGGACAAACACGGTGTCCCCGGAGCGGACATAATCTATCATCGCCTCGAGCTCTTCTCTATGACTATCCCTGCCGGAAGCCTTGTCGAGAAAGACCTTGTCTAGCTTGATGCCTTCAAGTTGACGATCCGTGTTCTGATCGATCGAACTTACTCTGACATATCCAACCCGATGGCCTTCTGTCAACTTCTCCCCCACCACTCGATAATCTGTCAAGTATGAGTCTATAAGGTCAGTGGACATGTGTCAAACAATGGTGAAATGGACCCTATTTAGACGCAGTTTGAGGGGTTAGCTGGCTGTCCAGTTGAGGTATACCGCATATTGACAGGGGATGGAATCCCAGGTCACTCCTCTCCTACATCACTTGTATGACTTGTATCAGCCTGCTAGCATAGATTCATCGAACGTAGAAAGGAATGTACATGAAATATCACTGGGAAGAGTTGGAAGACGGAAGCGTGTGTCTCTTTGAAAAAGGGAAGGCGCCGACAAAGTTTATACCCATGCCTGGACTGGCAGCTCAAATAATCAAGCTAGGTCCTTACATAGGCAGCTCTAAGGACACATACAGGGCAGATGGACCCCTGGCGGATCCATATCGAGATTTCGACACCCGCGAGGAAGCTATAAATTGGATAGAACAGATCATTAGAGACGGTGGCCACACGATAGAGAGGACATGAACACTCTTTACTGATTTGCCTTCCTGCGTCGAATGATTCACCGGTCACAGCAGCCTGTTAGAATCGGCAGCATGGACAACCTTTCGCAAGATCAAGTACTGCGTGAAAGGTTGCTTCATGAACTTGGTGAGGTCATGCTTGCAATTGAAGCTGCCTCGAATCGAGTAGAAAAAGCAATCACAGCGCTCAAAGGGGACGAATTCTCTGGAGACCCCGCCCTTGCTGCGCTCAAAGACACCCAACACAAACTTGAGGCCGCTCGTAAGACGCTTCACCAAAAGGGATATCTTTCCAGCTCACAGCTCTCACTATTTTAGGTTGGTGAATGCCCGACTTATCTGGTGAAGAGATTAAAGAGGCACTTAGGCAGTTCGTAGCACGCTGGAAAGATTACAGCGGCACTGAACGTTCTGAAGCACAGACCTTCCTCAATGAACTTTTTGATGCTTACGGAAATCCCCGTCGTGGAGATTCCGCCAAGCCAACCGCCTACTTCGAAAACCCCCAGGAAGGCGGGGGAATTGTAGATCTTCTCTACCCGGGTCATGCGATCATTGAAATGAAGGCGCCATCGGAGGCTAACCGCCTCAAGCAACATCGGGAACAGGCTCTCCGGTACTGGCGGAATTCCTCCGATCCCGCTGCCAATCGGCCGGCGACCCCTTACATCGTCCTCTGTGCGTTCACGAAGTTCGAGGTGTGGGAGCCAGGACGTTATCCCGCGGGACCCAGAGAGGTATTCGAGCTAACTGAACTCCCGGAGCGATACGAGTCACTCCTATTCATAGCTGGCAGAGATCCCCTGTTTCTCGCCCACCGAAAGCAGCTGACTACCGAAGCAGCCAAGCGTGTGGCGCTGCTGAACGAATCGCTGGTTGAGCGGACCGCCGCAGACCCGGCGACTATCAGACGATTCCTGTTGCAAATAGTCTGGTGCCTCTTTGCTGAAAGCTTGGAGCTGATTCAAGGTCGACCAGTTGAGCAAATCATCGAAGGTTTGCTCTCTGATGTGAATCGTTCTTCTGCCGCTGAACTTGGCTACCTTTTTTCGGTACTCAATTCGCAGGATCAGTCTCTTCGTGGAGGCTTGTATTCCGGCGCCCCGTATGCCAACGGAGGTCTCTTTGCCGAACCTGCTCGAGTACACCTGAATGATACGGAACTTGCCTTCTTGGCCGAAGTCGCCAAATACGACTGGCGCGAGGTAGACCCGACGATCTTCGGGTCTCTCATGGAGGAATGCCTAGGCCGCAGCCGGAGATGGGAGCTCGGCGCTCACTACACTCACGAAGACGACATCCTCAAGATCGTGACCCCGAGCATCATCGAGCCCTGGACAGAGCGGATAAATTCGGCAACATCTCCCAGTGAGGCGGTGCGGGTGCTGGCGGATCTCTGTTCCCAGCGCGTGCTCGATCCAGCTTGCGGCTGCGGAAACTTCCTCTACGTCGCTTATAGGGAACTGAGGCACCTTGAGCATCTGGCGAAGGCGAGGATCGCCGATCTCTGCCGGGATGCTGGAATCACAGCTCCAACGGATCTGCCCTCTTATCCAATCTCCAATCTCTATGGGATCGAGATCGATGAGTTTGCCGCCCTCATATCAAGGGTTACCCTCTGGATGGGACACAAGCTAGTAACCGACGCCTACGGACTAGTGGAACCGGTTCTGCCTTTAGTCGATCTGTCTGGAATTCAGGTCGGCGATGCGCTGCTCGAAGTGCCTTGGCCGAAGGTTGATGTGATCATCGGCAATCCGCCGTTTCTGGGATCCCAACATCTGCGAACGACTCTTGGTGAAGACTATTTGAAACGTCTGGTAAAAGCATTTCGGTGCGGAGTTCAGGACTACTGCGTCTACTGGTTTAGAAAGGCCGCCAATCACCTAGAACCCAATGGACGATGCGGCCTGGTCGGGACCAACTCCATCTCTCAGAACAAAGCCAGAAGTGCAAGCCTGGACTATGTGGTGGAACACGGCGGCGTAATCACATCATCGGTCTCTACGCAAAAGTGGCCAGGTGATGCAAAAGTGCATGTCAGTATCGTGAATTGGATAGGCAGTCCAGATCAAATCCCTACCAGGTTTATTCTCGACGACCAGGTAGTGCAAGGCATTACCACCTCATTGAAGGCCGATGAGGGACTCCCTGTACCGGTCGCTCTTGAAGTAAATCAAGGGTGGGCGTTCCAGGGTCCGATCCCAGTCGGGGAAGGATTTATTCTTACCAACGACGAAGCCAGCGCCTTATTGAAAGATAAGAGCGCAAACTATGCCGATGTTGTCAAGCGCTATTTGATCGGCGAGGAAATAGCCAACGATCCAGAACAGAGTCCTCGGCGATGGATAATTGACTTTGGGTCGATGCCCTTGGAGCAAGCGGAGCGGTACCCAAGGGCCCTAGCAATTGTAAAGGAGAGAGTCCGGCCGGTAAGAGCTACGACTCGACGTCAAGGACACCAACAGCGGTGGTGGATCTTTGGTGAAGCACGGGTCGGCATGCGGAGAGCGATAGCTGACCTTCCGAGGTACATGGCTGGCACCGCTACGGGTAAGAGACTCTTCCTTACTTGGTGCGACAGCAACTGGTGTCCCAGCAATTTAACAAACGTCTTCGCTTTCGACGACGACTACTCCTTCGGCATTCTCTCTTCGTTGGCGCATACCACATGGGCTCGACACATGTCATCAACCTTGGAAACGCGATTGCGCTACACCCCAACCACGGCATTTTCCACCTTTGCTTGGCCCTACCCAGTCGCCGATAGCGAGAGCGAAACCGTCGCCGTATTGGGCAAGGAGCTCTTTGACCTTCGAAGATCTCTCTGCAAGGAACACGGAATTGGTCTAACAAAGCTGTATAACACCATGGAAGATGGTGGATATCGCGGCCTAGCTGACCTGCACAGACGTCTCGATATAGCAGTCGCCAGATGCTATGGCTGGCCAGAATCGCAAGCACAGGATCAACAAGAGCTGGTTAGGCGACTCAGTCGCCTTAATGAGTCGATCGCGTCTGGTGTCGAATACAGGCCTTTTGGTCAAAGAACATCCCAAATAAACCATTATGAGGGTGGTGGTCTCGGCATATAGGAGACTTGTTGACCTATATGAACGTCTAAACGGCTTCTAGTAGGCTGTTATTAGGCTGTTATTCTACACAAGTCCCGTATTCGTGCCGACACGTCCGGCTCAGCTAATGCTCCCCCTTCTTCTTGCTAAAGCAAGTCGATAAGCGGCGGCATAAGCACACTTCCCAAAAGCAGCAGCGTACAAGCCACAAAGCAACTCGAATGGTGAGAAGAATAGCGCAATGGCTAGAAAGACAGACAGGAAGATACCTAGACAGACAGCTTGCTAGCTGACTAGTATCTAGTCCAAGTAAACATCTAGCATGCTGCTATAACACGGAGAACTCATCTGTGATCGAGAATCTATTGTTGATCGAGAACGGTAAAGGGGGTGTTGGCAAAACATCACTTGTCGCTAATCTCGCCGGATTGGCCGCCGCCGCTGGCTGGCGTGTGCTGGCTATTGACCTCGATCCGCAGGGCAACCTAGCTCGTGACCTTGGCTATCTCGACCGATCAGATGGGGGATCGCATCTAGCAGGAGCTCTCATTAACGGAACGTCGCTAGCACCGATTCCATCGGTACGACCAAACCTCGCGGTGATCCCCGGAGGACCAGCGTTAGCGCAACTCACACCCTTCCTAATTAAGCATGAATCATCTCAGCAGAGACTTTCCCAAGTCCTCGCTCCTTTGTCACCGGCTTACGATCTGATCGTGGCTGATCTGCCGCCAGGAGAGCCGGCTATTCGAGCCTTAGCGGCGCAAGCGGCGCGCTGGATCGTTATTCCTACTAAGACCGACCCGGCATCGATCGACGGTTTAAACGCCATTCTGGGCGACTTCATAACTGCTCGAAAGACGAATGAACGATTGCGGATTTTGGGGATCGTACTAATGCTTGTGAACTCGTCAGCAACAGTAGTGCTTGCCGAAGCACGACAAGACCTCAATAACACCCTGAGAGGGAGCGTACCCATCTTTAGTACTGCTATTCGATCGGCAGAAGCCGTAGCAGTGGCGTGTCGTCAAAGAGGAATGCTTGTCGGCGAATACGCCGCCCAAGCGACATCTACCCCTCCTAGCGGCCGTTTTGCATCTTTGCGCTCCGGCAAGAAGCCTGAGCGATTCTTGCCATCGTCTGTAGGACTCGCGTCGGACTATGTGAAGTTGGCCCTTGAAGTGTTGACAGCAATCAAGAAAGGAACATTATGACGACTTTTGACCCGAGGGCGAATGCTCAAGACTTTTTGAACCTGCCGCCCCCTCCAGAAAAGACAGAGTCCGCACCTCCGATAATCCCCGTGCAGACTATCCCTCAAACCAAGCCAAAAAGGAATTCGTCACTCGTCGTCATCCGCCTATCTATACCAGCGTCTACTAGAAGCCTGCTAGATGATATTGCTAAAAGAGACGGTATTAGCCGCGGGGCTGCCGCTATGAAGGCTTTTTCGGCTGAAAAAGAACGGATTTTGGCCACTAACGCACTTCCTGACCCAAATGACTTTTTGGCCTCTCCACCGACCCGTAAGAGGCCTCCTTTGGTCGATCCAGTTACGGTGGCTCTCTACATCTCGCCCAGTCAAGCTACTGCTCTCTCTGACTTCAAAGAGAGGGTCACGTTGTCCATCAGCGGTCTTATAACGGAAAGTATCGAAAGGTATTGCGAAAAGAGAATTTAAAAATTTTCGGCTACGCCACTAGTAATACGGAGAGACATGACTCCCTTAGAAAACCTGCTGTTTTCAAAATTTTGCCAAAACGGACTCCATACTCTTCACCCCCCTTAAAGAGATAAAAGAAAAGATTAAAAGATTTCGGCTACGCCACTAGTAATACGCAGGGACTTTGCACACCTACTGACCAGCC
>JAJZCF010000242.1 GCA_021846265.1 Actinomycetes bacterium | reverse complement strand
AGCGCCCAGATTAACTTTGATAGTTCTAGTTGGTTCCATGTCGGCGACGTTGTATGTGCACGCTATGAAAGTACGAATGGCACTCTTCCATTCAGTGGGGACCAATTTAGCCCTGAGGTATGCGAGACCATCCAGTAATGTTGATGGATATAGAAGAGACCCACTTCCCCCAATGACCAACTGATTTTGATATGCGATGGGTGACTCGGCATGACCCCCTGCTGAAGATGCGGACAACGGTTAAAGCTGTCACACCGGATTAGGAAAGGAAGTCTGCGATGGCCAGGATATTGCGCAAATTGCCTGATGGTTCGATTGTGTTGGCAAAACCTCCAGACATGAGAGCCCCTTTAGTTGGATTCAGCCTGTGCCTAATTATTGGATTAGTCGGAGACTTGTTGGGAATTGTAGCAACCACCAGGGAGTCGCAATTTATTTTTATTGTATTTGTGCCAGCTATATTTGTTACGGGCCTCTTGAGAGGTAGGTCAGTCACAATCGCCGTCCTGGGCGGGGCCTTAGGGGCAGCCCTCATGCTGATCAACCCCAATTCGCTTTCCTTGCACACTTTTACAGATTCCAAACGTATTTTTGAGTTCGCAATATTGAACTTGGCAAACATTCTTATCTTTGGAGCGCTTCCTGCTGCAGCTGGAGCCTTGTATTTCAATATGAAGTACCGACCATTCACGATTGGCACTCTCTTGGGTGTTCAACTCGTAACAGCTATTTCAATCGGGCTTGGACGGACAAATACGGTAAGAGTTGTAGAGGTCGCCGCACTGGCTATGGCGGTTATTCTCCCTTGGCTATTATGCCAACTCGGTCAGATTCGAATTCGTCGAATGGCCGTTCCAAGCGTGATTGCTGTAACGGTGTCAATATTGTTCTTTTCGGTCGTCTCAGCGGTGTTTCACCCACCCCTTTGACCCGTAGTAAGGCTGGTAGCTTTAGCGGACTCTTGTTAAGTTTAACACAAGCGTATGATTGTGTTTTTTCCAGAAAATTAGCCATGCTTCGGTCCAGCTATTTAGGATATTTTGTGGCTCGTGGATAGGCCTATGGTTCGAGGCTTAGAAAGCAATACTGTTTTCCTGAAACTAAACTCTCGAGTTACCGAATCTTTTACGTAGGACCACAGGCGATACTGCATACGTTTTGCACTCTTCCAGAAAGAGATAACGCTAGTGGGCTCATACAGTCGGTCTTTCAGATCCATTGGGGCGTGGTTAGTGATTGGGGCGAGCTACTGAGGGGCTCCCAAAAAACTAGGCCTCCGGATCTGGATCAACTTTCGGAGACCCCTCGGAAGAACCTACAACCCACACCCGATCAACCATGATCTTGACGAGTCACAAAGGTAACGTCTATCACCTCAGAGTCTCCGGTCAACCAGAACCCAACCATACCCGGATCTACAAGTTACTCCGACTAACGGATCCCCTCCCTAGGCAGAAGCGCATTGTGACGCATTTGCTGGGTCTAATTGAGAATCCGTATCACCCACCAGGGGTTTTGGCCCGATAGCTAGAAAGTTGGGTCAGTCGAAGCGGCGACCGGGCCGCCCGTCGAGACCCCGCCGAGCAAGTCCAACGCTTCGTCGAGATCGGGTGCGGCACCGACGGCAGCGAGACCGAGTGCCGCCGCGCCGGACGCGAGTCAAGAGTCTTCCTCCGAAGTCGAGCGTGGCTTCGGCATGGCTTCCGGGCGCGAGACGGGAACGTTCAGGTTGAAACGCACACCGAGCATGCGGACCGTGAAGCAGACCGCGGCGGCCGCTACGGCGATGGCGCCGCCGTAGAAATGAAATTCGAGCGCTAGCGCTGTGAGGGTAGCGCCGCAGGCGGCGGGAATGGCGTACAGGCCACTGGAGAGCACCGTCGGCACCCTCCTAATCACCACGTCGCGAATGGTGCCCCCGCCGACGCCGGTGACGGTCCCCAACACGACCGACTGAAACGGCCCGAGATGGGCGGCGAACGCGGTGGTGGTGCCCGTCACGCAGAACAGAGCGAGGCCGGCGGCGTCGAGAATGGTAATCGACCGTTGCACGCGCACCCACAGCCGGCGAGCGAGGAAGGCGGCGATGCCGGCGCCGCCGCCGACTGCGAGGTACCGCCAGTCCCGGAACGCGGCGGGCGGTAGTGACCCGATGAGCACGTCGCGGATGATCCCGCCGCCGAGAGCGGTGATCACTGCCAGGACCACGACGCCAACCATGTCGAGGTTTTCGGCCTCCATAGCGGTGAGCGCGCCGTTCAGCCCGAAAACGAAGGTGCCCGAGAGGTCGAGCACCAGCTGGAGCGTGGAACCTGCGGTCAACCCTGCACCTGTATGGCACTGGAATCCGGCTGACCGAGCCAAGCCACGGCGGCTACGACCATTGCCTCGATCCCGATGTCGAGGGTGGGCTGGATCACCGGGGCGAAGTACGCGGAGTGGTTGACGGGGATGTCCTGGGCGACCCGACCGGCCTGTTCAGCCTTGTGGTAGGTGTCGGGGTCGATGCCGCCGATCCCCCAGTAGCAGTAGGG
>JAJZCF010000047.1 GCA_021846265.1 Actinomycetes bacterium | reverse complement strand
ACTTGAGGGTTGCCCCCAAAGCAACCCCACCATAGCGGTAGAGTTCGTTGCGGAGATAATATTTTCGCTTTGAATAGCCACAAGGCGTTCGACCCGAAGTGCCGGAACTGGCTCGCAATGGTTGTCAAGAGTTGACGCCGTCATAGACGTTTTGGGGCCAAGTATCCCTTAGACCAAGCCCGGACTGAGCATCCGCCTTTTTAGGCTTTTGAATCCTGCAGGAGCCATTTGAGCCATCCTGCGCCGATAGGCGTTGGTCGTTTTTGAATTCGATGGCTTGGGTGGCATCACCACGACGACGAACTGGGCGACTTCACCCCTCATTAGAAATCGAGCGGGATTCCTAAGTGACTTATGAGTTAGATCCTTGATTTATCGGAGGTTTTCCAAAAGCATTTTTCAGCTTGGTAAAGCTGGCGATGTTGTGAAAGCATCGAAACTCATTAAACAGGAAAAAAAGGTCGCAACTTACCTTTCCCTTTTTTAATGCTAAAACAGTACTACTTCCTTATCACCAGAATTTCAGAAACTTTCATACCGCTCGGCACCCGTAGAAGGGGAGCGCTCCTTGGATGCGATGGCCCATGAGGAATATACATGGCTCTCAAACGGGAGTTACCTGAGATTCAATTCGTTGAAACACTCTTCGAAGTCCTAGGCTCGGCGCGGAGATTGGCTGCGTGCAACTCACCACCGCAGTGGCTGCAGGTGACGGTGGGCTCTGCGTCATTGTTGCAATCGTTGTGTTTGATGCGGACAGATGCTCTGTCTTCGCGTTCAAGCCAGCGATCACCCCAGGCGCTAAGTGCAAGCATGAGGTGAGCGAGGTCGGCACCCTTCGCTGTGAGTTGGTAATCACAGCGTTTGGGATGCTCCTCGTACTCAACGCGCAGGAGAATTTCGGAAGCGACAAGTCTCTTAAGCCGATCAGACACGATGGACTTTTGTGCGCCGGAATACTTGACAAAGTCGGAGAATCGAGTGCGTCCATAAAACGCATCACGAATGATCATGAGGCTCCATCCATCACCCACTTCGCTCAGGGCACGTGCGATCGAGCATGGTTGAGTTGAAATCTCTTCAAGTTTCATATTAACACATTACCGAGTGTGGTAGTGTTTCACTACTATGTAGTGATTCGCTACTCAGTAGGGAGGCAAAGTGGCTGAAGTGTGGGATAAGAGTTGGGCCCAAAACGTCCCGCAGACCTTCGGGGCGGGACCGAGCGATCCGATCCGGCTGCAGGATCAGCCGGGCACTTGGGTCCAAGTCGACGTTGCGGCATCAATAGGGCAGTTGTGGGACATTGTAACTGACATTGACCTGCCTGCTCGTTTCTCCGACGAGTTCCTCGGCGCGACCTGGATTAGCGAACACCCAGGACTAGGCGCATCATTTTTGGGGCGGAGCCGCCACCCGTCGATCGGCGAGTGGGAGGTCAAGTCGTTTGTCGATTTCTATAAGGAAGGTCAGTCATTTGGGTGGGTGACGGTCGATCGTGCGAATCCTGGTTCGAGGTGGAGGTACGATCTGAGTCCGAGCGGCGAGCTGGTGCAACTGCGGTATTCGATGTCGATTGGACCCGGACCGTCGGGCATCTCCCTGGCCATCGAAGCGATGCCGGAACAAGAACCCCGCATCTTGCGACGCCGGATTCTTGAGCACCACGCCAACATGATGCGTACGGTTGAAGGAATAAAAGCCATGGCTGAGGAGGCCGAATGACTCTCAATATTGGTATTACGGCCGTGCCTTCGATGACCTCGATGACCGAGTACGTAGTAGAGGCCGAACGCCTAGGCGCTGCGTCGGTATGGGTGCCCGAGTTCTGGGCCTACGACGCCCTCACTCCGTTGGGCTATTTAGCTCGCGCTACCACTTCAATTCAGTTGGGCACCGCCATCGTCCAACTTGGGACGAGAACGCCGGCAATGCTGGCCATGTCGGCGATGACACTACAGAAGCTATCCGGGGGACGATTTGTACTGGGCATCGGAACAAGCGGTCCTCAGGTTATGGAAGGCTGGCACGGCGTACCGTTCGCAAGAGCGGTAGCACGGACACGCGAGACAATCGAAATCGTGCGAATGGTGGCACGCGGAGAACAATTGGCCTACAAAGGTACTGTCATCACAATTCCGTTGCAAGGCGGAGAGGGTAAGCCTCTTCGAAGTGCAGCTCCGCCCGCAGAAGTGCCAATTTATGTTGCGTCACTCGGTCCCTCTAACCTCCGCCTGACCGGCCAACTCGCCAACGGCTGGATTGGAAACTCCTTCTTCTGCGAAAGCGCTTCCGTGTTCTTCGACGAGATCGCTGCTGGAGCAAAGTCGGCGGCTCGACCTTTGAAGGATATTGACCTGACGGTTGCGGTCAGTTGTGAGTTCACAGATGACATAGAAGGAGCGGGTCGGCGCCACGCTGAAGGTTATGCTTTCACCTTTGGAGCCATGGGTTCGAACACCTCAAACTTCTACAACCAAGCGTTCGAGCGACAGGGATTTGGAGTAGCGGTTGCCGAGGCTCAGAAGCTTTGGCAGGCCGGAGACCGCGAAGGTGCTCGCCGAGCGATACCGATTGAGATCGGTCTTCGCACCAACCTGATTGGACCGCCCGACGAAGTGCTGAAACGCCTACGCGAATACCGTGACTGCGGTGTAGGTACTCTCCGCGTCAACCCGATGGGGGAGGCACTTGACGAGCAACTTGAGAACCTCGGCCTACTTCTTGACCTGGTACGCCGCGTCAATACTGAATCTAGTCAATCCCCGACGGTTCAAACCGAGACTTATGAAAAAGCTCCGCATGAACTTGGTTGACCAGACCAATAGGTTTATGAAAAAACGAACAGATCTCAAGGTTAACATCATGGCAAAAGGCCAAGTCCGAACTGCTCCCTAGGCACCCGATCCTAAATCCTAGAGACAAAAGGTGTATCGGTTTTTTGGTCATCAGAAGATATTTGATCGGGGTCGGCGTAGATCCGAGCTTGAAACATAGCTAATCGTACCGTGCAAGTAATTCAGACATTGCTCATGAGTTCCTTACCGCCAGCGGGGTCTTGGGCAGTCTAACGTCGCCCGTGGGTATGCGAACAATGATTGCTAAATCTATTAGTGGTGGTGAGCGGTGTTGACAGCTGCGATATGATGCCGAGGAGGCGACTTTTTCAGATCATGAGAAGTGCCGATTTCGAAGGGATTAATTTGATGGCTCAATCCAGCACCTATGAGTACGTGCCCCATCCCCACACAATGAGAAAGTTGTCACATCAAGATGTGCCCGTAAAGGTGGCAGATCAGCTACCAACGGGTTCTGCCGGGGCGCGCTTTAATGCATGGCTCGCGGTCAAAGTTACCACCGGAGTGGGAACGATGTGGTGTGCGTATGCATTTGCTCTGCTAGCGATTGTTAGTCTGCCTTCAGCTGTCCAATCCCATAGCCCGGTGGTCCTGGTTTCTTGGATATCGCAAACCTTCTTACAGTTAGTACTGCTCTCGGTGATCATCGTTGGTCAAAATGTTTTAGCGGCGGCGCAAGATAAAAGGTCAGAAGCAACTTACGAGGATGCGGACGCCGTTCTCCATGAAGCAGTCCAAATTCAGGAGCATTTAAAGCAGCAGGATGCGACGCTAAGCATACTGATCGAGCGCCTCACGGCGCTAGAAGCACGCATAAGCTAAGGCCACCTGCATTCGCCGATAGTTACAGATTTGCCAAGCTAGAAAACACTTGTAGATAATGCATGGGTAACCTCACCATACCGATTTAGTGAGCTGGATTCCGTCGTGATTTAGTACCGAGTTCGCTATTTGACATCTCCCGCGAAGCTGGCAGGGTCAAGGAGCGGCATTTTCTTGCGAGACCTTATACAAGGAAGATCGGACTTGCTCGATAGCGTGATTGGCAACAAAACGGATGGTCAAGATAAATGACCATAATCTCGGCTAGCTATTCATTAGATAGGGCTAGATAGCACGCCGAATTCAATGAAATTCTCCATGAGTGAGACTAATTCGTCGGGATTGAAGCCAGAACTATTGCCTAGCGATTCTAAGGTGCTGAAGACCACCATCCCAAATAGAGAAGTAGCCCTAGAGCGAAGTCCACCCCCGTTTGGTGGGAGGTAAGAAGCCAAAGTGTCGACGATCAATGTTCTGGTGGCCAATATCTCCTCTGACCAAGGACGATCGCTTCGCCAGAATTCAGCAAGCAGAAGTTTGGCAAAACTTGGATGTTCTGCAACTGAGTTCACTAATACATCGATGACGACACGCCACTGCCTTATTTCGCTGGTAGTTGCGCAGGCCTGTTTTATTGACTCAGCTAATGCGACTCCACCATCAGCGAGCAACTTTCCCATCAGTTTTGATTTAGATCCATATCGGTAAAACAAGGTTCCTTTAGCCACTCCAGCTCGAAGGGCAATCTCATCCATAGTCGTGCCGGAATAGTCATTTTCGGAGAAAAGCTCTATGGCAGCACGGAACACGGGGATCTTTGCTGGACCATCTTCGTGCTCGGCAAGAAGTTCTCCGGGCATCCTCGTTCCGGCCTTGAGTTTCCCGATCTCTTCATTTGGTTTACTTATCTTCATTTCTCGGCACCCATCTAGTCCCTGCTAGCCAAACTGATCTCAACAAGCGGCCTACCCCTGACGCTTAGCAGTGCTAGTAGCCCTAAACCAACAGCAGCGTATATCCCGAGCACTAGAAGCTGGCTGCCGAGGTCGTGGCCATGAAAAAAGAGCACATCTCGAACAGCATTTAGACCTGCGCCGTTTGGCAACCATCCACCAATTTGCCTCCAAGGTGCTGGAAGCATTGCCATCGGCCATGGACCTCCAGCAGACGGGTTTCCTACTACTACGAATCCGAGAATGACTAATCCGGTTCCGACTAGCCCACCGGCCGACTGCAGTGCGGCGGTTGTCAAGGAGACCGAGCCAACGATCAGCGTCCCAATAAGAACTATAAATAATTCATGCCCTTGCTGATATCCAAAAGCATTGGTCACTATCATGGCGCCGCCAATGCCAGAAAGAATCGAATAAAGCAAAAACATTGGAAGCCGCCTGAAATAGCCGACCAGTCCATTGGGAGTCATGCCTACTAATAGGCCAAAAATTACAGCGAAAAGATAGGCACCAACTATCCAGCCGATCACTAGATAAAACTGCACTAGGCCACCCGAATTGTTTTTCGGCAAAGGTTCGAGGTCTGATGTGTGAAGGGTTGAATGACTCTGCAGAGCGACCTGCGAAAACACCCCCTCTATCAGGCTGGTAGCTACCGTTCCCTGGGCAGAAGATACGTAGAGGGTTGAAGAGTGCTGAGTTGGAATGTATCCAGCGAATAGTTGAGCATCTTCCACTTCTTGTACAAGTTTGGCTTTGGATGCAACCGGTAAAAGAGAAAAGTCTGATGAAGACGGACCAATCGAAGCCGATAGCGACCTTATTTGGCTGTTGCTTGCCAAAACTCCCACGCCAAGGCCGTGCGGTTCCGGAGAATGTAACGCCCCAACGTAGGAACTTATGAACGCCAATTGTATGACCAGTACTGCAAAGCCAACTATTGCGATCAGCCACTTCTTTGACAATCCGGTCATCGCATCTCCTGTTCTTTGTACTGACTAGTCAGTCTAATCAAGTTTCAAGGACTTGCCGCACTTTGTGCCATAAGTAGAAAGTCGTCGCAGGCGAGCTACTTGAGAAATTTGCGACATCTGAGTGGTCTGGAGGTGGTGTCTGGAGGTGTTTGTGCTGGGTAGCGGCCAGTGCGTCAAGAGGTTCCGCTAGGCCGAGATAGTGACAAGGCGACTATCCGGCTTCAATTACTTGGAGAACCCTTAGAGGATCGACTGAAGAAATTGGTTAGTTTTTTTCTCATTACCGATCGTCGTCGGGTCACCATGACCAGGTAGAACAACGGTATCATCGGCAAGCGGCAAGATCTTCGCTGCCATTGACTCCATGAGCTGGGAATAAGAGCCGCCTGGCAGGTCGGTTCTTCCAATGGATCCTTTAAAAAGGTGATCTCCAGAAAACAGTATGGGAGGCTGACCTTCAATTTCTAAGCGAATACAAACTGATCCCTGCGTATGGCCCGGAGTATGTAATGCCATAAATTTCATGCCAGCCCCGCTGACACTATCGCCATCCTGCAAGTCTATTATCACCTCGGGTGGACGAAAGTCAAACCCAGTTGCCTCAAGAGCCGGCCTGAGCATGCTAGACGTCGATTTTGGATCATCCAGCATGTGGCGGTCCAGCGGGTGTATATAGGTTTCAGCGATGGTTGGAAGACCGGTGGGTTGAAAGTGATTTGCGGACATGTTTACAAAAGCAGATATTCCGCCGACATGATCTGCATGACCATGAGTGGCTATGATTGCGACCGGCGTCAGCTCCCAATGTTTGATTCGGTCAACAACAGCTTGAGGGTCTGGGGGCACGTCAATCAGAACACACTCCTTATGATTTACGGAGACGATCCAACAGTTGGTGGATGCTACCCAAAGGGGAATACCGTCAATTATCATTTCAGACCGCCATTTAAGAACCGAATACCTGCATTGTAAGCTAGCGTGCTTTTTCAACACAGATGGCTGCGGGTTCGTTTCCAGTTTTGTCGATACAAGGAGATCTAGGTGAGCACAAGAGTTGTCATTGCAGAAGATGAAGCGATCATTCGACTCGACCTCAAAGAGACTCTTCAAGCCGAAGGTTATGAAGTTGTGGGGGCTTTTGGACGAGGGGACGAAGCCCTTGATGCGATTCGTGAGTTAAAGCCCGACGTAGCAATCCTCGATATCCAGATGCCAGGTAAGGACGGAATCGAAGTAGCGGCTCAGATCACCGAGGAGTCAATTTGTGCAGTATTGATCCTCACCGCATTTTCACAAAGGGCGCTCGTTGAAAAGGCACGCCAGGCTGGGGCAATGGCATATTTGGTCAAGCCATATCAGGCAGCCGACCTCGTTCCCGCAATAGAATTGGCACTTTCGAGGTATTCAGAGACTAAAGCCCTTCAAAACGAAGTTGGGGATCTCAAAGACCAAAAGGCAAAGGTAGAAGCCCAGCTTGAAGCGAGGCGAGCACTTGAGCGGGCAAAGGGATTTTTGATGGATAACTACAAGATGGGAGAAGCCGACGCCTTCCGCTTCATCCAAACCATGGCAATGAACCAGCGCAAGACCATGAAGGAGATTTCGGCCTCTATCATGGATGGCCTGATCAAGCCTGAAAAATAGATGTGTATTGCTCTAGCGGATGCTCCGCCAGCCAAAGAAATCTTTGGATTTATACACTCTGATATCTGGGCTTGGCTCGGTTAGGCTTGAGTCGTGGCACTCACCCTTCTAGTCGATGCTTATTCTCTTGCTTTCAGAGCCTATTTTGCCCTTCCCGAAAACTTGGAAACCGAAGGGGGACAGCCAACTAACGCTCTTCATGGGTTTTCTAATATGCTTGCGACGCTCCTGCAGAGCTACCAACCTGACCGAGTAGTAGTCGCCTTCGACGCCAAAGGAAAAACTTTTAGAGATGATCTCTATGCGGACTATAAAGGTCATCGCCCCCCCGTCCCCCTGAAACTGCAGAGCCAGTTTCCTTTACTGAGGGAACTACTTGACGCACTTAGTATCGCTTGGATCGAAGCGGCAGGATTCGAAGCAGACGACGTGATCGCTACGCTCGCCACCGGTGCTGCCGAGCAAGGTGACACAGTGTACATAGTTACCGGGGATCGAGACAGTTTTCAACTGGTGAGAGATCCGGACATAACGGTGCTTTACAACAAAAGGGGGGTAAGCGAGGTCGACTTTATGGACGAGGCGGCTGTGCTCTCAAAAGTCGGAGTACCTGCTGCCCTCTATCCCCATCTCGCCTCTTTAAGGGGGGACCCGTCTGACAACATAATTGGAGTTAGCGGCGTCGGAGAAAAGACCGCCGCCAAGCTGATTAACGATTATGGATCCATTGACGAGGTCCTCTTACACCTCGATAGCCTGTCGCCGAAGCTAAAGGAATCAATTTCACAAGCAAGCGAAAGAGTGCGGGAGAATCTGAAACTTTCTTTGCTGGTGCGCGACGTTCCGATTGAAACTGACCTCGAGAAGTTCAATTTGGCAGAGTGGGACTCGGCACAGGCACGAGAAGTTCTGTATTCATTCGGGCTCAGAAGGGCATACGATCGCTTCCGGACAGCGTTTTCGCGTCGAATCGATGTCGCCGGTGCGCAATCATCTGAGAAGGCAGCTGTTGATCTTCCAGTGGTTGAAGTTGACTCGTTTCAATTTTCCCAAAGGTTAAGTTCCTCAGATTTCCTCTATGTTCAAGCGCATTGGGCTAACGAACCAGGTCGATCACCACTCTTAGGCCTGGCGATGGCCGTTGTGAAGGAATCCGGCACTCTGCTGGTTGGCACGTTTGAACACACTGGATCAGAATGGATGGAGGTTCTTCAGACCATTGGCCAGAAGAAACTTTTCGGCGTCAACCTCAAGCCGCTTGCACGTTCGATTCTTGACCTTGGGGTCAAAATTGAACTATCTTCCATCTCTGGTGACATTTCCATAGCTGATTATCTTTTAGAGCCTTCATCGGGTCGATACGCGCTTTTGGATTTATCGCATAAGTGGCTCGGAATCGAACTCGTCGCCGACACCACCACCACACTTTTCACAGGCCCGACGCTGGAGAAGTTTTTTGAAGCTGCAAAGAGTGAGTTGGCCATCATTTTCCTGCTCGTCGATTTACTTGAAAAGGAGCTGAAGAAGGCGGGGATGTATGAGCTCTATAGGGACGTGGAGATTCCCTTAGCCGGCGTCCTGGCCGAAATGGAGCACTTGGGTATAGCTGTCGATGTGAGGAGTCTAGAACGGCTGTCGGCGTGGATTTCCGAGCAGACCAAGTATCTCCTCGCCGAGATGCAGAAAATGATAGGCAGGAGCTTCAACCCCAACTCCACCCAACAGCTGGCCCAAGTTCTCTTCAGTGACTTGGGTTTGACACCTCAAAAAAGGACTAAGACCGGTTTTTCAACCGACGCCCAGACCCTGGAGAGGCTTAAAGATGATCATCCATTCGTAGGGACGCTCCTTCGATATCGGGAGTTTGAGAAACTCCGCTCAACCTATGGGGATTCATTGCTCGCCGAAGTGGCAGGGGACGGAAGAATTCACGCAACTTTTCAACAGACCGTTGCTCGAACCGGGCGGCTCTCCTCTGATCACCCAAACCTGCACAATATTCCGATTCGCACTGAAGAGGGAAGAAGGTTCCGGGACGTCTTTGTTGCGCCCAAGGGAAGCAAACTAGTGGTTGCCGACTACAACCAGATCGAACTCCGCATCATCGCCCATTTGAGCCATGACTCGGGCCTAGTAGAGGCATTTCGAGCAGGGAAGGACGTCCATACTGCGACTGCGTCGATGGTTTTCGCAGTACCAGAGGAAGAGGTTACCTACGAACAGCGGACCGCTGCCAAGATGGTTGCATATGGCCTCGCTTATGGGATGGAAGCCTACGGACTGGCTCAGCGGCTAGGAATAGGCAACAAAGAGGCCGAGCTCATTCTCGATTCATTTTTCTCGGCGCTACCCCAGGTGAAAGGCTATATGGAGGAGACGATCAAAAGGACACGAGAGGTCGGGTATACGACAACTGAATTTGGAAGGCGCAGATACCTGCCAGAATTGGCTTCCTCAGATGCAAGGGTTCGTCAGGCTGCTGAAAGGCAGGCAATGAACGCGGGAATCCAGGGTTTAGCGGCCGATATCTTCAAAAAAGCGCTCGTCAACCTCGCCCAACTCGTCCGAGAAGATAAAGGTATCCGGATCGTCTTGCAGGTTCACGACGAGATCGTAGTTGAAGCGATAGATTCCGAAGTTCCGCGAGCGCGTGAATTGCTTGAAAAGACCATGTCCGGGGCCGCTAAACTTCGTGTCCCGCTTTCGGTCAGCGTTTCCGTGGGTCAGAACTGGGGAGACGCCAAACACTAGGTTTTTTTGCCAATAGGTTTGTCTGTCGATTGACTGGTAGGAAGTATTGTGAAAATATATTAGAGGATAAGAAGCTTTTAGTATCTATTTTGCCTCCTCAAGGGAATTACTCCGCTAGCATCTCGGATGGGTAATTCTGTGCTGTTCGGATTTGGATGGTGTGGAGTGATCTGTCCTATTGGTTGGAAAGAAAGCAACAAGTTCTAATGTCAGAGACCGCAGTTCCCTCTGAGGAGTTTTTAGAGGGTACAGCCCGAGTAATTGTCGAGGATGACCTCGGCGATCTTTCGCTCGATGAAGCGATTGAACGTACCATTATCGAATTTGAGGATGGTGACATAGTTCGGGGGAAGGTAGTCAAAGTCGACAAGGATGAAGTCCTTCTAGACATTGGCTACAAGTCCGAGGGTGTAATCCCTGTCAGAGAGCTATCGATCAGGCAAGATGTCGATCCACACGAGATCGTAAAGCTTGGTGACGAGGTCGAGGCACTTGTTCTTCAAAAGGAGGACAAAGAAGGTCGGTTGCTGCTTTCCAAGAAGCGTGCTCAGTACGAGCGTGCCTGGGGCAATATCGAAAAGGTCAAAGAAGAGAACGGGATGGTTCGTGGCCTCGTGATCGAGGTCGTCAAGGGTGGTCTCATCGTTGACATCGGACTTAGGGGATTCCTACCGGCTTCGCTAGTAGAGCTTCGTAGGGTTCGGGATCTACAACCCTACATCGGCAAAGAAGTCGAAGCGAAGATTATTGAACTCGACAAGAACCGGAATAACGTGGTTCTCTCTCGTCGGGCATGGCTAGAGGAAACCCAAAGAGAGCAGCGCGAAGAGTTCCTGGAGAACCTCAAGCCTGGTGAAGTTCGTAAGGGTGTCGTCTCCTCCATCGTCAACTTCGGTGTATTCATTGATCTTGGTGGAATGGACGGACTAGTACACGTTTCAGAACTTTCGTGGAAGCATGTCGACCATCCTTCTTCGGTCGTTTCAGTTGGGGACGAGGTTTTAGTCAAGGTTCTCGACGTTGACCTCGACAAAGAGAGAATCAGCTTGTCGCTCAAGGCAACCCAATCCGATCCTTGGCAGGATTTTGCAAATGCGCACAAAGTGGGCGAGCTGGTCTACGGTCGTGTTACCAAACTTGTTCCATTTGGCTGCTTCATCCAGGTGGCGGAGGGAATCGAAGGGCTCGTACACATCTCCGAGATGGCATCGCACCACGTCGAACTGCCCGATCAGGTGGTTGGCGTAGGTGAAGAACTCTGGGTCAAAATTATCGACATCGACCTGCAGAGGCGCCGAATCAGCTTGTCGATCAAGCAAGCCCTCGAGGGTGGCGAGCTAGCGGCAGAGTACCGCGAGGCGTTTGGCGAGCATCAATACGACGATGAAGGGAACTACATCGGTAGTTACAATTACTCAGTCGAGTTTGAGCCCGAGACAGAGGCTCAGGCGGCATGGGCCGAGGAGTTTGGAATAGGAAAAGAAGAGCATAAGGACGAAACCGAGGAGTAGCCCGGTTCATCGTCTGCAGCTAGTTATTTTTTGAGCGTCGAGGGTCGAAGGCCCTCGACGCTCGCATTTTTGCTACACTTCTCGATCAAATCGAATAAGGCTTCCAGTTTTGAGGTGAAAGTGAAAGTAGTCGGACTTACCGGCTGTATTGGTTCTGGTAAATCAACCGTGGGTGAAATTTTCGCCGAAATGGGCGCTGAAGTTGTGGACGCAGACCTTATCGCTAGAAAGGTGGTTGAACCGGGTAGCGAAGGTCTGACCCGGATTATTGAGCGCTTCGGACCTGAAGTGCTGGACCCGCGCGGCGGCCTAGATAGGGCAAAGCTAGCATCCATCGTTTTTACTGACAATGCTGCGAGAACGGATCTTAACGCTATCGTTCACCCGGCGGTTGGCAAGGAAATCCTCAATCAATTGGCTGAACTCGACAAGAAGAATTTCCGAGGAGTAGCGATTCTAATGATTCCTCTGTTAGCCGAGTCCGGAAAGGACCGCTATCCGATCGATGAGGTAATCGTTGTCGATGTTGATGATGAAACTGCTATCAAGCGATTAGTAAGCTTCCGGTCCATGGCCGAGTCAGATGCAATTGCCCGGCTTGCCGCACAAGCCAGTCGTGAGGACCGCCTTGCGATAGCTACTTATGTAGTTGACAACTCCGGCACGGTGGATGAGCTCTACCCGCAGGTCTCGCGCATAATGGCCGAACTTGTCCGCGACATCGTATAGCAAGCAAAATTCTAATAAGCTCTAGTGATGGGTCTCTTTAAAGTTGTAGCACCATACGGGCCCGCCGGAGATCAGCCGGGCGCCATCAAAGCACTTACAGAGGGAATCAATAGGGGCGACAGGTTTCAGACTCTATTAGGAATTACCGGCTCAGGGAAGTCAGCAACGATCGCTTGGCTGATAGAAGGCGTCCAAAAGCCGACCCTGGTAATCGCACCGAACAAGAGTCTCGCTGCCCAGCTGACAAGTGAGTTTAGGGAATTTTTCCCCGAAAACCGTGTCGAATATTTCGTTTCCTACTATGACTACTACCAGCCGGAAGCTTACGTACCGTCCTCAGATACCTATATCGAAAAGGACGCCACGATAAACGACGAGATCGATCGGCTTAGACATTCTGCGACGGCTGCTTTATTGACTCGACGAGACGTTATTGTCGTTGCCTCCGTATCTTGCATCTATGGCCTAGGGTCGCCCGACGAGTATCAAACTCAGATCATGCCGGTAACCGTTGGGGAAGAATTGGATCTTCGGGAAGCGACTAAGCGCCTGGTGGATATGCAATACCAACGAAATGACATGAATTTAGCCAGAAGGAAATTCAGAGTTAAGGGCGATACGCTGGAAGTTCACCCTGCCTATGACGAGACGGCAATTCGGATTGAGCTATTTGGGAACGAAGTAGAGCGAATAGTCAGGATAGACACATTAACCGGCGAAGTCTCTGAAGAGATGAACGATTTTGTTTTTTTTCCTGCTACCCATTACGTAGCAGGAGACGAAAGAATGAAAAAGGCCATTGCTTCAATAGAAGAGGAGCTGCAGGGAAGATTAGAATTTCTCGAGTCCAACAACAAACTTCTTGAAGCTCAACGGCTGAAGATGCGCACACAATTTGACCTTGAAATGCTAAGCGAGGTTGGAATGTGTTCCGGCATAGAGAACTACTCCCGACATCTCGACGGAAGAAGCGAGGGAGAGCCTCCATCAACACTTTTGGACTTTTTCCCCGACGACTACATGCTAATTATTGACGAATCTCACGTGAGCATCCCCCAGTTGCACGGCCAGTACCGTGGAGACAGGTCTCGCAAAGAGACGCTAGTGAATTTTGGCTTTAGGCTTCCGTCAGCACTGGACAATCGACCGCTACGCTTTGAAGAGTTTTTCGACCGAATCAATCAAGCAATATTTCTTTCAGCGACACCATCCAGCTACGAACTTGGAATCTCCTCGCAGGTGGTCGAACAGATAATCAGACCTACTGGCCTGCTGGATCCTAAAGTCGAGGTTAGGCCCACTAAGGGTCAGATAGATGACCTGGTCAACGCGATTACTGAACGGATCGAGGAAAAAGAACGTGTCCTCGTTACGACTTTGACCAAAAAGATGGCAGAGGACCTAACCGATTACCTGCTTGAGCTCGGACTACGGGTTCGTTATATGCATTCCAACGTTGAGACTCTAGAGCGCATCGAGATAATCAGAGACTTGAGACTCGGAGTATTCGATGTATTAGTGGGGATCAATCTATTACGCGAGGGATTAGACCTTCCAGAAGTCTCGTTAGTTGCAATTTTAGATGCAGACAAGGAAGGGTTTTTACGAAGTGAGACCTCCTTGATCCAGACAATCGGGCGAGCTGCGCGAAATGTCAACGGCACAGTTCTGCTCTATGCGGATCGAATCACGCCATCAATGGTCCGAGCGATGAGCGAGACGGATCGGAGACGCGAGCTACAGACCGCTTATAACGAGCTACATCACATTTCTCCAAAGACCATATCCAAGGCGGTAAATGATATCCTCGGCCAGCTCAGACCGAGCGAGGGGAGTCGCAGCGAAAAGAGGGGGGTAGCAGCTTCAAGGTCTACAGAATTGGCCAACTTGGCGGCCGACGAGTTAGTAGCACTAGTTCAAAGCCTTGAAGAGGAGATGCACCAAGCGGCGGGAGACCTTCGTTTCGAGACGGCAGCCCGAATCCGAGACGAAATCAAGGATATAACGCTAATGATGAAAGGCCTTGACTAGTTATTATGAAAAATCAGTCCTGGGTAGAGCGAAGATATCCGGAACCCAAATGCTGATTGGCTTCAGCCGATGATGCTCATCCCATGCGAAAAGTAACCAAAGTTGCCAGCTGCTCCCTAGTAGATCAGTAATTCCAAGACAATATTTGTGCTGGTAAAGAAGAATGAACATGACAAC
>JAJZCF010000241.1 GCA_021846265.1 Actinomycetes bacterium | reverse complement strand
CGGTGAAAGACTCCTTTGGAGAAAGCCCGAGTGCTAGGGTCTCACCTTCTTCAACGACTAAAAGTACCACTGGCATCCGATTTCAGTCTCTTACAACTGCCGTCCACCGCAAGGAGCTCTGCTGCAATGATGCAATGATCGGCTGACGGGGCACAACCTGAAAACAATGCTTTAATTTGACCACCGTTTCAGCCGATCATATCGATGTAATACTTGCTCCATAGCCTTTTAGGATCAATTGTTGGAATATTTAATGAGACCCTTGATCAGCACCTATTACTCCTTTGACCACGATGCGGCGGGAGCGGTGGGCGAATTAGTAGGCGAAAGCATTGCGGGATCGAACAAATCTCCAGACCTGACTTTGTTGATTCTTCCTCGCCGCTTTGCCGGTCAAGGGAATCTCTGCATGAAAACGATTGAAAAACTAGTTTCGCCAAAAAATATTCTTGGATTTGCGGTCGATTCACTACCCGGAATGACGAGCACTGTTCCTCAGCCGCCCGTCTCGTTAGTTCTTAACGTCACCGAAGCGCCAATTTCTATTATCGACGAGCCGATGGAAGAATCTGGGTTAGAAAGCCATTGGACTGAAAGCCTGATAACAGAGCGGGCCAGGCATCCAGGAATTAATCCAACAGGTATATTATTCAGTTTTTCGGAACATCACTTAGATCAATTTTTTATAGACCTTTGGAACCATATATTCCCTGGTTCACAACTTATTTTGATTGGAGCTAAAGGCAATCGAAAGACCAACTGGGGCCGCTTAGGAGTTCGAGATTCCAAGCAGACTTCGGTGCTGGTTCTGTTTTGGGAAATCGCTCCTTTAAAATTCGAACCCTTGTCGCCAACAAGCCAATGTGTAGTTCCGCTCGGCATCCCCATGGTGGTGACAAAAGTCGAAGGAAAGCGCTTACTCGAAATAGCCGGACGTCCGGCCGCATTGCAGCTTATGAAGGCGGCCACCCAGTGCATGGGAGAGCTGGCAGTACCCGATGAAATTCCTCAGCTTTCAAACATCGCACTCGGGATACCACAAAATCCGTATCTCTTCGACTATGGGCCAGGCGAATTTGACATCTGTTCAATCGCTGACATAGACCTGGAGAGCGAATCGATAACCATGGCTGACGAATTGACGCTGGGTTCTGCTGTTCAGTTCATGAAATATACATCCACCAAATCAGCATGCGACACTGAATTGCTGAAACGGCAAGGAATTGTTTTCTCTAAAACCCAAAAACGCGATCAAACGGCACTTTCAAATGAAGCCATCGCTCCAGTGACCCCCACGAACTTTGATGAGGGACTTTTCAGGATACTTGTGGATCGCATTCTGGTGCAGCACCAAGGTAGCAGTGAGGCAATTTCAACATCAGCCGCCGCAGTTTGCCAGTCGCAGGATGTAACCACTAAGTTATAAGGTCTAGAACCGAACAAAAGGCGAGCACCATTTGACAAAGCTTCATGCCCTTTATGGCGAATTCGGCCAAAGTCCATGGATAGACAATCTCAAGAGATCTTGGCTCAGCGATGGCACACTTTCGTCATTGATTGACCAAGGTGTTAGGGGCCTAACTTCAAACCCTTCAATCATGGCTAAGGCGATCAGTCATGGCGAGGGCTACCAGGAACAGATTGAGAAGTTATCATCTCATTCAGCTGAATCCTTGTACTGGGAGCTTGTGCTGACCGACATCGAAGGAGCTGCTGATCAACTGCTGGACCTTTATTATGCCTCCGAGGGGAAAGATGGATTTGTCTCGGTAGAAGTAGACCCTCGGTTCGCATCGGATCCTTCTGCGACCGTCGACTCGGCACTCGAAATCTATGAGCGAATAGCCATGCCCAATCTAATGATAAAAATACCGGCTACCAAAGAGTGCCTGCCTGCGATTACAGAGGTCATTGGTAGTGGAGTATCAGTAAACGCTACTCTAATTTTTGGCCTTGACCGATATCAAGAGGTTTGCCAAGCCCACCTATCTGGAATTCAAAAGCTCGCAGAAAAGCATCCTTCGAAGCTAAAGTCCACACACTCCGTAGCATCGTTCTTCGTGAGCAGAACTGATACTCTTGTCGATTCCTTGATCGATTCAATGAGCGGCCCATCATCTCTTAAAGGAAAAGCGGCTGTTGCTTCTGCCAAACTCGCATACGATTTCTACTCCAGCTTTACGGCCACCAAAGAATGGATGGACCTAAAACGAATTGGGGGGGTTCCTCAACGCCCATTATGGGCGTCTACATCCACCAAAAATCCCCAGTACCCTGATCTTCTATACGTGGACTGCCTGATTGGCCCAGACACCGTCAACACGATGCCAACAGCAACTTTGGAAGCGTTTTTAGACCATGGCGACCTTAGGGTCGGTATAACCGACGGCCTAGACGAAGCTCTATCCACTTACCACGAGCTTGGTAAAATTGGGATCGATTTGCCTGCGGTATTTAGCCAACTCGAAGCTGAAGGCGTGAAGGCATTTTCCGACTCGCACGAGCAAATTCTTGCAAACCTCGCACAACAAATCGCCTAACCTACAGCTAGTTTCAGCCAACAC
>JAJZCF010000046.1 GCA_021846265.1 Actinomycetes bacterium | reverse complement strand
GCGGCCAGGTCGAGACGAAAACTGGAGGCAATCTTGTCAGAAGTCAGATCCCCGATGGCCGGGCTGGTGGTAAAGGTCGTCGCTGCGGTGGGAGCGGAGCTAAACATTGGGGACACAGTGGTAGTCCTCGAGTCGATGAAACTAGAGATACCCGTAGAGTCGGCGACTTCGGGAAGGGTCGTGGAGATCAAGGTTACCGAGGGTGATTTCGTAGAAGAGGCCAACGTCTTGGCAGTCCTCGAATGAGAACGGTCAGGATCGCCAGCGGTGTCGGTTTCTACGGCGACAGCTTTTGGCCAGCTATTGAGATAATCAAGGAGAAGCAGGCGGATTATGTCTGTTTTGAGGATCTGGCCGAATTGACTCTGGCAATACTTGCCAAAGACAGGGCGAAAAATCCAGAAGCTGGCTATACAAAAGACCTCATCCCTTCCCTGAAGGCGGGTTGGAAACTCGCAATGGACGCAGGCATAAAGATCATAACTAATGCTGGTGGTCTCAACCCAGCTTCGGCTGGCGCTGCAGCCGCCACACTTGCCACAGAGTTGGGGATAACTCCTAAAATCGCCGTCGTCACCGGTGACTCGATTTTTGATCGCCTCGAAACTGACGAACTCTTTCTCCACTCCGAGACCGGCACCCCCCTGCCCAAAAATATAAGAAAAGAAGCGCTTTTTGCCAACGTCTACCTAGGCGCGAAGCCGATCGTCGAAGCACTTCGTCGAGGTGCGGATCTCGTGATCACGGGTCGGGTTGCTGATGCGGCCCTTTTTTTAGCACCCCTAGCATACGAGTTTGGTTGGGACTTCGATGACTTGGATCGCATAGCACAAGGTACCGTCGTGGGTCACATTCTCGAATGCTCGAGCCAGGCAACCGGGGGGAATCATGGGAGGGATTGGGAGTCGATCGTCGGCCTGGAAAAAATCGGCTTTCCCATTGCAGAAGTCAATGAGTTGGGAGACGCTACGATCACCAAACTCGCCAACTCCGGTGGGCGCGTCGACGAATTTACGATAAAAGAGCAACTCCTCTACGAAATCCACAACCCTTTCGCCTACCAAACACCCGACGTCGTAATGGATATTTCAACTACATCGGTCCGACAAGTCGGAGTCAATCAGGTCTCGGTAACAAGCACTTCAGGACACCGCAAACCAGAGAAGTATAAAGCAATTATAGGTTATCCTTCCGGATGGATGGGTCAAGGCATCTTGGGTTACAGCTGGCCGGATGCTTATAAAAAGGCCCAGACGACTGCCTCAATAGTTGCAGAGCAACTCAAGGTATTTGAAGACAAGGTGGAGTCGATCCGGATAGAACACCTGGGCCTAGATTCTCTCCACGCCGAAATGGCCGCTGCCTCTGAAGTCTTGGCAGACCTACCCGAGGTTTATCTTCGGATAGCGATAAGGACCCAAGACCGCTCTGTAGCGGAGATGGTATCGAGGATGATGGTGCCATTGGCCCTAGCCGGACCTCCGACTGCGTCTGGCCTCCTCGGCTTTGACAGGTCGCGAGCCCTGATCGGACTCTGGCCCACTTTAGTCGAGCGTGGTCCGGTCGACGAAAATGTCTCCATAGCTATCTTCGAGGCGGCAAGATGAGACTCATTGACTTAGCCTTTTCTCGAAGCTCAGATAAGGGGAACCACTGTGACCTATCCCTCATCGCCTACGACCGAGAGAAGTACCAAATACTGGTTGAAAAACTGACCAAAGAGGCGCTTAGTGATTACTTTTCGCCGCTTGGTCCCTCGGCGATTGACCTCTTCCGGCTCGACAACTTATCGGCTTTGAAAATAGTCCTCTATAACGTGCTAGACGGGGGCGCCGCTAACTCCATCAAGGCCGATACGCAGGGCAAATCCCTTAGTGGCGCTCTTTTGCGGATGGAGATATGAGCTAGACGAATTGTAGTTCCAAACGAAAGATCATTGAAGGGCCCACTGACATTTACAGGAGCGATTGACATTGGGAGATAGGCAGGATCGAGTCCGATCAACTCAGGCCAGGGTAAAAGAGGGTGGACCGGAAAAGGGCCACAAAAAACAGTCCGATGCCGACAAGCTATTCGTCAGGGACCGGCTCAAACTCTTCTTCGACCAGGGAGAGATCAGAACCGAATACGGAATGCTGGCCCGCAATTGGAGCGAAGAGCTAGCAGCCGACGGCGTGGTCTGTGGTTCCGGAGAGATAGGCGGGAGGTCGGTATTTTTCACCGCATCCGACTACACGGTTAAGGCGGGGTCCATTGGGCAGTACCACGGCGAGAAACTGATTAGGGCCCAGGAGGCGGCGATCCGCGCCAGACGGCCGATACTTTATCTAATCGACTCGTCTGGTGCGAGGATAGACGAAACCGGCGGCCACCACGTCGACAAGCGAGGCGCCGGACAACTCTTTTACTACCACTCAATCATGTCAGGTTCGGTTCCACAGGTAGGGGTCCTATACGGAACCTGCTTCGCTGGGACGGCATACACTCCGGTCTTTTGTGACCTATTGATAATGATGCGCGACTCCTCGATGGCGATCGCGTCTCCGAGGATGGTCGAAATGGTGATCGGCCAAAAGACCTCCCCCGACGAGCTTGGAGGGGCAAAAATGCACGCTGAGGTTAGCGGGTCAGCCCATTTCATCGCCGAGTCAGAGTCCCATGCAGCGGAGATCGTGAAGAAGATCTTTAGTTACTTGCCAGATAATTCAGAAGAAAAGCCAGCTAGGTACCCCACACAAGACCCTGAGGTCTCCCCTGAGACGATAGACGACATCATTCCGCCCGATGCAAACAAACCATATTCGATACAAAAACTCATCTCTGCGGTAGTGGATCGCGGAAGTTTCCTTGAAGTCAAAGAACACTATGCCAAGGAGTTGACGGTCGGATTTGCCAGGATCAAGGGTCAGGTAGTAGGTATCGTCGCCAATAACCCGCTCTATAAAGGAGGGGCGATCTTTCCAGAATCATCGGATAAAGGAGCTGAATTCGTCTGGCTCTGCGACGCCTATCAGATCCCTCTGGTCTATCTCGTAGACACACCTGGATTCATGGTTGGGACCCAAGTTGAGCGTTCGGCAATTCTCAAGCGAGGTCGCAAATTTATCTACGCCACTTCAAGCGCTACGGTCCCTAGAGTCTGCGTAATCGTACGAAAGTCATACGGAGCAGGGATATATGCGATGAGCGGACCGGCCTACGACCCGGACGTCACTCTCGCCCTTCCCTCTGCCGAAATTGCCGTCATGGGACCAGAGGCGGCGATCAATGCTGTTTATTTTAATCAACTTGCACAGATCTCTGATCCCGAGGAACGGTCCAGGGTCACTAACGAGCTCCGAGAACAGTACAAGCAGGGTTACGACATTTTCAAACTAGCCGGTGAAATGGTCGTCGACGAGTTGATAGATCCTTCGCAGATGCGCAACGAAATATCCTCCTACCTCGAACTCTTTGCAAAGAAATCGATCCAACTCCCACCAAGGAGGCACTCCACGATCATCTAAAAACGATCTTTGCGCAAGTACTCCAGCAGCAATTTAACGACGAATTGCAACTGGCTACTCGTTAGGCAAACTAACCATAAGCGAGCAGTTGACGACCCTCCTCGTTACTCCTCGACTAAGCCACCTACTCAACCTTCGACAAGGTGCCCTCGGGCCTAATCAAATTCATCCCTGCCTACCCACCTTCGGGCTCCTTGCGGCTGCGACTAAGGGCTAACCCTTCAGTGAAGCGGCATTGCATAAGACAGAGTCGAGTGTGCCATAAGTTCGCCATTGGAAAAAATCTCTGCCTCGCCAAAGGTAACCCGCTTACCCAGCTTCAAGATGCTTGCCTGAGCAAGGATATCCGTCTTCGCACCCTTGAAAAATGACGTCTTCATCTCAATAGTTACCGCCATAGGTTCAATTCCAACCTTGGTCATGATTGCAACCCACATCGCCACATCGGCCACTAATTCGTATGACGAGCCATGAAGTACTCCGCCTGGTCTTACAAGTTCTCTTCGAAAGGGAAGGGCTACCGATGCCGTTCCGTCGCCGACCTCGATGAGCTTGGCTCCCCACCATGTGATGAATGGCGCTTTTTCTATCTCTAGTTGGAGCAGTTCAATTGGAACCACCGACAAAGCAACCCACCCCCAAATCTTGATAAAATTCCAGCATAGATTGGAAAAATAGCCTGTCTTTGAAAAACTAGTACAACACCTTGGCCGAGGTCTGCTTCTCCAAATTGAGACAGCTACGCCAAGTACCAGCTAGGGCCTCCAGCTATTGCCGTGGTAGCGCACCCAATCGTCTGGCAGAGTGCGAATGTGAACTTCGCCCTTTGGGCGACGACTATTTTTACAGAGGGGAAATCGACCGCCACCACCTTCTCAAGGCAGTCACTCGCACCTGCTCCTCCAATGTGACTATGGAGAATTGTTGACGAGAAAAATGATTCCTGCGTCCACTGCTAGTGAACTTTTCCATTAGCAGCTAAGTGGGTAATTTAGGTATGTAGAGCTGGGGAGGTTACGTGAGCGTCAACAATCGCCGGCGAGCGATGAGCGGCTGCGAGGGGCCGAGGCATTCGCACTCTTCGATCCAAGCGCCGGGGCACTGACCGAATGTTAAGTTCATGCCCTCGAAGCGGCCAAGGGTCTGGCAGCCACGAGTTACAAAGCGCAGCTTCGCCGACCGAGCACACTACCTTTGAACTTCTTCGAGGCTTGGTGACGCTTGAGGGTCTCTGGGACGTACCCGAGCAGTACTTGTAGCTCCCAGACAACCGAATGCAACTCTTGCTACGACCTCCACATGTCGGTATCGTAGTGGTGAAATGAGGCGGGATAGATGAAAATCCGGCGAGACGCTCTCGATTAGCAAAATGGCCGGTGCTCTCGCACCGACCCTGAACTGCGCTTTCGTTTGTGGCAAGAATAGGATTTGAACTATGACCTTCGAGCTATGAACAGACAGTGGGTGCATCGACAGCCCGATTGGGTACTGCTTCGCTAATCCGCCAGAGTCGGCAAATATCCACACGAAGTACCGCCTTCTACGCCTGAGAGGCTAGAGACTCGGCCCTACGGGCCCATCTTGGCTTAAGGGCCGGGTCTCTGCGAAGTCTTTTGGTAAAGCCTAGGCCTTACTCGACCTTCTCCTCTTCCTCGGGGCGAGCAGGAATAGTCCAGCACCGGCACTAATAATCACCAATCGCCACCACCAAGCCGATGACCAAGGTTCGCCGGTGTGAACCGAAGGAACCTCGATTGTCGATGGAGACGGGGTTGGCGCCGAGCTCGCCCGGGGAGTTACCGACGCAGCTGAGGAAGAAGAGGCCACAATCGGCGCCGAAACAGAAACCACGGCGCTCGCTTGCAACGATGACAACGAGTCACCCGTATCTGTCAAAGTGGCTGTATTGGTAACTGAACCTACCGGCGCATTTGCAGCGATCAGAACCGGCACGGATATGGTCCCAATGCTCGGATTCGCAAGGCCGCCAGTAGGAGGCTGGAAGATACAGACCACCGTCTCTGAAGTGACGGAACAGGGAGTACCTGCGCCCGTTGGGAAGCTAGATCCGGTGACCGTAACCGGCCCATCAACAGTCACATACTGAGGCATAGTATCGCTGAGCACAACTTTAGAATTCACCTGGCCAGTAAAAGATCCAGTAATCGCGAAGGAGTCCGTCGAACCTGCGACTACCGACGGATAAGCGGCAGTCTTGGTCAGTGTGTCTGAAAGCGAAACACTCGGTTGAATGACCGTGGGAGGAGTAGGCGAATAGGTTTGCGGAGTAACCACAACCGAAGCGGACGAGTCGGCAGATATATCACCTAGGTCAATCGTAGCCGTGTTATTCAATGTTTGACTCGGTGCGGTGTCAGCAGTCGAAACATCCACCACGACATTTGCAAAACTCGGGTCATATATTCCAGCTGGTGAAGGGGTATACGTACAAGTCACACTGTCCGACAGCAAGCTGCAGCTGTCCCACGGCAATTCTGTGCCGGTCGGACGGTTGCTCGCCGAATCGAGGGCATAGCTAACACCGTTTCCGGATGGCAATGGATCAGACAGGGTTACCACTCCATAATCCCAACCAACGACTCCTAGGTCGCTCATTGTGAAGACGGATCCTTGTCCGGAATAAATAGACGATGGAAGTAAGTCGGGGATGCCAGAAGTCTTGGTAATGGTGAGGGTTGGGGTTGGAGAGACAATCGATATCGAAGCCGATGCGATCTCGTCTATACCGTCAGCGGAAATCAATGCAGTATTTAATATTGACTGATTCGGTGAAGTGCTGTCAGCTTTCACGTCAACGATAACCTGAGCAAAGTCGTACGCAGCGCTATCTGAAGAAGCAGTATAGGAATAGTAGCAGTGCACCGTTGCCGGAGTGCTTGGAGTGCTTTGGGATAGCGCACAACTTGTCCAAGCCACCTCTAAGCCGCTCGGCACGTTGCTCGCCGAATCGAGCGAGTAACTGACACCTTGAGCTGACGGTAGCGGATCGGTTAGGGTCACTTGACCACTAGGCGGAAGATTCTTAGCTGACGTATAAATAGTAAAGGTCGAGGAGCCAGGAGCATTGATTGTCGCCGGACTAGCTGCCTTTATAATCGAAAGTGACGGCTCCCCCTGGCTATTCGGTCCAGTCACTGTTATCGCTGCGCTGGCATCGGCAGATATATCACCTAGGTCAATCGTAGCCGTGTTGTTCAATACTTGACTCAGTGCGTTGTCAGCAGTCGTGACATCCACCACGACATTTGCAAAACTCGGGTCATATACGCCAGCCGATGGTGGGGTGTACGTACAAGTCACACTGTCCGACAGCAAGCTGCAGCTGTCCCATGCAATCTGACCCGCAGCTGGCTCATTACTCGCCGAATCGAGGGCGTAGCCGACACCGGTTCCTGATGGCAATGGATCAGACAGGGTCACCACTCCGTAATCCCAACCAACGACTCCTAGGCCGCTCACGGTGAAGACGGATCCTTGTCCGGAATAAATAACAGACGATGAGGGTGAGCCGGGGATGCCAGAAGTCTTGGTAATGGTGAGGGTCGGGGTTGCTGAAACAATCGATATCGAAGCCGATGAGGTCTCGACTATACCGTCAGCGGAAATGGTCGCCATGTTGTCGAGAGTCACCCTAGGCGTAGCGATAGTCGAGGAGACGTCGATTACCACGTTGGCAAATGAAAATGATCCATCGCTCGACGCCGTGTAGTTACATGCAACCACCTGGCTCGGATCTATAGCGCAGCTGCCCCACGCAGTCTGACCCGCACCTGGTACATGATTACTCGTCGAATCGAGGGCGTAGCTGACACCTGGAGCAACTGGTAGCGGATCGGTCAAGGTTACTTGATCCCCGGACAGCAGATTGTTAGCTGACGAAGAAATAGTAAAGGTCGAGCTGTCTCCTGCCGTGATCGGCGTCTTGCCTGCGGTCTTGGTGATGGTGAGGGTTGGGGGTTGAGAACTAGGACACGCCCCGTGGCTCAGTACGAACTGGCCACTCCAGGTAGTAGAGATCATTACCTCAGCGTTAACGGGAGTGGCAAAAGCGTAGGACTCTGGATTGGCGGTCGTGTCGGTGAAATAGTGCGCTGAGCCGCCGTTAACCGGAGCGTTTGAAAGGTAGATAGGTACAAAGTTCGGCTCGGTGGATGACCATTCGACGGAGATATAGAGGGGAATCTCCGAAGCTGTCAGCCCCTTTGTTGTGATAACAAACCCCCACTGGTTCGGATCGCTTCCACAACTGTATGGCGACAATGACGCCTGTTTTACAAATACCGTTTGAAGCGAGGTTGCAGAAGCAGTGGTAGTAAAGGCCGGAACCAGAATGCCAAACATCACTACTACCAAGCCAAACAACCTAGTTATATAGCTGCGCAACCTTTTCATCCTTACCCCGATCTTCGCTTCCCAAAATCAGACCCTGTCAAGGCTTGACAAACCCATATCGTGTTCGTTACACTTTCTGGCGATCACCGTTCCTGCTCGTAAAGCTGCTAAATCCGAAGATCCTATAAACATTCTTCAAATTTTCACTAAAGTTTTCTCGGCCACCGGCCGATAATGCGCCCATATCCCAACCTACAGCGGCAATATAAACAGTCACCCTTCAGTGCATTAGCAAAGTTCCTTCAAATAATTCATCATTGCCCATCAGGAGTTTCTCTAAATTAAGACCGTTAAACCCATCGCAGTTTGAAATATAATTCTGATGCCGTTATTCATATATGACCAATTGACTGACTTGTTTAGAGCAATGAGATCCAAGGGCTTGCAAGGCGTTTGCGATGGCAAGCAACAGTCAGGAAGGTGAAAATTACTGCTCGTCCTAGATGCAACGAGCACACTGCCTACGCTTGTGACACGACACTCGCCACCATTTATATAGCCAGCTTTATTAGTAGATCTGAGCCTAGAAGGAGGTCAGCAGTCATCTATTTGTTTGGACAAACGTCCAATCCACCTGAATTATGACCCACGGGTTCCCAAGCATTGAAATCGCGGACCGGCGGTGTCATTGGAATCCAGAGCTTGCGGTAACGATTTTGCGAGCCAAAGGTCAGCAGTAGCCATTGGGTTAGCCCAAGTGGCGCATGTGTCGGGAATTGCTCTATATTTTGACTCACGGTTCCTGCCCCCGGCGCATCGCACGGTATCAGCCCTCTACCCCAAACAGCCCGATATCCAAACTCGTCGGCGGCCAAAACTAGGAGCCACCACCAAAGATGAGTCGCAGCTATCATGCATAGTTGCTACTAAAACATGGACAGGGTCGATCTGGCTCCGGATCTAAACCAAAGCCAGAACCCCGTGGGGTCATTTTTCGCTTGCCCGATATAGCTCCGGTCGCCACGGTCTCAGGCAGCATCCCTCCCGGCCCAAGCCAAATTCCTGATCACTTGCGCCCGAACGAAAGCGCTAGCCGAAACGAATTACCGCGAATTTTTCAAGCTGGATTCTCCGCCACTTCAGTTTCCAGAGAAAAACGGCCGAGAAAGTTCTCGTTTTACCTAATACCATCACAAAATTGCAGCCCGTACTGGAAATGCACTTTCGGTTATGCAAATAGGGGCCAAAGTCGCCAGCCAGCCCTGCGGCGCAGCTGAAGATGCCAACAATCCCGTCCCCTTGAGTCAACCTCCACCCTGCCTAATGGTCGTAATGTGACGACAGACTCGGCAAAATACCGTTCACCAAACATTTTGAGGTCCCTCAGCAACTCTGTCTGCTCTCCCGATTCGAGAAACAGATTTTCTCAATTCGCCTCCTTGGTAGGTGAGAATTTGAAAACATTTTGCCAAGCGGAGGATTGCATCTCACCGATACTTGACAGGCTTGATGTCGCTATATCCACCTGGGCCAAAATGCTCCCCTTCGGATTGACGATCTCCCCGCCCTGAAGTACGGTGCCCTCTTGCCGAGACATGGATAGCCACCCACAAGAATGAAGGACGCTACGTAAACGCTTGTTATCGCATGACTCTAGATTTGGCAAACTTCAATCATGGCTTGGCAGCCTAAGAAGTCGACTGACTATCATCGATTGTCTAGTGCACTTCGAACTTCGAGCAATTCCCGCTGTAGGCTAACAAGAACAAAGGCCACCATAAAGGAGCATACTTGGTAAAATTCCCATTTCTAAGTCCAGAGTGGATCGAGGAGGCGAGAAGATTACGCCAAAGCCATTCTGAGCAAGCACCACCCATTAGCACCAATATCCGGATGAATCAGATAGTTACTGAACTACCCTTTGGTGAAGGCGAACTCCATATCTACGTCGACACCAGCCAAGGGTTCCTGGATATGGAGATAGGTGAATTAGACGACCCAGACATCATCATCGCATTGGACTATGCTACGGCGAAAGCCCTGTTCGTGGAGATGAATCCGCAGGCGGGCATCGAGGCGTTCATGACCGGCAAAATTAGAGTCACAGGCGATATGACCAAGCTGATGTCGCTCCAAGGAGCGATGTCGCAAAATGGCGTAGACATCATCGGACAGCAGATCAAGGATATGACCGAGTAGTCATCTATTCCAAGCGGTAATTTGTTTCCAGAGAATCAATCACTAAAAAACGTACAGATTGACCGGACTCCCATAGCGAACCGTCGTACCCGCTGACGGGCCAGTTCCCAGTGCGTGGGTCGCTCCGGGTGGTCCGTAGATATTAGCGACAGTCAAGCCTGCGCTAGTCAAGGCACTTTGAGCCTGGCTTATGGTATCGCCTAGAACATTTGGAACCTGAACGAGGTGCGGGCCCTGGGAGACGGTAACTGTCACCGTCGAACCCTTCGCCGCCAACTGCCCCGCAGATGGGTTGGTAGACATCACCGTCCCCACGGTTACGGTGTCGGAATAAGCGTTGATGATATTGGCTATCAGTCCAAGACTACCAAGCTGGCTAGTAGCCTGCTGGGCGGTAGAGCCGACGAGATTCGGTACATGTCTAGGTGCTGGCCCCTTGGACACCACCAAGGAAACGCTCGACCCATAGAGAACTGTGGCTGAATTAGGGCTAGAGGATATGATGATCCCGGAGGCGACGGTCTCCGAATAGCTATCAGTAACGGTGTATTTCAGCCCTTTGGCCCGAAGAACGGACTCTGCAGCAGCGATTGAGATACCCTCGAGCCGTGGTAGCACCACAGGCGGAGGTCCCTTGGACACCACGAACTTTACCGTCGTAGTATCCGGAATGATTACCCCCGCTGCCGGGGACTCGGAGATCACTTCGCCCTTCGGTAGGGTTTTTGAGTAGGAATATCCGGCCAAGGAGGAAGTTAGACCGACCGATTTCAGTCGGCTGCTGGCCTGGGCGAAGGTCGCACCGGCGACAGCCGGGATTTTCACCTTTGCGGGAGGCAGTATTTTCAGAATTCCAGTACCCACCGCACCAGCGAAGGCGAGCGCCACCAGGAGTAAAAACAGCCAAAGAGCCATCCACCATCTACTCCGCTTCTTCTTGGGCTTGGCGGTCTCGGGTTCCCCAAGTTGGTTAGCGTCCTCCCCTTCGTCCAGACTTAGCGAGCTTGGCACCTCCGAGGAGACCAAGATCGAAGTCTGGGTAAAGGCTTCTAGATCAAAGAAATTAGAGCCGGGCGCATTTGCCCCTACGCCGACTGGCTCCAGCTCCGCCTCCGAGCTCACATTTATCGTATTTTGAACGAAGAGCGAGGTCTTGTCGATCTCACTTTGGGCCGATGGGACGTCGTAAAAGTGATGTAGTTCTAACGGTCGCGGTGGCTCAAGCACCCTAACCAGAGACTCCAGTTCACTAACGAGGCTCGCAGCCGTGATTCGTTCTTCGGGTTCGGCCCGGCAACAGCTTTCGATCAAATGTGAAAGTTTCCCATGCTCTGGAAGAGCCTTTAGGTTTACGTCCACCCGGGCCATCAACGTGGATAAGGTTGTGTCGCCGACGAAGGGGAGCTTGCCGGACATCGACTCATAAATTATGAGTCCCGTTGAATAGACATCCGATGCCTCGGTCGAATCTAAGCCCTTAGCTTGTTCGGGCGACGCATACTTCGCTGTGCCGATGAGTACACCAATTGGTTCGGTCCAAGCTGACTCAGACAGCGAGCGAGCAAGTCCAAAATCTGCAATCCGCACCCTGGCCTCTTCGTCGAAGAGGAGGTTGGCCGGCTTCATATCCCGATGCACATATCCCCTCGAATGGGCATAGGCCAATCCTTGCGCTACCTGAAGGGAGAGGGCGGCGGCTCTAGGGGCATCTAGCACCTTGCCAGCGGCAAGATACTCCCTCAGCGAGCCACCAGATAAGTACTCGAGCACCAGATATGGGGTGCCGTTCGACTCGCCCCAGTCAAAAACTCTCATGACCGAGGGATGATTAAGCGCCGCAGCGGAGGTCGCTTCTGCCCTAAATCGCTTGGTAAAAACTGGGTCGCCAGCTAAATTGGCATGCAGAAGCTTGATCGCGACCTTTCGGCCCAAGGACTTGTCCTGGGCGAGGTAAACGTCACCAGAAGCGCCCTTGCCTATTAGGCCCACCAGAAGGTATCGCCCTCCGAGCACCATTCCGATACTTTCACCTGAACCGGCGACCACAACCCTCACTTCTGCTAAAACACAAACTTGAAGTTACAAAAAATCTAGCCAACTTTAATGAAAAGAGCTTCTTATTTAGTGGCTAAAACAAGAGTAACACCCATTAGCTATGACAGTTGACACTCATTTAGCCAACAACGCTCTGAGATCTTCCTCTGTCAAAATCACAACGCCAAGTTTTTGCGCTTTAGTTACTTTGGATGCCCCTGGGGCGAGCCCAGCAATTAGAGCAGTCGTTGCGGAAGATACCGATGAGGTAACTTTAGCGCCATGTTCTTTCAATCGGGACTCAACCTCCTCGCGAGTCATGTCCGAAATCGTCCCTGTAACCACGTAGCTTCTCCCAGCCAATGCAGTTGTGCCAACGACTGCGGAAACGGATCGACCAACACCAGCGGCTATCAGTCTCTCGATCTGCGTCCTGCCCCAATTGCTCTGGACGTACTGTACGAAAGAGCCCGCGATAGCCTCCCCCACCCCATCTATCTGGGATAATTCGGCGACATTAGCATCAAGGGCTGCACTAAGAGTCCCGTAGCGATCGGCGATCAGACTAGCCGCACTTTCGCCAACGTGTTTGATTGACAGACCCAGTATTACTTTGGAAATCGGCCGCTCTTTTGAGGCGGTTATCTGAGCAATCAAAGAATCGGCCATTTTCTCCTTGGTATTTGGCAATTTAAGCAGTTCTTCCCGATCAAGCGAGTAGAGGTCGGCCGGCGTGGAGACCAGATCGGCTTTTATCAGTTGCGCTACCCTCTTCTCGCCTAAGCCCTCAATGCGCATACAGCCCCTAGCGGCGAAGTGAACAATTCTTTGTAGGACCTGAGCCGGACAGTCAAAGTTTGGGCAATAGGTATCCGATTCACCCTCGGGCCTGACAAAAGGGGTGCCACACTCAGGACAGAGTTTGGGAAAGTCCCATGGCAACGAGTCCGGCCCACGTTCAATCGATACTGCCCCGATGACTTCAGGTATGACGTCACCAGCTTTTCTAACAACGACGACGTCCCCGGGTCTAACGTCTTTGATCGCTACTTGATCTTGATTATGCAGAGTTGCCATCTGAACCGTAGAGCCACCGACAAACACCGGCTCTAACACCGCGTAGGGAGTAGCCTTACCCGACTTCCCGATCGAAACGAGGATGTCGACGAGCTTGGTAGTCCTCTCTTGCGGGGGAAACTTGTAAGCGATTGCCCAACGTGGCGCCCTCGCAGTTGAACCGATCTTTTCCCTAAGGGAGAGATCATCCAGTTTAATCACCGCACCGTCGATGTCATAGTCGAGATCGTGCCGATGCTCTTCGTAGTGAGCGACCAGCGCTTCGATTTCGCCTTGAGACTTCACACGCTGGGCGACCTCATTTACCGGAAAGCCCATCTCCTTGAGATACTCGAGGGTCTGGTGATGCGTCTCGAAGTTGGGTCCACCTATGCACTCTCCCAACTGGTAGCACCAAAATGAAAGTCCCCTAGTAGCGGTGACCTTCGGATCCTTTTGGCGCAAAGAGCCCGCAGCTGCGTTTCTTGGGTTAGCAAATCGGCCTTGACCCTTCTCCTGCCGGTCCCTATTTAGGGCGTCAAAGGCCGAAATAGGCATATAAAGCTCGCCCCTAACCTCAAGGATCTCAGGCACCGTTTTACCGTCGCCCCTTCCTTTGAGCACCTTTGGTATCACTTTGATTGTCATGACATTCATAGTGACGTCCTCGCCCACAAGGCCATCGCCACGGGTCGCTGCACGCTCTAGAATGCCATTTTTGTAAAGAAGCGAAACCGCCAATCCATCAATTTTCAGTTCAAAAAATAGCTCCGCCGACCCACTACTGCCTGCGACTTCGAGTGACCTGTCAAGACGACCGATCCACCGAAGCAACTCACTTTGGTCAAATACATTATCCAAACTCATCATCGGACTTAGATGAGTCACCGATGAGAAGAGGGGCGAGATTCCACCACCCACTTTGTGTGTCGGTGATTCTGGATCATCCAGGCCGGGGAAACTTGCCTCAATCGCCTTCAGCTCGGCCATCGCTGCATCGAAATCGGCGTCAGTCAACTCCGGAGAGTCCATCATGTAATATGCGAAATTGGCTCGCTGGATGGCCGACCTTAGCTCGATGACCCTCGCCTTCGGGTCTATCTCGCTGAATTCGCCGAGGCCAGTTTTCTCCTCGGTGCCATTGCCTTTGGAACTCATCTGGCTACCACCGCAGAGCCGACGACTAGATCGCCACGATAAAGGGCGACGCTCTGGCCCGGAGCGACCCTTCGAATCGGGTCGTCTAGCCAGAGAATATTATTTTCGAGCCTCGCCTCCCTCGTTTTGGCGTGCGCCGAAGTCTGAATCAGGATGGTTTCGCTTGCCTCTGGAGGGGCGTCTCTAAATGTGAAGTCTCGCAGTTCTATCTGCTTCACTTCTAGATCCTTCTCAGTTCCTACAAATACCTTGTGCGCCTG
>JAJZCF010000240.1 GCA_021846265.1 Actinomycetes bacterium | reverse complement strand
TTTGACTCCGGGAACGGTTCGGTGCAGAGGTTTGAAAGGGGAACACCCAAGATATTTACGTCTTCACGCATGAGTTCTTTTGGCAGTGGCCAACTCGAATCGTAGAGAAGATAGCCGCCTGATTTCAAGGAGGCGACGTCTTCTCGGTAAGTCTGGCCATTCATCGCCACTACGAGATCAAACTCACTCGCCCTCGCGGTATGACCCTTCCCATTCACTCTCAATTCATACCAAGTGGGAAGGCCCTGGATATTCGAAGGGAAGAGGTTCTTCCCAGAAACCGGTATTCCCATCCGAAATATCGACTTCAACAGCAAGTTGTTAGCACTTGCTGACCCAGTCCCATTTACGTTGGCGAACCTGATTGCGAAGTCGTTCACTCCAGAAGTTGCAATATATCTGCTGGCGTGATTTGACCTTGTATCTAAATTATCGCTAAGCGTCATCTCGAAACCCTTTGATTGCCTTGTCCCGCGTAGCCGAGATTCAATGTGAACTTCTCCATGTCCCAAGCCGCAGTCGGACACCTCTCGGCGCACAATCCGCAGTGAACGCAGATATTTTCGTCTTTGACCATTACCCTTCCCGTTTGGGCGAGCTTCGTAGATAGGTATATCTGTTGATCCAAATTCGGTGATGGGGCGCTCAGTCGAAGACGCAACTCCTCAATCACGCCATCCCCAGATGTCATGGTCAAACACTGGACCGGACAGATATCGATACATGCGTCACATTCGATACACGACGATGCCGTAAATACCGGCTCGACGTCGCAGTTGAGGCACCTCTCTACCTCGAGTACCGTCTGCTCAACGCTAAATCCGAGTTCGACCTCCAAGGAGAGTTCCTCGAACCGCTTAGTCAGTTCGACGTGGGTCATCTTCTGTCGGAGATTTGGATTGTAGTCGTTGTGGTAGCTCCACTCCGTTAGACCCATCTTCTGGCTGACTAAGTCCATTGCAGTAGCTGGCCGGTCCGATAACGCCACGCCATTGCAGTAGTTGTCGATCGAGATAGCGGCCTCATGCCCGTGCGCTACCGCCCAGATAATGTTCTTGGGCCCCCATGGAGCGTCTCCTCCCATGAAAACGCCGTCCAAGGTGGTTGCCATGGTCTTCTCGTCGACAACTGGCATTCCCCACTTGTCAAAGTCCATCCCCATGTCACGTTCGATCCATTCGAAGGCGTTCTCCTGGCCTATGGCAAGGATCACGTCGTCGCAGTCTATGGTTACCGAGCCGACAACTTCGGACTTCGTTGCGTCGGAGTTCCAGGACAAGACGTCAAAAAGCATCCCGACGACCTTGCCGTTATCGAGGACAATTTCCTTAGGGGCATGATTGACCGTTATTTCGATCCCCTCCTCCTCGGCGTCCTCTAGCTCCCAAGGAGAAGCCTTAAAGAACTCCCTCGGCCTGCGGGCCATAACCTTGACGTCTTTCCCGCCGATGCGTCTCGCAGTCCGGCAGCAGTCCATGGCAGTGTTGCCTACCCCGATCACGAGGACCCTCTCCCCGACCGATTCGATATGTCCGAAGGCTACCGACTGGAGCCATTCAATACCGATGTGGATCCTGTCTCGTCCCTCATCCCGGCCCTTGAGCGCGAGGTCTTTCCCTTTTGGTGCTCCGCTGCCGACAAAGATAGCGTCAAAGCCTTTCGAGTAGAGGTCCTTTAGGCTCTTGATCTGGGTTGAATACTCCATATTCGCACCCATGTCGACAATCGAAGCGATCTCCTGGTCCAATACCTCAGCAGGAAGGCGAAAAGACGGAATGTTGGTCCTCATCAGACCCCCAGGGGACGCTGAGGATTCGAAGATCGTGACTTCATATCCAAGTGGTAGTAGGTCGTTTGCTACGGTCAGGCTCGCCGGTCCGGCGCCAATGCAGGCTACCTTCTTGCCGTTTTTGCTCAAAGGTGCCTTGGGCAGCATCGAGGAGATGTCGCCCTTTAGATCGGCTGCCACCCTTTTGAGTCGGCAGATTGCGACCGGATTTCCGTCGACCCGCCCCCTTCTGCAGGCCGGCTCGCAAGGCCTGTCGCAGGTCCTCCCGAGAATTCCGGGAAACACATTGGATTTTCGGTTCTCCATATAGGCGTCTGCATAGCGGCCTTGTCCGATGAGCCTTATATATTCAGGGACGTTTGTGTGGGCAGGACATGCCCACTGGCAATCCACAACTTGATGAAAAAAATTCGGGTCTTCAATATTGGTAGGTTCCACGACCTATCGCCTCCAAAGTGGCTCGGCTGAAAAGAACACCTCTCGTCGACACCCACTAAGTCCACGATGAAACTCGGCCGAAACCGAAGAATTGTCGATCGGGGCTAAAGGGATATCGATGAGATCCGTCATCCGACTTGGGCAACCTTCGGACAAGCTAGCCGGACTCCCCTACGATCCCCTGGAAGGTATTGATCCCCGAGACGGGAGGGAGAATCTAATTGTCCATCACCTATGCGAAAACGGGCAGGCAGGGAAAAATTGAACAGAACCCGACGAAGTTTCCCTTCGCTGGAATCGCCTTCCCCTTGCACCGCAGATGTCATCGATCAAATGCTACACCCATAGTGAAATATTGTGCAGATCG
>JAJZCF010000239.1 GCA_021846265.1 Actinomycetes bacterium | reverse complement strand
CTTCGAGTTCGTCTACCCGCTCCTGCAGCGAATGAAGTCCCGCACCCAGGACATCTGGCATTACCGTTCCATCCAAATCTGGCTTATGAACACGAGCCTGTTCACGGCTTCTTTCTACCACTTGGCCTGGAATTCCTATGACCACAGAGTTAGCCGGAACCTCTTTGACCACAACTGCGTTGGCCCCAATTCTGGAATCGCTTCCGATGTAGACGGGGCCAAGAATCTTGGCCCCCGCTCCTACGGTTACTCGGTCTCCCAAAGTAGGGTGCCGCTTCCCCACGTCTGTTCCGCGCCCACCTAAGGTAACGCCATGGTAGATCGTGACATCGATTCCGCACTCTGCCGTCTCTCCTACAACGACACCCGAGGCATGGTCGATAAAGAGGCCGTCGCCAAGCTTCGCCCCTGGATGGATATCTACATTTGTCCAAAAGCGAGCTATGGCCGAAATGATCCGGGCGGACATTCTCTGGTCTCTAATCCACAGGAGATGAGCCACCCTGTAGAGGACTATCGCGTGAAAGCCGGGATAAAGAAGAATGACTTCGAGCCTATTTCTCGCTGCCGGGTCCCGTTCGTAGGCGGCGTACAGATCTCGTTTAATGCTAGCCAACATCTAATTAATCCCCGAGTCCCTCGAAAAGCGCCGTACTCAAGTATCTCTCCCCAAATGATGGAATAATTACGACAATCAATTTCCCAGCGCTTTCGGGCCGGGCGGCGATCTTCACCGCTGCTGAAACCGCAGCTCCCGACGAGATGCCAACTAATAGGCCTTCTTCCCTTGCCATGCGCCTGGCGAACTCGAAGGATTCAGCGCCCTCTACCTGGACGATCTCATCAACATATTTCCCGTCGTAAACCACGGGTACAAATCCTGCCCCAATCCCCTGAATAGGGTGCGGTCCCTTGGGTCCGCCTGAAAGAACCGCTGATGCCGAAGGCTCGACCGCCACCACATGAAGTTCTGGCTTGCGTTCTTTTAAGCCCCGAGCTACGCCAGTAATTGTGCCACCGGTCCCTACTCCCGCTACAAAAATATCGATCTTGCCGTCGGTATCTCTCCAGATCTCTTCTGCAGTTGTAGCCTGATGTATGGCGGGGTTTGCCGGATTTTCGAACTGCTGAGGCATAAAATACTTGGCATCTGACTTTACCATCTCCTCAGCCTTGGCGATGGCTCCACCCATGCCCTCAGAACCGGGGGTGAGGACCAGATTGGCTCCATACCCCCTTAAAAGCATTCGCCTTTCCCGGCTCATTGAGTCTGGCATAACCAAAATGCACTCATATCCCTTGGCAGCGCAGACCATCGCCAGGGCGATTCCCGTATTCCCGCTCGTCGGCTCGACTATGACAGTACCGGGCCCAATTAATCCCGCCGCCTCTGCGGCCTCGATCATCGCTACACCAATTCGATCTTTGACACTGTGGGCGGGGTTAAAATATTCTAGCTTGGCAGCGATGATGGCATTGGAGTCGCCCCCGACCCTGTTCAGTCTGACCAAGGGCGTATTACCGACCAGTTTCGTCACATCATCTGCGATCTTCATTTGGGCTCCTAACCTCGCGAGCGAGCTTTCATCGGCTGAACTATCTTCCAGTCTGTTAACACTTAAGGCTATACCTTCAATTCCGACTAAGTTAGTCGGAGTTTACATTTAAAATCTCAAATTTGCCGAGGTGCTAACATAGGGCGAAGTTCGATCGATTCGCGAACTACTGAAATGCGGTGCCTATCAAAGGACATTTCCAAGCTAGGCATCCGCTCCGCCTTCCCTTTTGGCAACCTTAAATCTCCGAAATAATCCGCCGTTCGCCTGGCTCCAATCGGGTGCACCAGCTGGTTCGACCCGTTGGCGGAAGAAGGCTCGGGCATGCTCCTGTGGCTACCTCGGATAGGTCTGTTGTAGGTCCACTGTTATTACCTTGCCACAGTCTGACAGATGACACCGGGTATGAGCTGGACGGCAATGTAGAGTGCAAGAAGAAGCTCCCCTTTGCTCCCTCGTCAAAATGGATGTGAACCTCTCGATTCGCCCGGTTTCGGACTCCATCTGTTTTGACTCGTTCCTATTGCTAGGTTGGATCGTCCATCACAGCCCTGCCTGAGACCTTTGCTCGATCGTCATGACAAGGACATCATGCCATTGCGCCCCAGTGGGTGACATCCGGTACTTTTACCTTCGACATCAACTCGACGTTACCCATACCTTTTTGTATCCACAAGGACGATGACACGACTGGCTCCTTGGTTCAATATATGAAAGCCGGTGTTACTCCACGGCAGCTATGCACCGGACACCACCTGGCCAGAAAAAAGACTGGCTGCCAAAATCGTCTTGAGATAAAAAAGCAATCACCGTTCTGAAGTCATCAGTGATCTTTTGGACAATTCATGAGATCGTCCTCTTTCGCGCATCTTCGTAGCGCACAGCCGAGGTGGGTGTCTCCGGCTTTGACTGATTCGGTGAACCTCCCCGCCCTTACAGACGGGGCTTCTAGCTCCGCCGTATGGTCGAGGTTACCGAACATCGCTCCCATCACGCCACCACGACCAACGGGTCTGACTCCAAGGAGTTGGTGAATGAGTTTG
>JAJZCF010000238.1 GCA_021846265.1 Actinomycetes bacterium | reverse complement strand
TCTCCCTGACCGCCATCGATGCCATTCCGACCCCACGGGCCACCATGCCGACAGGACGTCTGCAGTCCTTCTTGGCAAAAGTCGCAGGTGTTGTCAGCCCAGACAAAAGGAGCGACGACAAGATCGCCTTTGCTAAGGCCGGACACGTCAGAACCAACGTCTTCAACGACGCCAATAAACTCGTGGCCGATGCGCTCCCCACGCTCGGATACAGCCATCGACCGATACGGCCAGAGATCGCTCCCGCAGATGCAGGCACTGACTACTCGGACAATGGCGTCCGTGGTTGCTTGGATAATTGGATCTGGAACGTTCTCGACCCGGATATCACCTGCGCCGTGAATAATCGTTGCTCTCATGAGCACTCCTTTCGTGTACTTTCATTGCAAACACACCAATCTTGAGGAGGGTAAGTTATCACTGCTCCAGTCGATGCGGGGTTCGTTGGCAACATGCCTACTAAGGTCAATCGACTCCCCGGGGTGGTGGCATAGCAGAGTCGATCGCATGGAGTACTGTAGCTCGGCGCGTTTCGTCGACGGTGACCGACCAGCTCGCGAGCAAGTTGAGTGCATCCTGAGACTTTGATCCTGGTTCTGCCGTATAGACAAGGACGGTTAGGTCGTCGCCAGGAAGCTCCATGGCCTCATATGACAGATCGAGGTCTCCGACGATCGGGTGATGGAGCTGCTTTCGTCCCGTGCGATGAAAGCGCACGTCATGCGCAGCCCACCTGGTCCGAAACGTCTCACTCCTCATTGATAGCTCACCTATTAGGTCGGCGAGTGCTTTGTCGTACGGATTCCGCCCCGCCTCGGAACGGAGCATGGCGACAATATCGGCAGCCGCCCGATCCCAGTCAACAAAAAACTTATGCGAGCGTGGGTCGAGAAAGGTGAACCGTGCACTGTTCGCAGGGCGTATTGGGTTGGCTAGCATCTCAGAGTAGAGGGCGATGGCGAGCTGGTTCGCTGCCAAAAAATCATGTCGAGCATTGCGGACCCAGGCTGGAGCACCGACCATGGCATCGAGCATCCACTGGACACTTGGTCGGACTCGCTGGCTTGGAGACTTTCGACGACGTGAGCCGCCGCTTTCGTTGGCGGCGCTGGCGAGGTCGAAAAGATACGTGCGCTCGGGATCGTCGAGCTGAAGCGCACGGGCAAGCGAATCGAGCACTTCCTTCGATGCACCTTGGAGGTTTCCACGTTCCAACCGAGTGTAGTAGTCAACACTTACGCCGGCCAGCATCGCGACCTCCTCCCGGCGAAGCCCAGGTACTCGCCGGTGGGTTCCGTACGCTAAAAGACCCGCATCCTCCGGCCGAAGTCGTGCCCGTCGGGAGGCCAGGAACTCTCGAATCTCTGTCTTTCCGTCCATACCACCAGGCTACACCCCTCGTCTGGAATGAAGGAGGGCTTGTCAATACCTGTATCACCAGGCACTTCCTCACCGCTTAGCCATGTCGTTTAATGGAAACATCCCAAATCTTCAAAATCCGAAGACCCGCAAGGTTGTGCCTCGTCAAGCCAACAAAAAGGAGTTCGTTATGAGTGACGTCATCGTGGTCATCGGAGCCGGTTCGATAGGTCAGGCCATCGCCCGGCGTGTGAGCACCGGCAAACACGTTGTCCTCGCAGACCTCCGCATCGAGAACGCCAACGCAGTAGCCGAAGTCATGCGCGACGCTGGGTTCGAGGTGAGCACCGCCGTCGTTGACGTGTCCTCACGAGACTCCGTGCAGGCGCTCGTCACGGAAGCGACCAGCTTCGGCGACATCACGGGGCTTATCCACGCCGCAGGCGTCTCACCGAGCCAAGCTCCTCCAGCGACAATCCTCACGGTTGATCTCTACGGGACTGCTATCGTCCTTGAAGAGTTCGGGCACGTCATCGCTCCCGGTGGAGCCGGAGTGGTCATCGCATCGCAGTTCAATTACCGGCCCGGCACTCACAGCGACGAACAGAATGCTGCTCTGGCAACAACTCTCGCCGAAGAGTTGCTGGTGCTCCCCTCCTTCCATGCCGCCATCGTGACCGACTCGCTCAACGCCTACCAACTTGCCAAGCGCGGCAACTATCATGCCGAAGAGGGCACCGGACAGCAGGTGTTCGTGGATCCCTCGCTAGCGCGGATTGGCGGCTTCGTCGCGGTCAGCCTCAGCCAATAGGGCACTCACGATCAAGGGATAAATCTGCTCCAATTTCCGGTACACCATCCGACCCATGAAGGTCTTGTCCCATGTGGCTGTCCAGCGAACCGAGGTGCCGCCCGCTGGAGAGGTTGGCGTGAGCGTGACCTCCGCACGGTAGTTCCGCACGGGAATGCCGCGAAGAACGGTGTAAACGAGTCGGCGAGGCTCATCAACCTCGAGGATCTTCTCGACACTCTTGGTGCGACGACCAAAGCGGAACCACTGAACGGAGCCCTTTTGAGATGGGCCCGGGGACGACGGTTCGTAGCCGCCGTCGTTCCACGGACCCCATTGGGGATAGCGATTGGCATCAGCCACGAGGGACCACACCACCTCGGGAGGCGCGCTGGTCGCACCCTCTGCTTCCACGCGGAGCTGTTTCATGGCTTTTGGACCTCCAATCCTGT
>JAJZCF010000045.1:3606-14732 GCA_021846265.1 Actinomycetes bacterium | reverse complement strand
TCAGAACGGTATCCTTCTGGCAATCGCTTTAGGGATGTGTTTGTAGACGAGCATTACCCAGCGCATCTCCTTTGGCGACCATATCAAGCTCTTCTTTTTCGCTAGAGCTTCGATGATGTCGTTCGCTACCCTTTCCTTGGTCGTTGCCAGGGGGGCTTTGGCTAAGTGCTGGGTCATTTTAGTGGAGACGAATCCCGGTCGAACTACGAGTACATTGACTCCGGTGCCCCGTAGCGATTCTGACAGTGCCAAGCTGAACGAATCTGTGGCGGCCTTCGACGCTCCGTAGACGTAATTCGATCTCCTGACTTTCTCACCCGCGACCGAGGAGAGTACCACGATTGTGCCAGTCCCTTTCTTGCGGAACTCGGACGCGCAGGCAGTGAGAAAGATCGCCGGACCAGTTGCATTGACGTCAAACATTTCCTCGACGCGTTTCGGATCATGTTCATCTTGAGCCTGATCTCCGAGCTGTCCTGCGGCCAGGACGGCCATGTCTATGTCGGGGTATTTCTCAAATACTTCGGATGTCAAGGGGGCTAGAGACTCGTGATCTGCCATATCTAAGTACACGATCTCTACCTTGGCTGCAGAATGGGACTGCAACTGAGACTGGACTTGCTCCATTACCGAAAAACTTCTACCGGCAAGGATCACTCTCTGGCACCTCATGTCGACCCATCTGTCGACCAGGGCCGAAGCGATGTCAGAACCACCCCCTATGATTAAAACACATTGTGGCTGGCCAAGAGCGTCTATCACAGGTTTGGTCCCTTCCCAATTTCTGCACCCAACGTCTCAACGAGGTTAGCCTTTATCTTCAATGAATTGCGCAAGGAAAGTCTCCTACCTAGGTCGGATATGAAAATTCCGTCGGGATCGTACTGCTCGACTACTCCTCTCCACTCATCGAGGCGGGGATACATCATCGGGACTAACTCCGGTATAAGCCTCGAGTCTTTGGCGAAATAGACCCTCCCACCTGCTTCAGCTACCTGAAAATCGATTCCATCTAGCAGCTCAGAAAGGCCAGCAGTTCTGATGGGTATGTCTAGGGCTAATGTCCAACCTGGTTGAGGGAAGGAAAGGTGACCAGAAGAACCTGGTCCGAATCTTTTGAGAACCGACAAAAAAGACGGTGTTCTATTTTTAGAGAATTTATGGATTATGGAAATGAGGGTGTCTTCTTGCCCGAATGGCACTTGAAACTGGTATTGCAAAAAGCCCGTTTTGCCATAAAGGCGATTCCAGTCGGAAACTGAGTCAAGCGGGTGAAAGTAGCTCGGAATTGATTCGAACAAAACCTTATCTTTTGGGGATTTCCGGTACCAGGCCTCGTTGAAAACCCTTATCGACGTCCGATTTAGTAACCAGCCAGGAGCGAGGTCTGGAGCCTTTAATCGGATATTCGGATCGTATGCCAACGGATGGTCTGCAAGTTTTGGTTCCAGCTCATCCTCATCGGCATGCTCTCCCCAGGTTATTACTGACCTGCCGAGAGAGTTTCCACTGGCTAGAGAGTCAACCCAAGCTACTGAATAGGTGTAGGAGTCGTCCAAGTTTTGCATCTTCTCAATAGTCTCTGAAACGTTCGATGTCCTCTGTGTCGTTACTTTGATGTAGGCAGTTTGGATCTTTTTGAGGCGGATGGTCGCCTCTGTGATAATTCCCGTCATTCCCATCCCGCCGGCGGTGGCCCAGAATAAGGGATCGGCCGGGGTAACTTTGAGGCGCGAATTCGCAGTGATCAGTTCGAAGTTTTTGACATGGTTGATGAAAGATCCGTCTTTGTGGTGATTCTTGCCGTGGATGTCAGCTGCTATCGCCCCACCAAGGGTTACGTATCGAGTGCCGGGTGTAACGTGGACGAAGTAACCTTTGGGAATCAATCGCCTCATAATCTCGTCTAAGGAAAAGCCGGATGAAGCTCTCAGCTCCTCATTGACTGGGTCGAATTCAAAGATATCGAGGAAGTCTTCTCGGGCGCTCAAGTACCCTCCGGCACAGCTGGCCGCATCGCCGTAGCTTCGCCCTAGTCCCCTGGCTAGTATCTTCGCTCCATTTGGTGCAGATGCTATGAACTTAGTGATATCGTCCATTTTCGCGTGGGCATCTTCATCGCTCCGCATGGGAGACGCTTCACTTAGAGGGGACCTACCCCAGCCGCCGAAGAGTTGTGTATTTTCGAACTTTGGCATATTTTCTACCGCCGGTTTAGTAGAGCTTCTCCGTAGAGCGCTGAATCGAGGATGACTACCTTCAGATATAAACGCTGAGTGCCAGCAAGGCTATCCAAATAGCGCCAATAACCCTGAGTATATTGTCGGAAAGCACCAGATCCTCTGGTGCACCAGCCTCCCCCTTATCAATTAGGAGGGCATAGCGAAAAATACCGAGGACAAAGGGTGCAATCGATATTTCGTAGAGAATCGCTTTTTGGGGTGCTAGGCCCGATCTTTCGAATGCCCATAGGCAGTAGGCAGTTATGGTGATCCCGGCGGCGACGGCAGCGATGAAGTAAAGGTAGTTAGCAGAGTAAGAAGTTAATGCGCTTCGGTGCTGACCTGCGTCAGTTCCAAGTAGGCGAATCTCCGAACTTCTCTTGCCTGTAACCATCAAAAGAGATCCAAAAGAGGCAACTATCAAAAACCAGTTCGATAGGGGAATGTGGGAGGCCGCTCCTCCGGCGATCGCCCTTAGCAAGAATCCGGAAGCAACGGACATCATGTCTAGCATGGGCTCGGTCTTGGTCCAATATACGTAAGCCACGTTAAGCGCAATGTAGCAGGCCATAACCACTACCAATTGATACCAACCAGGGACGGTCGAGACGCCTAGCGAGAGTGCCAGAAGAATAACCGCTGCAGGATAGGCAACACGCGTCGGAAGCTCCCCAGATGCGATGGGTCGAAGTCGTTTTTTGGGATGCATCCGATCCGCTTCGACGTCTTTAAGGTCGTTGAGAAGGTATATCCCGGAAGATGCAAGAACAAACGAGAGCACCGCGAACAAGGACGGAAACAATACCTTCGGATCGGTCAGTTTTGCAGCGGCGAGCGGTGCGGCCAGCACGATTAAATTTTTCAGCCACTGCTTTGGCCTCATGCCGAGAAGTAGTGCCATGGGAATACTCTTCTTGTTCCCTTGGGTTCCCTTCGAACCCTGCGACACAGTTCTCCTGCTATCCTCTGGCTGGTCCAGCTTGGCCTTGTAGGTCATCGTACCTCCACTGGACTGATCCTAGACGGAGTTGTGACGCCTGGTCCGTTCGATTCCGCATTCTCAGCGTCAAAGTTGCTCGGAGCTTGGCGGGGCAATGAGGGCAAAATATCGTTCGCCTGGAGGCATCATCTTTTCCATTGAGACCACTGGTTTTCGGTTATTCGAGTAACGGATTGCCGACCACCGCCTCAGATTAGGAGGCTCGCGATTTTGGTGGTTTCGCTGCAGTCAACGGCCCGCTGGCGTTGCGGGTTTGAGTAAGAAAGTATGCGGCTCAGATAAAAACTTCTAACAGGGCCGATAACTTCTTACAGGGTCGAAAACGGTTTCAGGGCTCTTGGATGGTTCACGTTTTCAAACAATCCGCCTGCCAGGAAGCCATAAAGCGTAGGCCAAATAATATGCCCTGCAAAGTACTCAAAGATAAGAAAGTAAATATTAGAGTATCGGAGTTCAAGTTGATTACTAGGTCTTTTTGAGGTTTTACTCGAGCTAGGTCGAAGAGCTTTTGAATAGCTCGTAGTGTCTAACTCCGTCCCTAGTTGACGATTTAGCCCTCTGCTGCTGGACCAAAAGATCTAGGTGATACAGGGTTTCTGTGACGGCAAGCATCTGATTGAATGGATCGAGTGTGCTGAATTCCACTTGGCGTCTAGTCCAGGGAAGTCCAAGAGCGACTTCGTGGGCCGTAGATCTTCCAAGCGAGAGGAGATTTGATGCTTGGGCAAGTCTTAGATCATGATGGACTAGTAGTTCGTCTATGCGACCGTGCATTGACTCAACAACTGGTCCATGCGCAGGGAAGAGAATACTTTCGGGAAGAAGACGTACCTTCCTGAGGGAGGAAAGGAAATCGCCTAAAGGCAGGGGCGCCTTCGTTGGTTCCAAGCCGATGGAAGGTGTGATGTGTGGGAGCACATGGTCTCCGGCAAATAGTAGCTTTGAATTGGGGTCATGAAAGACAACATGACCTTGGGTGTGTCCGGGCGTGGCGATTACGTCGAGGGTCCGATTTGCTAGCTCGATAGTGTAGCCATCCTCTAACCACCGGTCGGGCATCTTGTAATAACCTGCAATTTCGCCATCATCGTCTTCGAGGTTTCGCAATATGTCTATTAGGTACTTTGCGTCGCATTCGATTAGTTGCGAGTAACGGTCATGAACCATCTTGGGATCATTAGAAGTGGCTCTTTCACTTATTATTGCCATCGATGGCCGCTCTCGCGCTCCTAGCGAGATCCGCCCATTGAACTCGTCACGTAGAAGGACCGCTTGGGTGTAGTGGTCTCGATGGATATGGGTGATAAGAAATTCAGAAATATCTCCGAAGCCAATGCCGATTGCGTCCAGCGATTCTTTTAATCTTTTGCGAGCCTGGGGTACATACATACCCGAATCGATCAATATTGCGTGGTCACTATCAAGTAGGAGATAGACGTTGACCGCCCTTAGGGAGTCGCCCGGAAGGGGTAATGGTATCCGGTAAACGCCAGGCGCCACTTCGAAAGCGCCTGGTTCCTCCCATTGCCGAGAGCTGCCGGATGAGTGGTTTTTCAAAGCCAATCTCTAATCTCCTTAGGGTCTGAGCAGTAGAGTTTTCATCTAGATCGGAGATAGTGCTAGACGCCATACTTTCAGCCGATCATAGGGGGAGTCGCACTCATGTTCCGGCAGGATCGGCACAACTACCGGGTCCAGGTACGGATCGGACGAAGTTCAAGTGCTTTCTCTACCGTCGCTAGCGCTTTGGCGCGCCGCCTAGGCAGAAAAGATCCTTCTTGGGTTATCGACCATCATTGTTTGGATATCCGAATCAGAAACGCCCCGCGCTTTTAGAGCTGGGATGACGTCATTGGTGATATGGAGAAAGTGCCAATTTGGGGTGACATTCTCCACTATCGCATCGTCGAGCCAATCGTTGTGGCACGCATAGTCGTGTGAAAGGACCATCTTTTCTGCGTAACCGAGTTCGCACATCTTCGCCACGGTGTCCACTCGCTGCTCGAAGGGGAGGAGTATGTCGATGCCAAATCTATCCATGCCAATATAAGAACCTGCGTCAATCAACTTTTTGAGGTAGTCCAGGTCGGTTGTGTCTCCTGAGTGACCTATGACTACTCTGCTCAAGTCAACGCCTTCTTCTTTGAAGATCTTTTGCTGTAATAAGCCGACTTCGCCATGGGCAAAAGTGTGGGTAGATATCGGGACATCCGTGGCTAACTGAGCTTTGGCCACCGCACGGAGTATCCTTTCGACACCAGGAGTAACCCCTGGCTCGTCTGTGGCACATTTAAGGATCGCTGCTTTTACTCCCGTTTCGTCGATGCCCACTTCGATATCATTTATAAACATCTCAATCATTTTCTCTTCTCCTCCGAGGAGGCGATTTGGTCCTCGAAAATGAAAGAACAGGGGTGGATCATTGTAGGTATAAAGACCCGTAGCTGCGATGATGTTGATCTTTGTTCTCTCAGCTATCTTCTGAATTCGAGGTATGAAGCGACCTAGTCCCACGACCGTGAGGTCGACAATCGTAGATATGCCCGCCTCGTATAGTGAGTCAAGCCTTGCAACTGCTTGGTCTATCCGGGCTTGCTCGTCACCAAATTCTGTTTTGTAATTCTGCTGAATGTCTGGGGTAAGCACGAATACGTGCTCGTGCATAAGGGTCTGTCCCATGGAGTCGACCTCAATCGGCCCCTTTATAGTCTCAACCTGATCCATTGATTTTAACCTCCTTAGTGGAATGAATGAAATTAGAAATTACCTGAGTGGGTTACCCCAGTCCGTTGCGGACCTCAGAATTGGCTTGAGTACTTTCCCACCGGGGTTTCTGGGTAACGGTTCGCTTTGAATTTTCAGGAATTGAGGCACCTTATAGGTAGCAAGCTTTGAAGATGCGAACTCTATGAGTTCGTTGGTGTCTAGTTGAGTTCCAGGCATTGGAACAACTACCGCCCCTACTTTTTCACCCATCATCGGATCCGGTACTCCGACTATTGCGACCTCGAATACTCCTGGATATTCGATAAGCACGTTTTCTACTTCGACGCAGTAGACGTTTTCGCCCCCTCGATTGACCATGTCCTTCTTTCTGTCGACAATTTGGCAAAAACCGGAGTCGTCAATCTTGGCCATATCTCCACTGTGGAGCCAGCCGTCTATAAAAGTGGAGCTTGTGGCCTCGGGCTTATTCCAATACCCGGAGACGACATTTGGTCCTTTTATGAGCAGTTCACCGGCTCCAGTCTGTGGATCGACTTCATGTAGGTCAAGTTCCACAGGAGGAGCGGCAAATCCTACGGTCTCGGGCCTCGTTGCTGCGAAGGCGTGGGGCAGAAAAGTTGAAATGGAAGCCGTTTCGGAGAGCCCAAATCCATTTCCAACCTCAGCGTTTCCAAAGGCAGCGATGATCCTTTTGACTAGCTCGGGAGGAGTCGGAGCTCCTCCATAGAGTACCCTTGTGACGGCGGACGTATCTAGTTCGAGAAATTGAGGCTGGTTCATTGCGAGCCAGTAGATCGCCGGAACTGAAGTCAGAACGGTGATCTTCTCTTGGGCTATGGTAGATATAAAACTACCAACATCGAATGATGGCATCATTACAATTGTCCCGCCAATGGAAAGGGTAGGTAGTAACTGGCTGTTGCAGCCGGTTACGTGGAATAGCGGAACGGAAACTAGCGACCTTAGATCTTCTGGCTCCAGCCTCGCTACCCTTATGGCGGTTTCTACATTGGAAATGAAGTTCTCATGAGATGTCATCGCTCCCTTGGGATGCCCTGTTGTTCCCGAGGTGTAAAAGATTGCAGCTAAATCCTGATTGGAAGCATTTTCGTATACGAATGGACTTGCTTGGGGAAGTTGCTGTCCTGGCTCAAAGATAAACTTTGCTCCCGAGTCTGCAATTGCATAATCCTTTTCGATCTTGCTTAGTCGAGTATTGATTGGCACAATGACCCCGCCGGCGAGGAGGGTTCCAAAGAAAGCAACGACCCAGCTGATGCCATTAGGAAGATCGAGGCCAACTCGATCTCCGACGCCTATGCCAGCTGCCTTGAGCCCGCCAGCGACGGATGCGGACCTTTCCCAGAGCTGGGCGTAGCTGAGCCTTTCCCCACCGAACTCAACGAGTGCTTCCGCTTTGGGCCAAGTTTTTCGGGCTCGATCCAACATGGAAACTAACGTCGCGTCTACCCCGAGATACCTAATGATTCCATCTGTGCCTCGAGTCAGCTTTTCCATAGGGAAGGGTTGAATTTTGCCGACAAGACCCTGCTTTTTAATCATTGCTTCTAATACTCCTGTAACCGTAATTTTCTGACACTAGATATTCTCGGTTCCAACTAATCCAAGTACTTTCGAATCTCTCTTCGGGCTATGGTCATGCGATGCACCTCGTCCGGACCGTCCGCGAGTCGGAGGGTCCTCTGACCTGCATACATTTGAGCGAGAGGGGTATCTTCCGAGACTCCGGCCCCTCCGAATGTCTGAATGGCCCTGTCTATGACCCGTAGGGCGACGTTTGGAGCAACGACTTTTATCGCCGAAATTTCAGTTCTGGCACCTTTGTTCCCTACGGTGTCCATCAGCCAGGCCGCATAAAAAGTCAGCAGCCTTGCTTGGTCAATCTCAATCCGTGAGTCAGCTATCCACGTCTGTACAATTCCCTGCTCAGCAAGGGTCTTTTTGAAAGCGACTCTTGTTGTTGCTCTCTTGCACATCAGCTCAAGCGCTTTTTCCGCTGCCCCAATAGAGCGCATGCAGTGATGTATTCTTCCCGGACCAAGCCTCGACTGGGCAATTGCGAATCCGCTTCCTTCAGTTCCTAGGAGATTCGATGCCGGTACTCGAACATTGTCGTACTCTATTTCCCCGTGGCCTTCTCGGCTCGAGTAGCCGAATACCTTGAGATCTCTCAGGATCTTGACACCAGGTGTGTCGAGAGGCACAAGAACCATTGACTGCTGGGTGTAGGAGGACGCATTTGGATCGGTTTTGCCCATTACGATTGCGACTTTGCATAAAGGTGACCCAGCGCCTGATGACCACCATTTACGACCATTGATGACGTAGTAATCTCCGTCTTTAGTTATCGAGCACTCGATGTTGGATGCATCGGACGAAGCTACCCTGGGTTCGGTCATCGAAAAGCATGACCGGATCTCGCCCATCAAAAGCGGTCTGAGCCAACGCTCCTTCTGTTCGTCGGTGCCAAACATGGTCAAGATTTCCATGTTGCCGGTGTCGGGAGCGGAGCAGTTGAGGGCCTCGGGGGCGAGATGGCTCATTCCCGTTATCTCCGCCAACGGAGCGTAGTCTAGATTTGACAGTCCATCAGTCCATTCGGTCTTATGGGGCAGAAACAGGTTCCACAGTCCTTGAGACTTCGCTTCAGTCTTGAGGTCTTCGAGAATAGGCGGGTGAAAATGCGGATCGCCAGCCGTCCTCATCTGTTCTGCATAATGCACTTCAGCCGGGTAGACATATTCATCCATGAAAAGCTTGAGCTTTTCTTGGAGTTCCTTGGCTTTTGGGCTGAGCTCGAAGTCCATTTAAAACCTCACTTGACTTATTGATCATTTACTGCTGCGAAGCTTACAGCTAACAGAACTTGGAGTGTGGTCACCCTTTCAACAAGCAAGGGATTCGAGTTGCTTTGCTGGGGTGAATGATAAATTAATGGGACGAAGGGTGCGAAGCCGGAGAGGGCTGATTGTTTGCATCTGTTTTTAACTAAAGCAAGAGAGGGACCTAGATCCTATGAGCGTCGGCGGGGATTGTGGTCATTGTGAGCATGGATAGTGAAGGCTTGTGCACTTTTGCTCGCCAGTCAGCGAACAGCCTGCAAATTTCCATTGCAAGGTGCATGCGTGATCGATCGTGCAAGCTTTAGCTGGAATTGCTTACAATTGGACAAAAACATGGGAGTCTGCTTTCGGGAATGCCGGACGGCTTTCTGGGAGTGGTGTGTCTCGAATTATGCCTAGGATGAAGGCCAAAGGTAACTGGAGGTCGCCATGGCGGATGAAGGCAGAACAATGGAAGCTTCCAACAGGGGTGCATTGGTGGGGGAGTTCATGACCAAGGACGTGATTTGCCTTTCTCCTGATGAGGAGTTACAAACTGCAGTAAACACCCTGATGGCAAAGCATATCAAAGGGGCGCCAGTGGTCAATGCTGAAGGTGAGCTTCTTGGAATACTGACGGATGATGATCTACTTGTTGGTAACTCCAGACTGCATATTCCGACAATGATCTCTATTCTTGGCGAAATGACGGCTTGGCCACCTTCAATACTGAAGTTTAATCATGAGATGAAAAAGGCGGCATCAAACACCGTCGGCGGGGCGATGTCTAAGGACGTAGAAGTATTGGCTCCGGGCGACACTTTAGAGGACGCCGCAACCAAACTCCACGAAAAAGCCATATCGGTGCTTCCTGTAGTTGAGAACAAGAAGGTGGTCGGCATCGTAACTCGATCAGATATCCTTCGCTGCCTTTCCGGTAACTGAAAGCTGGGTCTATTTAATTTTTCGGCTTTGGATCTGTGGTTTGGCTATTTGTAGGTATTGCTCCATAGAACTTGTCCGCAATCTCTTTTACGCCAGATATGAGGCCGGTCAATTCGAGTGGAAGGATGATTTTTGTTGATGGCGAATTAGCCAACTGCTTCAGTGCATCTAGGTATTGCAAAAGCATCGTAGCATTGTCTGCGGACTGAGCAGACGCTGTTATTGTCTCAAGGGCAGAGGCCAGCCCTTGTGCTTTGGACAGTGCAGCGGTCCGTTCGCCCTCCGCTGCAAGTATTGCGGACTGCTTTTGCGCCTCTGCTTGCAACACAACCGCCTGCTTTTGACCTTCGGCAACGGTAATAGCGGCCTGCTTTTGACCTTCGGATTCTGTGACAACCGCCCTTCTGGTACGTTCGGCCGACATTTGTCTGGTCATGGCTTCGAGTACTCCTGGCGGAGGATTTATCTCCCGCACCTCGACGTTAGTTACCTTCACGCCCCATCGTTCGGTGACCTCATCGAGCCGAACCCTTAGAGCCGCATTCATGTCTTCGCGTTTTGACAAGACATCATCCAGCGACATGTCGCCTACCACGCTTCGCAGGGTAGTGGCTGCTATGTTTAGTGCGGCGCCGGAAAAGTTTGATACTTGAACGATCGACATTACTGGATCAAAGACCTTATAGAACATTATGAAATCGATTGAAATCGAGGCGTTGTCCTTGGTGATGGCGGTCTGGTGAGGAATTTCAAAAAACTGTTCTCGAAGATCCACCCAACTGATCCGGTCTATAATCGGATTTACAAAAGTCAGGCCGGGCCCTTTCAGACCGGATGCTCGTCCAAGCCTGAAAAGAACGATCCTCTGGTATTCCCGCACGACTCGAAGGGACTTGCTTAGCGTTGTCACCAAACCGGCCAATATTAGTATCGCTACCCCAAGTAGAATTTCGCTCACAGCTATAACTCCTTCGGGCTTCCTGTTTCGGCCCCTGACGTTGCTTCCGGTATCACTTTGAGGCGAAGGCCATCTATGTCAGTGACGAAGACCTTCGATCCCGTAGTTATTCGCCCTGTCTGCGATTCTGCCGTCCAGGACTCGCCGGCGATTAAAACCGTACCCACCGGATCGAGGTCAGCCGTAACTACGCCTTGAGAATCATAGATTCTGGAAAGTCGATTGGCAATCGATGGCAAGGACCTAGTGTGTTTCACTAAGTAGATCCCAGCGACCCATGCTGCTACCGAAATCACGAGAGCAAAGCCGATCAGGAGCCACATCAGGGTGGGAACCTGCCGCTCGGAGCTGGAGACGGCTAATGCAACGCTGCCAAGAGCGAGCAAAGTTCCTATGGTTCCTCCGACGATCGAGCCATGGGGGCCAAGGTG
>JAJZCF010000045.1:0-3506 GCA_021846265.1 Actinomycetes bacterium | reverse complement strand
AACGGATGTATCCAAGCCAGCGAAGGAGTTACAAAAATCTACGAGCATCCTGAGCCGCATACTTGGCCACGCCTGAGTCGACCTTGCTAGTGGATTCAATCTCCTCAACTACTGTTTCCAAGCGATCAATGGGAATGGCGCATGTCATTTCGTTAACAGACATTCCGGTTCTGGATCGGCTTAAAGCACATCCGACGCTTGCGGCCACTTTGCCATACTCTTTTGCCATGGCAACAATGTGGCACTGCGGCTTACCTTCAATTTGAAGATCAGCGACGGCATCATTTAATACCATTAGCTGGCGCCCATTAATCCGGATCAAAACTACGTCAGGGAGAAATGATGCCTCTTGGAGTGGACCGTAGTTGATGCTCATTGGCCTTTCGGATATCACCGGGATCAATGGCACCATTTCAGCCGTGACCCAACCGGATGATAACAATTCAGATATGTCGTCGTTTGATGCGACTTCGTCGAAGTTGACGATGCCGTGAGTCAAACTTCCGACTGAGCAGTTTCGGTGGTCAGATGGGTCGGTCGTGAAGGAGGCGGCGGTAGCTTTCATCCAAAAGACACAACCCGCTGAGACTTTGCCCGTCCTACCGTCAGAACTTTCTTCTGGCATCGATGCCGGATATGGGTCAAGGTTTGACTCGTTGGTGCGTGAGAATTCAATCCCTATGGCTGGCGAACTGAGGTGCAATGCTTTTTCAAGTCGAGCAGCTAATTCTTTGAGCTGGTTCAGGTTCATCATTCAGTACTCCGTCGCTGGGGGACCACAGGGTCATAATAACTTTGATCGTCAACCTAGTGGGTAATGTCCTCGGCGGTCTTGGGTTCATTGAAAAAAAGTTGAAACTTTGATGCTCTAAGTTCATGATATTGATCCAGGTGACAGTGATTGTTAGATTGCTGGATCTGCTGGCGGCAGCGAACCTAATGTGAAATATTGTATATGTGAAGAGATGGGTTTGGGCAAAGCCAGACTGGGTCGTCACGGTGGCAAAAAGCACAAGGCCCTCCAGTCGCAATCAGTCTCCGCCCGGAGCCCTTGGTCATTGTTTTGTGGCCAGCTCTGCCACTACTTGACGACGGGTGATTATTCACCAGATGGCGAACTGTGTATTTCGCAATGGTAGGGCATCTTTGACTACTGCTAGGTACACCGATTGAAACCGAAGCAGAACTTGCCGAGATAGACCCCTAGGTGGTCGGTTTCTGCCTCCACCTGCCTCGGTGCCAATAAGCCGGTCCTTTGCTGGCGATGCTACTTTATCCATACCAGGCGGCGGGAGTGGGGCGAGTAAATTAGAGGCGGTCAGTCTGGCCGGTCCGTATATGAAGTCGTCTCCATCTGTGACGGAAAGGACCCAAGCGCGTCGCTGAGCGCTACCGACCCACGCTCGAGGTAACCAAGTAGAAATAGACGCCGATTTGACACGATTTCTTCGGAGATCACGGTTGATCCCTTTGGCACCCGTCGCTCGACGACGATGGCCCTGTCAAAGACGGCAGTGGGCACTGAGGGGCTCCAACCGAATTTTCTATATGGGTTGGCGAATGAAACATGAGTGCTTCGAGAAGACCCCTATTTAAGGGTGGTTAGAGCGGGCTCAAGCCAGCTCGCCAGATGACAAATGGTATAGAGTCGAAGGCTTTGGATCGTAGCCAATGCCTACGATAACCTGGTGGTCAAAGAATCACCGAGAAGTAGGGCGTTTTGCGATTCTGCTATAGCAAGGACCCTCGAAGAGTGGTCATGGCAAAAACTCTTGAATTTATTTACATCGCATAACCGTGACCAAATGCCCTATTCATTCCAGCGATCTTCTCCGACAACTTAATGGCTCTTCGCTGTTTCTCAGCTTCCCTTCGTCCCTACCTAAAAGCGCGAACAATATCGGATTATTGCAAGTGCCGATCGAGTCCTGTTTGAGAAAGCAAGAAGGTCGGTATCCATTGGGGAGTATGTCTTAGGAGGACAAAGAAATGAAGAGCTTTTCATTAAAGGGGCGTACCAATAAAGCGGTACTTGCCGGACTCGCGATTGGCACAGGTGGATTTGTTTTGGCGGCCTGTGGAAGCTCCGGTTCTACTGCGAGTGCTACTACTGCATCGACTGCTGCTCCGGCTCCAACAGTGATTCATGAGTATATGACGATCCTGACGGGTGGAATGATCAAAAGTCCAGGTAACCCCATTTACTCACCTGGAAATCTTACCGTCCCTAAGAACTCGATAGTCGATCTAACCATAACTTCCTATGATGACGGCGCAGCTCCTTTGGCTACTGGCTACACGCAATATGCGAATGCACAAGGTCTGGTAGGCGGAACTGAAACTATCGGTGGAACACCGGCCGCCTCAGTGCCCAATGCAAATGTTGCTCACACTTTTACGATCCCGCAATTGGGCGTCAATATGCCAATTCCCGCTGCTACTGCCGATGTAACTGGCCAGCCAAAAAACACAGTGGTGGTAGAAGCACAGTTTAAGGTCACCAAGGCCGGTACCTACGTATGGCACTGCTTTGCACCTTGCGGATCGGGATCTGACGGAATGAGCGGAGTAATGGCGACGTCCGGACAGATGATGGGCAACCTGGTCGTTCAATAGACTTTGCTGGATTAAGCAGCAAGTGGCAAATAGCACAAGTTGCCCGGTGCTATTTCAGCTAGAGAGTTAATGAACCAGGGTGAAGGTCCTTGAAAACCTTCACCCTGGTTCTTCTTTAATTGATATATTCACAAAACCCATTGGCAGTAAGAGGCTTTCGAACCGGTTCACAAAGAGATCTACTGCCTCTGTGACATCAGCGATCCTCTTGGCAGACCCAAGACCGTTGTGGCCCGTTTGTAGTGTCCCAACGAGAAACTGCAACTCATCTAGCTGGGAGAATGGGTTGATTTTTGGAAACTTGGAATAGTGGGTCTGACGTCGTGAACTACCAGGGAAAGCGAGGCGGCGAATCTTTTCCCGTCCCCAGTGTCCACCTTTACCACTAATCGAATTCCGCTAGGGGATGGATTGCTAGTCTGAACAAAACAAACCCGAGGAACACTTACATATCGGGTTGATCAACTTTTGGGGATCCCTCAGTCCCATTAGTGTGACAATTCCCTTGATCACCCTACGAGTCCTGTTGCACTCCACTTCTTTACCATAGATCCAGAGACAAAAACCGATAAGAAAAACTTGCTTGAATCTCAGCGATATCCCGCGCTAGGTCATCATCTAACTCACTTGGATCAACTACGACAAGTTCACGATCTTGAGCAGCTAGTGCCGCCTCTAGATACTCCACAAAAAAGGAGCGAAACGATCTCGGTGTTCAACGATGATCCAAGACACCGACGGACCAGCTAATAAGGCTAAGAACTTGAGGGGCTCCCAAAAAACTAAGCCACCCGTAATGTGAGATGTTCCTCCAAAATAGGCTATGGAGGAATGAAGAACATGAAGTCGAAAAGGCATACCCCCGAGCAGGTGATAAGAAAACTTGCCGA
>JAJZCF010000237.1 GCA_021846265.1 Actinomycetes bacterium | reverse complement strand
GTCAAGTTATCTACTGTGGACTAAAACAGTGTATATTTGCGGCGTGGAAGATAACGAGATATTGGTCCTTAACTCTACTGCTGCAGCGATTCTAGGCCTTTTCATTAGGGATGGAGCGATGACCGGTGGAGCGGTTGTAAGGCATGCGAACTCGACGATTGGCGACTTTTGGTCATTGACAAGGAGCCAAGTTTACCGAGAAATCTTGAATCTAGAGAAGCGTGGGTATCTCGTAGGGTCTCCCCCGGGACCACGGGACGAGCGGACATTTGGGGCCACTCCAGCGGGAGATGCAGCCTTCAAAGTTTGGTTGGCTAACGTCCCGGAGAAGGAGACAACCAGGGTGCCGATGCTGTTGGTACTAGGTTTCGGCGGGATGCTAGATCCAAAGGACTTGTCTGAGATGTTGAAGGATTTTAGAAGATCTCACGAGGCAAAACTGGATGCTTGCAAGGCTGCCGACGCAGCGATGAGGGCGGGCAAGTTTGACCCCTTTGTGAGGGCGACCTTGAGTTTCGAACTCCACTACGAAGAGGGCGTATTGCGGTGGCTCGATAGTCTACCCAGGGAAATCACGCGTCCTTAACCAAAGGGACTTCTGGTTGTTTGGCGAGATGCCAAGCAGACGTGTGCTTGGACTAGATCAGCGACATCGCTCCCAAGGGGTTATTAGATCGTTAGTCGCTGGGTGAAGTACCGACAAGTTTTGTCGGGTCTGGGTCTAATCATTGCATTGCGGAACCAGATGATGAGATTAGGCCGGGTTGCTTAACGGATTGGCCCTAGCTTCAGCTATAGGAGCTTGAAGATGTCTCCTATTACAAGGTAAGTGACCAGGCCGATCACGAAAATATAGATTGCACTCATCTGCCAGCGGTACTTATGCTGTGCCACCCAGAAACGTCTGATACCTTTTACGTCGAAGTAGATGGCGACAATACCTATGGGGAGGCCGATAACAGGCCCAAGGCCTACGGTCGCTCCTAAGCCTAGAGCGGGAAGTATAAATGGCAGAACCACATAGCTGAGTGTGCAGCGCAAGGCAGAGATTAGCATTGCGAGGCTGAAAAGCCTTTCGGCGGCTTCTTTCCTGGGAGCCCGACTGTCCACTTCGGGGATGCGCAGTAGCTTGCGCATGAAGTTGTCGGCAGTGCCTTTGGTCTCAGTTTGGTACACACACGCTTCGGTATTCACCTCGGTCATAGCACCCATCATAGGTGACAGGGTCGCAATATGACTAATTTTACGCCATCTCGATGAGGTCAAATTCTCAGGATAATGGCTTGGAAGATGATGCCTAGGGATTCCACTTGGGTGCCTTCGCGCTAGTTGGCGTTCAACGGGTTTGTTTTCAGTTCCAAATAGCAACTAAAGCGACGCCGATTACCAGAAGGACCGAACCCGCAAATCTCTTAGTGCGATCTCGCTCTTTTAGGATCTGACCTCCCAATACAACTCCAAATAGGACGCTGAGCTCTCGAGCCGGAGCCACCGCAGTCACCGGAGCGTATCGGTAAGCAGTAAGAACGAGGATATATGCAAGCGGAGACAGGATTCCGACGATGAGAATTTCCTTCATGTTCTTCTTTGCAACCTGGAGTGTTGTGGAGCGTTTTCTGATTGCAAATCCTCCGAGTAAGACAACCCTTCCGAGGGATCCGGACCAATCCTGAACTATCGGCGAGATCCCGAGCTTGGCTATAGCGTAGGAGTCCCAAATGGTGTAGATCGAGATGATCATTCCGACTAATAGTCCAGCTCGTAGACCTTTGGAGAGTTCAAGTGTCCCGCTGTTGAGCCGCGGTATCCCAATTGTGAAAACCCCCACTCCCACCAAAACGATTCCGAGGACCGCCGGAGGAGCGGGCTTGGCTTGGAATAGGGCAATAGCGAGTGCACTCGCAATTACTGGACCGCTTCCCCTGGCGATCGGGTAGACCACGGACATGTCCGAAGTCTTGTAACCCCTTTGTAGCGCGAGGAAATAGAGGGTATGGAGGCATCCCGTTCCGGCAAAGAATATAAGGTCTTGACCCGTAATTGTGGGATGGTCAGCGACGAAGACATAGATGACGAGTGGGAAGAATACGACCAGCGATACGACGGCGTTGGTCCAAACGAAGATCGTTGAATCGACATCGGCGGCCCTCTTAGACGAGAGGTTCCAGATTGCGTGGAGTAACGACGCACTTAGCACGAGAGCTAGAGCTAGACGATCCAGAACCCCTCCAGTAATATGGAGACCACAGCCATTACTTCACTGTATCCGACGAGAAGATACCTTGGCTGCTCAGACTGGACTTCTCAATGTGGATTCTCACCTTGAGAAGAAGTGTCCGCATCTGGGGTAAGTTTTTGGTGCTCAATCGTGGATTTGCAAATTAATTGCGCTCTCTTTATGGCTGCGAATGTTCGAGCGAGAAGGGGATAGCTCAAAAGTGGCGAGTCATTCACGGGACTAGCCATTCGGCAGATTTGCCACAGATTTGCCTCATTACGGGAGATATCATTGCAAGGGAAGATCCCCCTTATGTGATCACAAAAACTTTTTAGGCAGCTTTGCAAATTTCGCCGGACTCAATGCGAAAATTAATCAGGTTTGCGAATCTGTTTGTGTCGCCA
>JAJZCF010000236.1 GCA_021846265.1 Actinomycetes bacterium | reverse complement strand
TTCGATCCATGACTAAGGTGTCGATTCCTTCTCGGGCGGCATAGAGCGCTGCGGCGAGACCGGCTGGCCCACCGCCGACGACTATCAGGTCGTAGCTTTTTTTAGAGGCGATAACCGCCAGATCTAGCTTCTTTGCCAATTCTGCATTGGTCGGCTCAACAAGGACCTCGCCGTCTGGGAAGTAGATCGTCGGGATAATGGTTTTGCCTTTATTATGCTCCTCGACAAGCGCCTTCGCCTCTGGGTCTGACTCGATATCGATATAGGCGAAGGGGACCTTCTGGTCGACCAGAAATTTTTTCGCCCTTTTACAGTCTGGGCACCAGTTCGCACCTAGAAGCCGGATCTGCTCTTGCAACTTAACCTCTTTCGTTCCTGGGCTCACTCGCCCAGCCTCTCATCCTTTATTTTCTTGATTTAACCCGATCGAGCCAATCTTGTCGGCGGGACGACTCGCGCCTTTTAGCGAACACGAAATGGGTCGTTTTATGCCAATGGGAAGTATTTGAATGTCAATTGGGCACTGATGGCGAAGGAGTTTTCCTTTTCCTTCAGACGCTGAGGTTTTGTAGGTCTTCATTCCAGCTGCGCAGCGTAGATCGTCACAACTGCTAGTTGATTGAAGTTTGTTGCCCAGGAAGTGGTCATTTGTTGTCACATCGAAAAAGGTGACGAATTGATCTGAGTGAACTCGGCTGCCACTGATAGTGGATGGTTTAACGTCAGCGCTATGTGTACCCCTTCGCTGTCGTGCAGCGCTAACGGGGATTGTGCCAGTTTGCGTCTTCGGTGGTCCGTTGAGGCTGTCCGCACTGGTAAGTCTGATCGGAACTGTGCGCAGGCCGCTCGGATAATCGAGATTTTAAGGAAATAGTTCTTCCAACTCTTGTGGACGGTCGGAGTGTTATCTATTTCCTCTGCCGCATCACCATGGTTTATTGGGCGGCAAGTAAATATCTTCGTCGTTGCCCAACCATAAAAGCAGGAAGGCTCGAACAAGAGATGGTCAGAAATTAGCTTCCCAGCCACTGGCGTTCAATAGTCAAGCTACGCTAAGCAGTATTAAAGGGTGGGTGAGCTTGCGACATCGTGTCGCTGGGAAAGTTTGAAGCGAGCTGAGGAGTTTGGCGTTTATGTTTGAAGGCGTATTGGAGTGTTCTCCCCGTCCCGAGATAGATGTTGAAGGTAACAAACTTGTCTCGATTTTAATACCGACATTCAACCGAGAGCGTTATCTTGGGATAGCTCTCGCCTCCGCAACCGCTCAGACCTACCCTAATACCGAGATTGTTGTAGTAGATAACTGCTCGACGGATAAATCGTGGGAGATCATTGAGGACTTTGCCTCACGATTCGATAACCTACGTGCCTACCGACATAATCGCAACCATGGGGTTATCTTCAATTGTATGACTACTTTCAAGCTAGCACGAGGGTACTACCACAAATGGCTTATGTCGGACGACGCACTAAGTGTAAACTGTGTTTCCGTCTTGGTACAGATGCTAGAGGCCCAACCTTCGGCTATTCTTGCATCCTCATCTCGAGTGCCAATTGATGAGGACGGCAAAGTTCTACCAAACACAAGTGGAACGATTCCGCTCGTTGATTCTACGGGTTACTACAGAGGAGCCTCGGTAATTGAAAGAGTACTCGTTGACGGTATTAACCGCATAGGGGAACCTACGACTGTTCTTTATAGGGTGCAGGACGTCAACTCAGAAAAATACTTTCGGGACACTTCTCGCCTGAGGTGGGCTTGGGATTTAGACATTTGGGTCGATTTGCTCAAGCGAGGCGACCTCGCCTATGTGCACACTCCGCTGAGTTTCTTTCGAGTGCATGACGGCCAGGATTCAAAGTCATCTTCCGTCGGGTTAGCGGTGCCGGAGGGTTTGCTGCTCATTCAAGAGTGTTGGCTCGAAGGAGTGATCTCTTGGGAGATGGCGGCTTCGGCGGTCGCTACTCTGATGTCGTGGTTGGCGGGTCATCTGCGCTTCTGCGACGGAGAGGAGAAAAAAAGACTTCTCCCGCTGGTAAGATTTGTTTTCGAAGTATATGAAGCCGTCTGTTCGGGGCGCAACGTCACGGCACCTTTGTGTCCACCCGAGATCATGAGCTGCGTTTGAGCATTCCTGAAGATTGGCCGAAAATTTTCCCACCTAATCGTGGGCGGAATTAGTTGCTTCGAAACCTTGCCTGTTTTAGCGGTGGGAAGTTCCAATCCTTTAGCCTCGTGCTGCTATAAAAGCTTTGATGCTATAGCGTGTGGCTTTAAAGGAGGAGTTGTTTGCAAGTCGAGAAAAGACCCAAGGCTCAAGCTTCGGGCCGATCCACTAGCACCTATGCATTTGGCGTTTCAAAGAGGGAAGGTCACGACTCTTCAGCTTTCTACAGTAGATTCCAGCCACCAATACTTTCCGATGATACCCAGGTCAACGAAAGTCCGATAAAAGATGCAATGCTCGTCCGAGATTCTCGTGATTTGAGTATTCTGCCAGATAACTGCGTCGCATTGGTAGTTACTTCACCGCCTTATTTTGTCGGCAAGGAGTATGAAGAGTCGATCAGGGGTGGCCATATTCCTGGCGACTACCTCGACTACCTAGAGATGGTTAAAGATGTGTTTGCCGAGT
>JAJZCF010000235.1 GCA_021846265.1 Actinomycetes bacterium | reverse complement strand
ATATGAAAATTCTTAGCCTTTTTGCCTATTTCGGCCAGCTTCGACAAACAGCATAGATGCCTTTTCTGGGTGACAGCTAAGGAGTTATCTCGAGCGGCTGGCTGGTGAAACTTGGATCCGCCGCCGGCAAAACCACGACAAATCTAGCGCCTTTACCATCCTGATTATTCCCTTCCACCCAAATCCGGCCCAAATGCGCTTCCACGATGCTCTTGGTAATCGCCAAGCCCAATCCGGACCCTCCATCGCCTCGGCTGCGAGACTCGTCGAGTCGAACAAATCTACGAAAGATCGTCTCTCGGTCAGCTTCAGGGACGCCGGGTCCATCGTCAAGAACCTCGAAAACGACCGAAGATCCATCCTGCCTAAGAGCTACCGACACCGTTGTTTCACAGTGGCGAATAGCGTTCTCCATCAAGTTACGTACGGCACTTCGCAGCTTTTCGGACTCCCCCAGGACCCTCCCTCCAGAGACTGAACTCAGCCTTATCTTCGACTCCGTCCTCGATCTTGCCCGACGGGCTTCCTCGATGACAAGCTCGTCAAGGTCAACAGGTTCAAGCTTCAATCGCAGCCGTCCAGCATCCGCCTTCGCCAAAATCAAAAGATCCTCGACTAAAGCCTGCATTCGATGAGCTTCAGCGAGACCATCGAGTGCTACCCTCGGCCAATCTGCGTCGTTCGGTCGTAAAAGGGAGACCTCAAGCGAAGTCTGTAGGGCGGAAATAGGACTCTTGAGCTCGTGGGAGGCATCGGCCACAAATCGGCGAGACGACTCGGCTGACTCCTCCAGCCTCTCAAGCATTCGGTTCATCGTGAGTGCTAGGCGGGATATTTCGTCGTCACCTTCAGGCTCAAACACCCTACGATGCAAAGACGTGCCGGTGATGTCCTCTGCGTCAGAGATCATCTGGTCGACCGGCCTAAAAGCACGGCCGGTTAGATAGAAAGTGGCAAAGCCGACGATGACTAAAAGCATTAGACCGCCAATTGTCAGCGCGGGAATCAAGAAACTAATTGGCTGGTCCACCGAGGCCAAAGACGCAATCACCGCAACATAGAGGTTTGGGGTATGGCCGTTCTCGAGCGGTACTGGAGTGACCTTTGACAGGCCGGCGCTCGATTGGGCGTTTACTAGCGAGGTGTAGGTGGAATCGATATTGATGTTAGCGCTGGAGCCGCCCTGCACTTTGTGGATGATCAAGAGGGCCCCGTTGTCGGTGTCTCCGGCGGGTTGGATAGTCCAGCTGGAAATTGAGACGATCTCCTGAGTGAGCTTGCTCTTGATAAATGCTATCCCGACAAACGGACCCTTGCCGATCACGTTCGATGTGGACGCTAGAACCCTCCCTGAACCATCTAGCACCTGAGCGGCAAGATCGCCGCTAGGAAGCGGAATCGGATTAGCGAGTTCGCCCGAACGGATCAGATCTGCGGTGGAGGTCGCCTCATTTTTGGCGTTTGCGATCAAGTTCGCCCTGAGCTGGCTAGATAAGACTCCCACCAAAACCATTGACGAAACAGCCAGGGCAACTCCTACGACTGCCGTTGCTGCGACGCTCGTTCTGACTCGGACCGAGCCTAAAAAAATCCTTTTTAGCTTTGCAACAAGACCGCTTTTAGAACTCGACCCCTTGCTAAACCTCGCCAGAGTCTCTAGCTCCATTCAGACCCCACAATGTGGCTAGTATATTGCATCTCACCTAGCCTGAAATCGAATACTACCAGCTCGGAGTGGAGCCAACTAGGCCTGTGTGCGAGGGGCCGACAATTAGCAGTTTGCAACTCAATCAGCTACCGCCTCGGACCCGCCTTCGCCGCCGTCAGACTCTAGGAGGTATCCAACTCCCCTAACTGTCCGGATTGCCTTCTTCTGAAATGGTGCGTCTATCTTCTTGCGCAGGTACCCAATATAGACCTCGACAATATTCGAGTCACCTTCGAAGTCATAATCCCAAACGTGCTCGATAATCTCCCTCTTGGTCAAAACACGCCCCTTGTTCCGCATGAGCAGCTCGAGGAAGGAGAACTCCCGTGAGGTTAGGTCTACCCTGGTCTCGCCCCTTCTAACGGTGTGGCTCGCCGGATCCAATGTGAGATCACCAGTAGCAAGGACCGAAGGCCTCGACTCTCCTCCTCGCCGCAGCAAGGCCCTAATCCTCGCGAGCAGAACGGTAAAGGAGAAGGGCTTTTTTAAAAAGTCGTCCGCTCCGGTATCTAGCGCCTCGGCCTCGTCGAGCTCGCCATCTTTAGCGGTGAGCATCAAGATTGGGCACCAGATGTCTTCGGAGCGAATTGTTTCGGTCAGCTTAAAACCGTTCATGCCTGGAAGCATGATATCGAGGACCATCAGGTCGTAGGGGTTCTCGCGAGCCATCTGCAGGCCATCTAGTCCATTTCTAGCTACGTCTACGGCAAACCCCTCGGCGTAAAGGCCTCGCTTGAGAGCCTCGCCAAGGTTTACCTCGTCTTCAACCACCAAAATCCGCAAAACGGCCCTACTTTCTGATCAAGTCGACCCGAGGATTTAAAAAATCGACAAATAAGGCCAAAATTCTCTCAGGTCCAGCACAATTCTTCTGACCAAGTATGAAACTTCGCTGAGCTTCTCCATTGAAATGGCTTACAACAGCTTACAAAGAATTG
>JAJZCF010000234.1 GCA_021846265.1 Actinomycetes bacterium | reverse complement strand
CAAATAAAATAGCTCGTTGATCTTATGCGGTGCATGGCGCGGACAGCTTGACTAATGTTACGAGGATGGACATACCAATTGAACTCGGTTATACGAAGGATCATGAATGGGCTCGGATCGAAGGTAAGAATCTTCGAATAGGAGTCACTGACTATGCACAGGACGCTCTCGGCGATGTTGTGTTCGTGCAGTTGCCGGCGCTTGGATCTGCTGTCTCTTCGGGAGCAAGTTTTGCCGAAGTTGAGTCGACTAAGTCAGTTTCAGATATTTACGCGCCTATTTCCGGCAAGGTTATCGAAGTGAATGAGCGGCTTTCAGATTCCCCGGAGCTAATAAATTCTGACCCTTACGGCGAAGGCTGGCTATGCGTTATTGAGGCTGAAGACGAAGGCCAGTTCAAGGAACTTCTCAGCGCAGACAGTTATCGCGAACTCATTTCTTAGACCTTTTGCCATTTGGCAGGTGTCGGCACATAGGCTGCAACCATAAGGTTATAGTTGAGGGTTGCACCTTAAGTGGCAACCGGACATTTTGTTTTGAGCGGTAAGTAAAGGGGAAGCCCGTTGATATGCGGCTTTTGCGGTCATCAGAATCAGGCAGGAGCTAAGTTCTGTTCGTCGTGCGGTCGAACCCTTCTACTGGCAGAGCAAGAGACTACGGGATCAATCGGCCCTATAGAGTTTGTCGACTCCTTGGAAAGTGTTGAAGCCAACCTGCCCAAAGGGGTAGGTATTTTCTTGATCAGGGGTGGTGTCGACTCTGGGAGTTGGTATGCCCTGGATAGAAGCGTATCGAAAATCGGCAGGCATCCGGAGAGCGATATCGTTCTCGATGACATTACCGTTTCGAGGCGACACGCCGAGGTAAGCAGGGCCGGAGCTCGATACTTTCTTACTGATGTCGGATCCCTAAACGGCACCTATCACAATCAGAACCGAACGGACGAGTCAGAACTTTCCTCAGGTGACGAGGTACAGATCGGTAAGTACCGTTTCATATTCCTCCTCATACCCGGAGAAGAGGGCTAAGAACTTGGATGGGGAGAGGGACTACTGGTCCATAAGCGAAGTTCTGGCGCGGCTGCGGGATGAATTTCCTGACGTAACGATATCAAAGATCCGTTTTCTTGAGTCCAAGGGATTATTGGACCTCGAACGCACGCCTTCTGGCTACCGCAAATTTTACCAGCATGATGTCGAGCGGCTTAAAGCCGTTCTGCTCATTCAAAAAGAGACTTTCATGCCGCTCAAGGTCATTCGCGATCATCTTGGCGATCGAGAAAACGAGTCGAAGCCCTCGCAGACATTGATGTTCGAGCCGCCAATGCTTGAAAATCTAGATGATTTGGATAATGCCGGGGAGTTTGCGGATGATGAACTCGACGACACGACGTCTGGCTTGTCTGATATAGCTGAAGGACCCGAGCAGGTGGATCTGCGCGACGAAGTTGAAACGGAGAGGGTACCCGAGTCGATCTCGCGCCTTTCGTCGGCGGTTCGGGCCTCGGTGAAAAAACTTCATTCAGCGGGATCGATCCAATCAAACCTGGCTTCTGGCGCTTTCATAGATCCTGCCATCCAGACAGGTAGCCAGCCAACGGCCAAAGATCTCTCTGGCGACCGAGCTTCTAGCGAAGATAATAATGCTACAGCAGCGAAATTTTCAGGGTCGGCCAAGCGGTCCGTTCCTCCAAGCACAGTTAAATCCACGCCAGCGACGCTGGTAGGGGATAAAAAGAGTGCGGAACGAAGAAATAGCCAGTCGGAGATTCAGAAAAGGTCAAATCCGACTCAGCTCGCCGACTCCCAGCTCAAAGAACCGGTACCATCTGAGCAAAACGCTGATGGACGGGTCGATTTCACCGTAGAGGAGATTACAAAGCTGACCGGGGCTCGGATTGCTGAAATAGCGGAAATGGTCGAGTTCGGGCTAATTTCTGGTCATAGTGAATTCGGAGAGACCATATATACCTCGGAGGAACTCGCCCTGATCAGGATTGTACTTAGATTTCGCTCCTTTGGGATTGAGGCGCGCCATTTGAGGCTCTACAAGACTTCAGCAGAGCGTGAATTCGGCTTTTTGGAACAGGTAGTTGCACCAATTTTCAAGAAAAGAAATCCGGTAGCAAGCGAGCAGGCCAAACAGATACTTCTTGAGTTGAGGTCGCTTGGAGGGACGATGCGCGAAGCGTTCTTGTCTAAGGAATTGTCGAAGTATCTTGGTTAAGGGATGCTTCTTGGGTCAGTTTTTGTTTATACAAGACGACGCAGCGTTGAGATTGTATGAGATTTGGAAGTAGAGTCAAGCAATGATCGAAGTTGAGCTCGCAGCCGTACAGATCGATCAGCGCTCGGCCACGCCGGTGATGTTGCTGAAGGAATCTCAGCCACCGGGTAGGACTTTGGCGGTCTATATCGGCAGAACCGAAGCCCAAGCTATTGTCGATTCGATACAAGGCATTGAACCTCCAAGGCCAATGACTCACGACTTAATGCGCGATGTCATTGAGGCATTAGGAGCAATCGTCGTAAGGGTGGTCATCACTGAGCTGGTTGAGGCGACTTTTTATGCGCAGGTTGAACTGAAGATACAGCAAAAAGTAGTGGTTGTCTCAGCGAGGCCTTCAGACGCAGTTGCATTGGCAGTACGAGTTGCCGCTCCAAT
>JAJZCF010000233.1 GCA_021846265.1 Actinomycetes bacterium | reverse complement strand
TTGATCGCAATGTGTATTCAACTCGACAATCAATGCAAGGTTTCAACATTGTTTATCGTCCATACGATTGTGTCATCAATCGTCGTATCTCATAATCCATATACTCACGACGATCATGTTTATCTGACTTGCGAAGTCGCTCGATCATAATCTTGTCAACACCAATTCGCTCAAAATCTTCGTCGTCTGGATCGTCTGACATGTGCGATTAAATGCGAGTGCCGATCTGTATCGTCTGATACGAATCGGCAAGCTAATCCCAATATATCATGTAATTACTGAATTGTCGTTCTCACGTGCTGTTTTGCAAACATTTTTAATTTCGTCTTCGACGTGCTCGGTAGTTCGTGCCGTAGCAAGATTTGCATTTGCCAAGTGTCCATCCATTCGGACGCTCAAAGCGAAAACAGCCGCATCCCTCGCAAACCTCTTTTTCGACGTCGCTCATGACGTAGGGTGCTTTCGTGGACGAAATCGCATACTCGATTGTCTGCAAGCTTTTTATGATCCTTAGTAGTGCCGAATCAGCTTCCTTTGCGCCCTTAATCGTTGGGTCGTCAAAATGACCCTCCGCGTAGGCTGTCGCTTTTTCGCCGACTGGATCGCTAGGCACTCCCTTTTGACCTTGACCACCCCCGGACCTTGCCGGATAATTAGCCATGTCGGCCCACTCGTAAACCGCCCATAAATCGGTCTTGATCCGCGCCCAGCGTCGATCAATATCCCGCATTAGATAGCGCCTGCTTCGATCTTTCATTTCGCCCCGATCTGGTATGCTTTAAGGCAGGTCAAAGCCGATTAAAGCAGGCGTGCCCTAGCGCCAACTAGGGCATTCGCCGTCAGTCGTCGTCAGGATCTTCAACGTGATAACAAGCCTCTCCGCCGCACGGCATAATTGGGCCGTAGTGTTCCTCGCAGAGTTTGAACTTGTCTAGTTTGGCCTCAAGCTCGGCTATGTATTCAAGTAATGCCGGAACGTCTTGGCGGGCGTTGGCAATAAATACGGTATCCTCGTGCCGGATGATTCCGCCATCCTCATACTCGTAATTGCCAGCGACGCGCCCGCTAGAAGCAGTGATGCGATGCGATGGTGACCAATGATCGTGAACCAGAATATCGATGACTTGCCGGACGCGCAGCAGCTCGACTCCATTTTCACACAGATCGCACTCACGGCCTTTCTTTGGGTATCGATAATCCACTTCAGGCACGAGCTCCCACGGCCCAGCCGTCGCAGCATCAGCTCTAGCTTTGATCGCCTCAAGATCAGGTCTCACTTCAATTCCTTTCCGTTTAGATATGCTCGCACCGACCGTCCTGTTGGACTCACGTGGACGTTGAGCGTCTTGTTGTTGACCAGCACTCTCAAAACATGAGTGCCGTTGAGTTCATAAAGTGCGAGAACTGTAATTCCGCACCAGATGAACCCACGCTCGTCACTTTCGGAAATACATCTGTGCTCATCCATCTTTCACCTCCAGCGTCCATGGTGCGTGCATAGCTCGAATAATCAGCTCTGCCTCTTCACGGCAGCGAACCCAGGTGATGATCGGGCCTTCGTAATGCCGAAGCTCCCACTCGTCCATAAGCTCATACCGCCTATCGCCCTCGTCGTCCAGCACATAAGCCATGAGTTCTTCGTCGCTCTGGTTGGCTCTGTCTTCCCACGTCATCCCTTTAGGTAAGCTCATCCGTCACCCTCGCCCACTCCTTGAACAACGCTGGAACCTGCAATTGAAGACTTTGATCTTTAGGCGACCAGAGCAGCAAATACCTCGCTGCGCTGTTGTCAATTTCAAGCTCGGCTTCTGCTGGCGTGTATTTCTTACATAACGCCAGAAACCAATCGCGCACCTTTATAGCGTCGCCGTCGTCCACGTCGCGCAAATCAACACGTAGACACCAATGCCCTTTTCCACGATGCTCGAACGGCATCCCGTTGTGAGGACTCTCAGAACCTCGATATGTAGGTTCGCTAGCCAATCCTCGGCTATTCGCCAATGCCGGAGGCAGCCAAACATTTGCCTCTATCGTCGTCCACTGACTCATTTTTCTACCTCCATATTTCCTTTATCTAACCCATCCAAATCCCGACCCTCTTGGATAACTAGAGCCTCAACAGCAGCCTTGAAATACATTCCTAAGCTTTCCTTAGTAACCTTTGCGTCAATCTCCCCTTTGAGACAGCTCACGATGTCTTTGACAGCTTTTTGCCTCATAGCCCATGCGTCATTCCAAGCTTGCTCTGCTACTTTGGCCTTTTCGTTCTCATCCATTTTCCACTTCCATCACGCTCGCCCAAGGGTTGTAATATGGATTAAAGGCGGGGATGTCATCTATGCCGATTGACAGCAGCAAAGTGTTGTGATTGGCCAGTGCATCAAAAAACTCCGCAAAGAGGCGATCACAATTTTTACGTGGCTCGTGCTGCTCCTGAGCGAAGTTGGCTTTTGCCCACCGAACCGAAGCGATTTTATAAAGACGAGAAAGTTCGGTGAGGGTGTCCTTGGTTAGGGTTTGATTTTCCATTTTGGCTCCTTTTGCTAGTTCTGAGGTTCCATCACTGAGGCCCAGGGGCTGTAAAGGGTGTGGAAATCCTCTTCGGAGATCAGGTCTTTTGTGACAGTTACAAGAACAGCATCCCTCACCGCAACCCAGCCAGCATCCCAC
>JAJZCF010000232.1 GCA_021846265.1 Actinomycetes bacterium | reverse complement strand
GCTTCTTAGCCTCGTCGTACTCGACCGCTCTAGCCAATCTCAACTCTTTCACATGCACCCCATATCCCCAGTCCTGCAAGTGAGGCCGATAGTGCACGCGAAATTCCGGTGCTAATTCACAATCCCAGAATTGAAGTCGGTTGACATTACAAAGCCAAGGAGCCGACTCTGGACTACCTACGTGAGGCTGTAATTGCCCTCCGCAGGCTGGACAATCGAGCGCATTCATGCCGATATGCCTCGTTGGTAAAGTGCGTTCACTAGGTTTTCTCTTTCCTCTTCGATCATCTGGCGGGTCTGTCGTGCGATCTGCTCGGACGTGCCTGCGATGGTGATTATCGGGTTGTAATGCAAGTTGACCGTGCCAGCTCCACCGGATGCGATACCCTTCGGCAATGGTGAGCCTGCGCCCATACCAACGCCCTTGAGGGGCACGATTGCTTCTGGCCCTGCTTCACCGACGATTGCCAAAGTCGGCCTAGCGACGATCCCACCTGCTGCGAAGCGATGTGGTAGGGCGTGACTGGCTGCTCCACCACCGCTACCACCCCCGCCGAAGATGCTTCCGATAGCGCCTGTGACGGCAGAAATCCCGCTAGTGATCGTTTTGATTGCCGACATGATCCCGTCGAAGATCGGCTTGATGACCTTCCATACCGTTTGCACAGCGCTCTTAATACCATCCCACACGCTCTTCCACAAAGATTTGAGCGTCTTGAGAGCTGGGGGGATTGTATCGTTGTAGAACTTCTCAAGCGGATGGAAAATGTCGTTGTCGAGGAAATGCCAGACCGTTTGAGTAGCGGACTTGATAACCTTCCAAACCGTCTTCCAGTGTGTCATCAGAAAGCCAGCTGCGAGTGAAATGATGCCGAGTGCAATCCCAATCGGCCCTAGTCCGGCTTCTGTAGCTGTTCCCGCCGTCTCCGCTACCGTCGCCGTTTCCTCGTAGGTAGCCTGCTCTGCATCGCCTGCGACCGCTACCTCCGTCGAAGTCGTCTGACTGGCGACCACCTGCTCGTCCTGAGCAGTCTCGATCTCGGCTGTGGTTGTCTGCGCACTCGTGACCTTTTGCTCGTCTGACGTGACGTTGTTGTCCGCGGCCGTCTTAGCTGCTGCTGCCTGCTTCTTGGCTGCAAGTGATGCACGACCGGATGAGGTCATCATCTTTGTCGCCCAAACTGCTGCCTTAGCGCCCATCTTGTAAAATTCAGCGACCGTCTTAGCTCCTGCCAGTGTGACCTTCGCGATGTAAGCACCGATCAGACCGACGACGACGACACCGACGACTGATCCGAAGGCGATGAGTAGATCCTTGTTCCGGCCTAGGAATTTACCGAATGCCAAGCCAACATTGATCGCCTTTTGCACCCAAGGGATGAGCGCCACACCGATCTTGGCAGCGACATCTTCGACGGATGCCTTAGCTTGCTTTAGCTCGAATGAAAGTGTCTTCGAGTTTTTAGCTGCTGCCGACTGAGCTTCCCCACTCTGCGACACCTTCTTGGTATACTTGTTGAATTCCGGTGCGCCACCTGATATGACCGCCAACATCGCATTTGCATTCGTTCCGAAGATCGCCTGCATAGCGCTACTTTTGGTAAAGGCCGATGCTTGTAGCTTGAGACTTGGAAGCTGGGCTGCGATAGCCTTCTCCTGAGCCTTGATCGCCGGAGTCTGCTGCATCGCTTTTAGCGTCGCTGCTCGCGTCGTGAGTGCCATTACCTTTTGCTCGGCAGCCACGCCAGCCGAAGATCCGGGCAAATTAGCCAAGCTGGTCTTTAGCTTTTGAAGTGCTGGCCCCATGCCGATGAAGTGGCCTTTAGCGTCAAAGAGACTCACGTTCATCGCATCGAGCGCCTTGTTAGCCGATGATGACGGATCAATAAGACTTTGGATCGCACGCCCTGCTACTCGGGCAGCTTGGCGGCCACCACCAAGGGAATGCGATAGCTCGACCATCAAGCCACTCATTTGCGCAAAACTCATGTTCGAGCCAGCTATAAAAGGCGTGAGGCGTTGGTAGGTTGACTGTAGATCGCTTGAACTTACGCCAAGCAACCTCTGCGTATTCCAAAGGGTGTTAGCTGCCGAGTTAGCGTCTGTAACCTTCATGTGGAAGGGAAGCATCACATCGACAAGGGCCTTCGTCGTCGTCGTGAGCGACTCGCCGGATGCCGTTGCCAGCGTGGACGAGGCATTCATCAGATCCATAGATTGCTTGGTTGTAAGCGTCGTGCCAGTGAGGTTTTCAAGCTCGCCAGCGACAGGCGAAAAAGCCTGCATCATTTCTTGGCCTGTGAACTCGGACGCTCCCGCTGTGCCTAAGAATGCGTTGCCGATCTTCTGCGCTGCTTGGGTCGGAATGTCAGCCGAGGCAGCTAGCGAAGCCGTCGCCTTCTGGAAGCTGATACCAGCCTTTAGCGATGCTAAGCCGACCGCTCCACCGACGACAGCGATCCCCATGAGGGCCGTCTTGCCAGCGTTGGCGAAGTTCTCGAAAGACCCCTTATGCTCGTCAATCCCAGCAAATATCTCATCGAATGATGATCCGAGCTTGTCAATAGCGCCTTGGAACGGCCCGAAGATGCCGATATTGCCGAGCATTCCGGAGAACTTGGAGCCTGCGCCCTCGAACGCCTTGCCGAGCTTCCCTGCGCTCTTGCCACCCTCCG
>JAJZCF010000231.1 GCA_021846265.1 Actinomycetes bacterium | reverse complement strand
TCAGGGGCGGGGCATCACAGCGGACTCGAACCGTCAGATGTGGTACATTGAGTGGGCTGGTAAAGAATAGCTGGATTGACTGGTAAAGAATTACTGGATCCGGTGGTAAAGAGTTTCGGAATACTCACCTGCCTCGTTGAGGTGGACCGCGATGACAATGCTGCGCTAAATATCCGTGACTGGTCGGTTATCAGTTGTGGGCTAGTTGAGTCCACTGCCCTGTCCGTTCCCGGGCCATTTGGTACAGGCGGCAGTTCAGATGATGGGACGACTCATCACCTGGAGAGAGTATGTAAGACCGGTAGCAATACTGGCCGTACTCGGAGAGGCAAGAACGACCCTCGGGCTAGTGAGAATGAAGCCCGACGGAAGAACCTTGTAAAAGGTGCATCTGGTGAATAGGCTCACTATTGATCATTCGGATGCAACGGTGGAATCACTAGTGATAGTCCTGGTCACGGCTTATCTGTAGTTCCATGAAGGGTTGTTGGTGTTAGTGCTGAGGATCAAGGGGGAAGGGCCTCCGTGGCGCAAAAGCCAAGCTCGCCGACTGAAGGGAAAGGTCTTAGCTACTCGCCAAGATACTGAGCACCAGCTTGCAAGATGGCTTGGTTTTACATACTTCGAGGTCCGTAGCAGATGTCAACGGTAGAAGACCTCGAGCAGGACCTATCAGGCGGACGGCGATATCAAATTAGCCAAGAACCTCAGCGTCCGGCCGGAGTTGAAATTCCAGTTTTGAACTGGTTGAAACCAGCGCCCCCAAGGACACCAAGGCACCAAGGCACCAAGGCCGCATGCAACGGTTATGCGGTTCAAGGCTCGGAAGGTGGAATATCCGTCGCCAAATAGGTCACCGTAGGACCTTCGCAGTTCCAAAAGGCCCGAGGCAAAGAGGCAAGTGTCGAATTCAAAAAGTGACGAGAAACTATGCCCTGGGGAGTCAGGTGAATGATTACCATAGGTCATTCTGCGGCAGCGACGGATGGGTGTTTTGCAGTCGATGGTGATTTCGAAGTATGGTTTTTACCATGTCTGAACGATCTAGAAATTTGCCGAGACGATCTTGTCTCTCCGTACCAGGTTCTTCCGAAAGGTTTTTAACCAAGGCGCTGTCAATACAGGCCGATATGACCTTTCTGGACCTAGAAGATTCTGTCGCCCCTCTGGAGAAGGAGGGAGCTCGAAATTCAGTCGCCAAAGCGATCCGTGAGCAGGACTGGGATGAGCGCGTGCTTTGCGTGCGGATTAATGCATGGGATACACGTTGGACCTACGGTGACGTGATAGGGGTCGTCTCTAACGCCGGAGAGCGGCTAGATGAACTCATGCTGCCCAAAGTGCAAAGTGCGGCCGAGGTGATAGCTTTGGACCTTCTGCTGACGCAGATAGAGAGGAATGTGGGCCTTCCAATCGGACACATTGGCATAGAAGCCCAGATCGAGACGACCCGCGGCTTGATCAATGTCGAGGAGATTTGCGCGGCCTCTCCGAGACTTGAAACGATAATTTTTGGTCCCGCTGATTTTGCCGCTTCCATGGAGATGCCGGTGTTGACCGGGGGCGTGCAGATTTCGGATTATCCTGGCGACCACTTTCACTATGTATTTTCGAAGATCTTGATGGCCGGTAGGGCAAACCAACTTCAGGTCATTGATGGACCATACCTCAAGATAAAAGACTCAGATGGGCTGAGGGATTACGCTAAGCGGACCTCTACTTTGGGTTACGACGGGAAGTGGGCACTTCATCCGGACCAGGTGTCCATTATAAATGAGGTTTATAGTCCCACCCAAGAGCAGTTTGATAAGGCATGGGAGATCCTCGACGCATACAAGTCCGCCACCGAGGGAGACCGCAAGGGAGCGGTTATGTTTGGTGACGAGATGATCGACGAGGCTTCGAGAAAGATGGCTGCGAAGTTTGTCGCTCGGGGCGAAAGGGCTGGACGCAAAAGAAGCGTAAAGTAGGGCCCAAGTCTGACTACCCTAACTCGGTCGACCTGACGGGAAGTCTATCCTTCCCGTCAGAGGGTAGGTCCTTCGCTCAGTTGGACCTATGGTCACCCGTGGTGTTTAAATTGGCATTTCAGGATCTATGTGCCACAAGTAACCACCGCCTGGCCAACCCCCGGTGGGTCTGGAGATCTCGGGCGGAGTTGGAAAACGCGCTGCAGTCATTGTCTTTAAAGAAACGCGACTCGAAAAACCGACGCCTAGAGCGTGACGCCGTAGTTTCCAAACACCGAGAGATCGCCAACCAGCGGAGGAACTTTCACCACAAGACCGCTCGGGCATTGGTAACTGATTACGACTTGATTGCGGTTGAAGGCTTGAAGATCGCAAAAACATGACTAGGCGAGCTGAAGCTCTTGCTGATCCTGACACAACCGGCGGCTGCCATCGTGACGGACGGGCGGCAAAGACCGGGGATAGCAGAAGCATCTACGACGCGTGCTGGGCGACCTTCGTCAGCATCCTCAAGACTAGCCCAAGTTTCGATTGACCCCCCAAAACTGGGCCAAAACAGGGCCTAGGAGGGCCTGATTTGGCCTTTATTTGCGCCGATTTGGCCCTTTTAGAGGGGTGATTGGAGAGGATTCCCTGTTCAGGGGGTTAGCGTGTTTCCAATGTAGTGCCCTAATACCTATTTCTAGTGTTATATAGGCCGTAACAGGGTAGAACAGCTGGTA
>JAJZCF010000044.1 GCA_021846265.1 Actinomycetes bacterium | reverse complement strand
CACTGTGAAAGATATTGGTGTCCGAAGTTGAATTGCAACATCAGAAGGGGGATGTAAGTGGCAGACGAAACTCGGGACGGTTCGGTTACTATTGAAGCGCTTATGGATGAAACGAGGGTATTTGAGCCTTCTGCAGAGTTCGTAAGCCAGGCTAATGTTTCCTCTCCGAGCATCTACGAGGACGCCAAGCGCGATCGACTTGGTTGGTGGGCCGAGCAAGCCGATAAGTTGCTATGGCGCAAAAAGTGGGATCAGGTTTTGGATTGGAGCAATGCTCCATTTGCGAAATGGTTTGTCGGTGCCGAGCTAAACATAACTGAAAGCTGCTTGGATCGGCACGTGCAAACGAACCCAGACAAGGTTGCTTACTACTTCGAGGGTGAGCCGGGAGATTCTAGGACCATCACCTACAAGGAATTGCACGAAGAGGTTTGTCAGTTGGCAAACGGCCTTGCAGACCTTGGTGTTCAAAAGGGTGACCGCGTAGCAATATACATGGGAATGATTCCGGAACTTCCAGTCGCACTTCTCGCCTGCGCTCGGCTTGGCGCGCCCCATTCTGTTGTCTTTGGCGGATTCAGCTCTGAATCATTGCGTGATCGCGTAAACGATGCGGAGGCAAAGGTCGTTATCACTTGCGATGAAGGCTGGAGGAACGGCGGACGAGTCGAACTCAAGAACTTCGCGGATAAGGCAATTGAAGAGTGCCCGAGCGTTGAGAAGGTGGTCGTTGTTCAGCGCACTGGCGGCGATGTCCCAATGATTGAAGGTAGGGACATTTACTACCATGATTTGGTCGACGGCAAGTCTAAAGAGCGTCCGGCAACCATCACCGACAGCGAAGATATGCTTTTCGTCCTTTACACTTCTGGTACAACCGCTAGGCCAAAGGGAATAGTTCATACGACCGGTGGATATCTGGTTGGGGCAGCTACGACTCATCGCTTGGTATTTGACATCAAGCCCGACGATATCTACTTCTGCACCGCTGATATCGGATGGGTTACTGGACATACCTATATCGTCTACGGCCCATTGGCTAATGGGGTCACTTCGGTGATATACGAAGGCGTTCCGAACTATCCCGATAAGGACAGATTCTGGGCCATTGTCGAGAAGTACAAGGTAACTCAGATCTATACCGCGCCAACAGCGATTAGAACGTTCATGAAGTGGGGCACGGAGTATCCGGAGCGTCGTGACCTCTCCAGTCTTCGTGTGATCGGAACCGTCGGGGAACCGATTAATCCCGAAGCGTGGATCTGGTACAACACCTTTATCGGAGGCGGGAAAGCTCCGATCGTCGATACTTGGTGGCAGACCGAAACAGGTCACATCATGATATCTCCGATTCCCGGCGTGACTCGGACGAAGCCGGGCTCAGCGACCATTCCATTACCTGGCATGGGTGCGGACATCGTCGATGACGATGGCGTATCCGTTCCTAATGGGTCTGGAGGTTACCTCGTTTTGACCGAGCCGTGGCCGGGAATGCTTAGGACGATCTACAAGGACCCTGAAAGATTCAAGGACGTTTATTGGTCGAGATTCTCTAAGCCTTCAGAAAACAAGTGGGTATATTTTGCTGGCGATGGGGCAAAGAAGGACCTCGACGGATACTTCTGGTTGCTTGGAAGGGTCGACGATGTCATGAACATCTCCGGCCACAGGATATCTACCCTTGAGGTTGAATCGGCTCTTGTCGACCATCCATCGGTGGCGGAGGCAGCTGTCGTAGGTCGTGCAGATAGTACGACCGGACAGGCTATAGCAGCCTTCGTCACTCTGAAGGGTGGAAATCAGGGAGACGAGAAGTTGCTCGCCGAATTGCGAGAGCATGTCGCGATCAAAATTGGCAAGATCGCTCGTCCGGCTTCGATCGTTTTTACTGACGAGCTTCCAAAGACTCGGTCTGGGAAGATTATGAGGCGTCTGCTTCGGGATATATCCGAGCAGCGCAAACTGGGTGACGTTACCACATTGGCCAATTCGGATGTGGTAAATGAGATAGCTAAGCGTGCTTCGACATCTATGAGCAAGCAAGCAGATTAGCTATGGGAGAGTTGGTGCCTGGGGAGAGTTATCCATCCGGGCACCAATTATACCAAGGCTGCTAAGCAGTTTTGGTGTTGATGGTTTCTGGCTGCTTGTCAGAAACCCCGGGGGAATCACTGAAAGGAAAAAGCAATTATGTCAGACACCGCCACTAAGCCACAAGAGGTCCTGGTATCTCTGGCGGCTTCTACAGCGGATCCGGGGCCACTTGGCCTCGCTGGTTTTGCATTAACCACTTTTTGTCTGAGCGTATTTAATGCGGGAATCCTCAATGGAGCTTTGCAAGGTGTAGTTCTGCCTATCGCACTGTTCTATGGTGGATTAGCGCAGCTCCTGGCTGGTATTCAGGAGTATAAGAAGGGTAATACCTTTGGAGCTACCGCGTTCACCTCTTACGGTGCATTTTGGATGTCCTTTGCGGCATTTGTCCATATTATCGTACCAGAGATGATCGCAGCTAAGACGCCGAATATAAATGAAGCGGTTGGACTGTTCTTGCTTGCATGGACACTGTTTACCGTCTACATGATGATCGGTTCATTTGCTACAAATGGAGCTTTAGCGACGGTTTTTGTATTGCTTGAAATCACCTTCATCTTGCTAACTTGGGGCAACTTTGCAAATAATGCCTCGATGATCAAGCTCGGTGGTTACCTAGGTATCGTCGTCGCAATTTTGGCATGGTACACATCTGCTGCGGGGGTTCTTAGTTCGGTCTACGGCAAGGTTGTTTTGCCGGTTTGGCCAATGAAGAAGTAACCAGCGCTTCCATCGGCACTTGCCGATGGATTTAGTGCTTATTTTGGTCCTGGGTGCCCAGTTCGTCTAACCGGAAGGAAAGCGGATTGGGTCCCAGGGCCTTTTTGATTTCGGATAAAGTCTTTTCAAATTGTTCAATCGACTGCTTATTTGCAAGTGCCCCCTCGTGGTCGGTGCTGGCCGTAGGATCGATTCCGAATTCCATCTGGGATGCAAGAAGGCCAAATAGTTCTCTTGCCTCGGAGTAGATCCCCATGACGTCGAGGGTATCTAGCTTGACGAGCAACTTGCGGATTTTATACGGGTCGTTAGCTTCTATGGCATCTACTATCCTTTCGAGCGCTTCATAAGCTTCTCGTTGAGAACGACCAATCGATGGAACCATGGGGTAAAGTTAGCCGCTTAATTTGGAATTGACACTTCAACTTTGCGGTCAAACACGCCGGTGCCAATCTATAGATACCCGTTTAGCAGGGTGTTTGTCTAAATTAATCTGGCGCAAACTAGGCTAGATGGCAATGGGAGCTATTGGGCCAGTGCAGGATTCGGCAACTGCCATAGCGGGTGGCAGGTATGTACTTTCGGAGTTGATCGCCAGCGGAGGCATGGGTGAAGTGTACTTGGCCACCGACGTGCGATTGCACCGGAAGGTCGCAATTAAGTTTCTCAAGACCGAGGCCACTTCAGATTTACGCCAACGACAGCGCTTTGAAGTTGAAGCGCGGGCAGCTGCCAAGGTGGCGAATGAATTTGTGGCCACGGTATACGACGTTGGTGAGGAGGGCGATCGCCCTTACATCGTCATGCAGCTACTCGAAAGAGAGACCCTGAAGGACAAAATTGCCAAAGGACCAATTTTAGCAGATGAGGCGATCGCAATTGCTTTAGGCATCCTAAGTGCCCTTGGAGCTGCGCATGAGGAGGGAATCCTGCATCGAGACGTCAAACCTTCTAATATTCTGTTCGATGCGAATGGACGTGTCAAAGTTTCAGATTTCGGAATAGCCACTATTGCCGAAATGGGTGAAGACGACGATAGAACCGTTACCCTTGAGATTTTTGGTACTCCGAGCTACCTCGCTCCGGAACGGATGTTATCGAGCCGACCTTCCCCTATGTCAGATATCTATTCGGTAGGGGCAATACTTTATGAGATGCTCAGCGGAAAGCGTCCATATGTTGGAGAAACGCCGATGTCTATCGTCCTTGCATCCCAGGAGGCAAAGAGGATTCCGATAGCGGAGTTGAATCCTGAAATTCCGAAGTCGTTAGTTGAGATAGTAGATAAAGCCTTGTCGCCGGAGCCCATTCACCGATTTCAGACGGCGCAGGAGATGGCGATGGCGCTAAGTGCAGTAGACATCCAAGGTGAGATGCTTATGGCAAGCACATCAGGGTTGCAGCCGGCGGAAGAGACATTGCTGCTGTCTCCTGTGGGCGGTGTCCTTGACTTGACTCAAAGGATCGAACCTGCTCAAAAGGTAAGCGATCACTTAGCAGGCATTTCAGCGAGCCGGCGTGTTAGGATTCCAAAGGAGATTCTCTATGCTTTGGCCGCGGTACTTCTTGTAGCGGCTCTAGTCGTGTGGTCAACACTGGCCTCTAGGAGCACCTCGAACGTCGTACCTAAGATTAGTACATCCACAGTGGTCCAACCCGCAGTCACTTCGACCACGGTTACTTCGACCACGCTTGCAGTCACGACAACTTTTCCGGTGGCGACAGTACCGGTTAGAGGTGGAAAGGGGCCACCAGGGAAGAGGAAGTAGGGTATGTGCTTTTTCCTGCCAACTGGTTGGTTTGAACCGCGAAGCTTTGGAGGTGGTTTAATGGAGAACGGGAGGGGTTGTTTTTCTGTTAATATCGCTTAGCAGTGGTTTGAAGGTTTGCTTCTTCAATCGATGGGTCTTTTGGTCAGCAAGGTACCAAATTAGGTAGCTGGTGCATGCCGAAGTGATACTTACGGCCATTGGGAATACTCCTGATCATCTACTAGCTTCTTTGAGGTTGGTGGCACAATGATGCTTGAGGACTTATTTGACATTCGGCCCTCTTTTGGCTGGTTCGTCGTCTAGAAAGATCTTTTATAAAAACACCCGGCGGCTAGGTAATTTGTAAAGGCGAACTGGGGATCGACGCCCTGGGGGAACTTTCAGACATGATTGGTTGCAAGGTAATTAGTATGCCTTGTCAAATGAGGCTGGCTACGAGAATGAACAATGACCGCTGGAGGGAGAAGAATGACCAGCGTGGGTAAGAAGTATAAAGTGCGAAAGTATGGCCCATGGTTGATAGCGCTAACTGTTTTGGTTGTAGGCGGTGCCATGGTTTCAATCCTGACCGATAACTACAGCCGACTCTCCATGGGCATTTCCACGATGCACCTTCTTCGGGGTCTGATCGTTTTGGCCGTCGGATTGACGCTTTCGAGGATCATCAAGGAACATCTGATCCGCAGGAATTTTGATTCTATGTCTGCCAGACAGCGGACCGTCGCCGCTTTTGGAACCCAGCTATTTCTCTACTTTGGCTTGGCGCTAGCGATACTGGCTGCACTGGGAGTTGGACTTTCCAGCGTGATCTTTGGTGGTGCATTTCTTACTGTTTTGATCGGCCTTGCTGGACAAAGTATGTTTACCAACATTCTTGGTGGAATTTGGCTGGTTCTATTTCAGCCCTTTCAAGTTGGCGAGGCGGTTAGTTTCATTACCTGGCAATATCCCGTTTTGATGCCTTCGTTTCCACATGAGGCACTAAAGCCGATCTACAGCGGGCGGGTGACAGACATCAATCTGATGTATACATCGCTTTTTACCGACGAAGGCGAATCTATGGTGGTGCCAAATGGCATCCTTGCTCAGAGCGCTATTACGAACAGAACCAAGACGCTTTCGCGACGAACCAGAATTCGCTGCGAAGTGCCAATTTCAATCGACCCGAAGGATTTTGCTGCGAATCTTTCTGGTTTGCTTAACGACCCGAGCTGCCAGATTGAGATGACTGATGTCGCTCTGGCTAGTTATTTTATTCGAGTCACTCTCTGGTCGCAGGGAACGGAAGATGAAAAGCGAGACGAGATACTTAGCTCCGCTTGGAAGGTGATAACTCTGTTAACTCCCAAGACAGCTTGACCTTGCCTTTTTCTTGTTTGGGTTTCGTTGGGACCGGCACATCCTGGCTCGGATCAATGAGTTTAAGATTTTGCTGGGCCGTGCGGGGCAACTCAACGGAGAGCATCGACAATCGCTAGCTATTATGGGATTGTGTATATCCCGAAGCACTTTGAGCTAACAGATGAATCTCAGATCAAGGAGTTCCTCGGGAACATTGGGGCTTGTGATTTGATTACCGTCTCTGGCGGCTCTCTTTTAATCTCAACTCTTCCAATGCTATTTGTGCACTCTCCTGACCAGGGAAGCTGGGGGAGTCTGCAGGGCCACTTAGCTCGTCAAAATCCTCATGTCGCAGCCGAGACTAACGGCGCCTCTGTGGCGATCGTTAGAGGAGTAAGTGGCTATGTCTCTCCAGGGTGGTATCCATCAAAGTTGGACGGAGGTAAAGTAGTTCCAACTTGGGATTATGTGGTCCTTCACGCTCATGGTCGACTGATAATAAAAGATGATCCCATCTGGGTTGGGGACCTAGTGAATCGTTTGACTAATCGCCATGAAGCGTCGATGGAAAAGCCTTGGAGTGTTGCAGAAGCCCCTGAGGATTTTATTGCTGGCCAGCTAAGAGCGATTGTGGGTGTCGAGCTGATAATCGAGCGCATAGAGGCGAAGATTAAACTGAGTCAAAATCGTTCAAAAGAGGATGTGTTGGGGGTCGTTAGAGGGTTAAGTGGAATTGACGATGCACTTGCCCAGGCGATTAAGCAAGCGAACGAGCTTTAGTAGCTGAAACTCGCCTCTAGATAGGTTTTGCTGGATCTGAAATTGCTGAACGGGCCGGGACCGCAGAGGTGCAGTGGTGGGGCTACGGCTGTTATGGATTCGCGAATCGCAGTGAATTTCCGTTGCTAGCTGCGACGGCGAGCGGCCCGCTGAGCCAGAGCCGAATACGGGAAAATGGCCAAAGTCACGCTGGTTTACCTTTGTGTTATGGGTTGTCTACTAAGGAACATTTTGTAAGTTCGCAGTCAGGGATTGTTAGCGACTTCGTCTGCTTGAGACGTGGCCGACAGGGTGACGCTGTTGAGTCGCAGCCAATTCGGAAGGGAGATAGGAAGCTTTGCTTGGGCAATTATCTTCACTGTGGCAACCGAGCCGTTTGTTGAGAGATAGAAGTTGCTGACCTGATAGTCGCTGAAATGCGAAACGGAACCAAGGTAGGAGGAGACTTGATTTTCCGCGGTGGCTTGGTTGATTATTAGTTTGCCTGAAGTAAAAAAGGCCGCCTGGGAGAGACTCCTAGCTCCTAGCAGTGCAGAGTCCGCCGCTAGATGGTCCGTGCGGAGCTGGAAGATCGAAAGTGACGCAGAGTCAATAGCTATGCAGCAAAATAGCAAGGTCACCATGGTCATTGTCGGAATGAGTACCAAGGTTGAACCACTGGAGCCAATTAGTGCATTGGTTATGCGAGGGCCCAAGGCACGGCGAAGTCGGATGAGCGGTTGTTTGATTACTGCTGACGGCTGTTTATGGTGCCACACAACCCTTTTCTCCTGCGATTGCGTAGTGGTACCCGTCGGTAGGTAAGTCCGAGGTCGCGGTGAGCGGGACTTCGATACCTACACGAATTGGCCAGGCAATTAGATTTAGTCCGGACCAGCTTGCTATTGAGATCGAGATTGCGGAGCAAGGAGCAAGGTTGCCCGAGGTCGAAACATCGACCGCCGAACTTGTGAGGCCTATGATGGGCTCATACCTTTCGGCCAACGAGATGGCTTGTGTCTCGGCGGGGACCGGTGATGGCGAGAGGACCATTTCACGCGCGACCATGTCAGAGAGTTCTTGTAGCCTCTGTTTCATCTCGATCAGCTTTAAGACCGAAAGTACTAATGAGGCAGAAATCAGAAAAAGTGCCACCCCAAAGATAAGCGCGTCTAGCCCGGCTATCTCACCTCCCTCAGAACTTAGAAGCGCAAATTTGATCGGCCTTATCCTTCTGACGATGATCTTCGAAGGTTTGCCGTCGTTGAAATAGTCGGTAGTCAAGTCTATTCCCCTTCAGTAGGCCATGTTGAGGATGCCTGAATCGTCCGTAGGTCAAAGGCATCCGCGCTAAGTCCTCCCATTACTACCGCTGCAGGAATGGCAACGACCACTACTGTCGAAGACTGGTTTTGGGCTATCGAGATCTTGCTAGCACGGTAGAGTTTGCCGAGTTCCACAGCTGCGAATCCATCAGGGTTGAAAGGTTGCGAGCCGGCTAGGCGGTATGAGCTGGCTTGTCTCGCCAGATCGCTGGCGACCCTTGTGATCTGGGCCTTTGCGAGTCCTAGCAAGCAGACTTCGATCACCATCCATACCACAATGATTGAAATCAGGACTCCAAAGACTGCCGAAATCACTCCCGCGGCCGACTCCCGTTTAGCATCATTCAGTAATTTATTGACCAAGTTGTGAAACCTGGTTTGCGATCGTCGTGGTTGCTTGATGCATTATTGCCTTGAATGCGATCCAAAGGGCGACGCCTAGGAACGCCATGATCATGACGACGATAGCCGCCGACACAGGACCCTCTCCTCTTTCGTCCTGCACCAACTTTTTTTTCGCCGAGGCTACTAAGGCCTCCGCAATGAGGAATGAGTCAGAGCTCATGACCACAATGGCAACCATCGACAAAGCTATTGCCGTCGATTGACAGATCCTTTTTGTTGAATACATCTTTTGCTCCTTTTGCTGGTGCTTTTAAAGTGGTGAATTGTTATCAGGTTCAGATTTTTAGATTCCGCCGAAGGCGTGAAGCGCCGATATGAATGGAATCATGACGAATATGATTCCGGGGACTAAAGCCGCAACGCTTACCGGTATCCAAACTGCCTGGGCACGTTTGGCAAGCTTTTCGGTTAGCTCCAACTGTTGCCGCCGCCGAAATGAGCGGCTTTGTTCATCCAAAAGGGAAGGCAGTTCCGGTGTTGAATAGTTCGCTTCGAGTAGTCGGATCAGGTGATCGAGTCCGCCGAGTCGGTATTGTAAGGCAACCAAACCTAGGGCACTTCCTGGATTTGCTCCCCGGCGAATTTCTGCTGACATTTCCTTTGATAGCGTCGACCACGGACTTTTGACGGTCTTTGGGTATCTGTCTATTGCCGATTGTATCGATAAGCCCGACGCTACGAACGAGCCGATCTGCTCTATATAGAGAGGAAGAGCATCATTCAGCTCCCGGATCCGGCGCCTTTCACCTTGATAGATGCGAGAGGATTTGAAGATGAGAATTACCAATGGTGCAAGAATTCCTGCCACGATTGCGAAAGTTGCCGACCCAGTCACTATTGCTACTGAGATGAAAGCCATAAGTGGAGGGAATGCGTATTTCAGATCTATTTCGCCAACGACTTTTGAAAAAATGGGAATTAGCGAGGACATGGAGTCGGTACGAGAAAATTTATCGATTATTGGCCCTAGAAAAACTTTCAGGTAGCTCGTTAATTGGGTAAACGGATCTTTAGCCAACGTTGAAGTGGGGGCGAGATATTCGGCAACTCTTTCGTAGCGTGACCTCTTTGTCAGGATTTTTGAGGATGAGAGGATCAGAAGCGAGCCAATCACGCACATCGCGACGGAAAATGCTCTGACGAGGTTGAACTCCATCATCGACCCCATGACGAGTTGGCTAGATCGGAAACTGACTCATCGGCTGGGCGATCTGGGGTTGATTCGTCGTCCTCGAAACGTCCCCTCTTGACTTTTGGTAGTCCAATAAGGCGGGTCGACCAGATCCAGCACAGCAGCAGGAGGCCAAGAGCGAATGCACTAAGGGATATTCCGGCTGGCGTTTGAAAACTCGATCTTCCTCCGCCAATGGCTGCCCCAGCGAGGGCCATGCCAATGGGAACTACCAGGACGAACCGTCTGGCGAATATTGCACCGGCCATGGCTGCTTTTGTTTCCTTCGCCGCCGCTAGATCCCAAGAGCGATCGTCCCTAAGGCGAGTGAGTCGTGACTCGGTGGAAGTCGAAGCCAGTTCATGAAGAAGTACCATAGTCTGGAGCACCGCCGTGCTTTTTGGGTCGGCGAGTTCATCCGCGATTAGATTGCAGACGAGAGAAAAGTCGCCTGTCAAGTTCCAGGTAATGCGACTGCGATCAAAGATGCTTGAAACCTTCTCTCCGAAGCCGTTTGACGCCGAAAATAGTGCATGGGGGATTGCTTCACCGAGAGTGCAGACCCTTATACGCACTTCGTCTATCACGCCGGGCCAACCTTCAAGCAACTGATCGTGCAACGCCGAAGACTCCGACTGTTTAGTTAAATGGATGAGCAGTACGCAAAAGAATCCTCCGATAGCCGCCAGCGCTGGAGATCCGGTGGCTAGCAAGGTCAATAGGGTTCCGAAAACCATGAACTTCAAGTAGCGTTTGAACGTAATAGTTGACATTGCTTTTAGTGTTTTTGGCCTCACCTTTTTAGGTTTTTGCTTCACTAGAAGCAAGATGACACCCTTTGTCATGGTCGCCGACCCCGCCAGCGCCGCTATTGAAGAGAGGACCCAAATAACTGTCTTTGAGTCCATCTAGATTGCCGCTGTAGAGAGTTCTGAGCAGTCTCTGAGGAGTTCACCCAGGTCATAGCCATGATCAGCTAGCTTGGTTCGCAGGCGATGAGGAACGGGACCACACGAATAGGCAAAATCGTCTTGTGGCTTCAGCTTTACCATCGGCGTGGTCGTGAAACCTGAGGAGTCCTTGGTTTGGGGGTCTTCTATAGCGACGATTTCCGTAATCTTGGGGATGGAATTTATGCGCTGAACGTAGATGACCATGTCGACGGCGTCCGAGACCAGAGCACAAAGGGCCTGCGATGCGAGATTAATCCCATTTAGCTGCGACATAACACAGAGCCTTGTAAGCGCTTGCCTTGCCGAGGAAGCATGAATGGTGGTCATTCCCTGGACTCCCGAGGATGTTGTTAACAAAAATGGCAATGATTCGCGGTCTCTGACTTCACCTACTATCGCTATGTCTGGAGCCATTCGTAAGAATCCAGTCACTAGTCGCCTAAGGTCGATTTCAGGACGATCCTGGCGTTCGGGCCTCGACTGAAGGTGTGCAACGTTGCACATCTGGATCTCAGTTTCAGGAACTTCCTCGGCAATGACTACCCGGCTAGATGGGTCAAGTTCGCTTGCTAGGCATCCCAGTAGGGTAGTTTTCCCAGCTCCTGGGGGCCCAGCAAATATCATGGTGGCTTTGGACCTTATCGCCGCAGTTAACAGGGTGGCAGTTTGGGAACTTAACATCGCTTTACTGACTAACTGCGAAAGCGATCGGTTCGGAAGACCTGTGAACTTGCGAATGTTTACGCAGAGATGGGCGGATTTAGTCAGCTCGGGATGAACGATATGGACCCGCGATCCGTCGGGTAGCTGAGCGTCCTGGAGTCCGGCTACCGGGTCAAGCTTACGACGAGATCCGATGCTACGTTCGAGGAGCCGGGAGACAGTACGATTAAGATGGTCATCGTCGTAGAAGGATTCGGAGAGTCTCTCTGTCGATTTGGAATGGCGCCGGACGAAGATTGCGTCAGGTGCGTTAATGATGATTTCCCAAACTTGAGGATCACGCATCGCCGCGTCTATGGGCCCAAGTCCACAGATTGACCTAAATATCTTTTCCGCTGAGTTCGCAGCGACTGAACTTACCGATTCGCTTCGATTAGTTACGACCTCTTGGCGTATTACCTCGAAGATCTCGTCGGCAGATTCGGCGTTTCCGGGATCCAAATTTTTGGACCTGCACTTATCAGAAACACGATCTTCAAGCGATCGTAGATCAATTGTCCTGATAGGAGAAACGTCAAATACCTGTTCATGGCGTCGATGAGATGGATAAAAGACCTCTTGCGGCAAATCCATTCGCTCCTTATCTTGCAGCGCTACAACCCAAGCTAATTCTTACTACAAATGTTTCATTTGTCAACCGAAAGGCGCTGGCAAATTTAAAAATTTGAGTTTCGAGGTTGTGAATTTGATTGTATTAAGCAACAAAAAACAATCTGAGCTGTAGTATTTCTCTTTAGCAAGGAACCCACCTGTCACAGGTGTGTCTAGTTTCCTAGCAGAAATCGACCTAGCTTTTAGGGGCTCTACTTGACTATTTCGTCGAAGCTGACCGAGTTGCGTGATAACCCGGTCACGTACCGGTACATCGTACTTTCAAATACGACCCTCGGCAGTTTTATGGCATTTCTGAACACGTCGATACTTATTATTTCGCTGCCAGCGGTCTTCAAAGGTATCAAACTGCAGCCACTAGCTCCGGGAAACGTTGGATACTTGCTTTGGACCCTTCTTGGCTTTCAGGTTGCTGCGGCGATTTTGGTCGTCGCCTTTGGTCGCCTTGGCGATATTTTGGGACGCGTAAGGCTCTACAACCTAGGATTTTTGGTCTTTACGATAGCGTCTGCGGCTCTAGCACTGCTCCCGGGCAAGGGTGGATCTGGGGCGATGGAACTGATAATACTTCGAGTAGTTCAGGGCGTTGGTGGTGCACTGATCTTCGCTAATTCAACGGCGATTATCACCGACGCCTTTCCGGCTCAGAGAAGGGGAGCAGCCCTCGGTATCAACCAGGTAGCAGGTCTGGCGGGGAGTTTTATTGGGCTGATTGCTGGTGGGTTGCTGGCTGACTTGGACTGGAGACTGGTATTTTGGGTCTCGGTTCCATTCGGTATCATTGGAACCGTTTGGGCCTACTACATGCTGAGGGACCAGTCGACACGGCTGAAGTCCAAGGTCGACCTGGTAGGCGGGGGCCTGTTTGGCTTATCTTTGGTTCTCATACTGATCGCTATCACCTACGGAGTACAGCCCCATGGAAGCGCTTCGATGTCGTGGCGAGCCCCTTATGTTGACGGCGAGCTAATCGCCGGGATTATTCTGCTGGTGGTCTTTTTGATCTATGAGACCAGGTCCGACCATCCCATGCTTAACCCCCGACTATTTCTAAATAGGGCTTTTTCGGCGGGAGCATTTTCCAATTTATTATCGGCGATGGGCAGGGGTGGACTCCAATTTATGCTTATCCTTTGGCTCCAGGGGATATGGCTTCCATTACGAGGATATAATTTTTCTCAGACGCCCCTCTGGGCCGGAATTTACCTACTTCCCTTGACATTTGGTTTTCTTTTGGCTGGACCGATATCGGGCCACCTCTCGGACCGATACGGTGCTCGATACTTTTCAACCCTCGGAATGCTTGTTGCTACCGTGTCATTTATCTGCCTGGTTCTACTTCCGGTCAACTTTGCGTATCCATATTTCGCGGTGATTATTTTTCTAAACGGGGTGGGGTTTGGACTTTTTGCGGCCCCTAACACTTCGGCAGTGATGAGTTCGGTGAAGCCGACCGACAGAGGCGCCGCTTCGGGGGTTATGGCGACTTTTATCAATACCGGGCAGGTACTTTCTGTCGGTATATTCTTCTCATTGCTGATAGCCGGATTGTCCAGCACCTTGCCTCATCATTTACTAAATGGTTTGATAGCTAATGGGGTGCCGAAGCCAGCAGCGGTCAGGCTTTCTGAGGTACCCGCAGTGGCATCTATTTTTGCGGCATTTTTAGGGTATAACCCACTTCAACTGCTTTTGGGCCCGGCGGCAAAATCGATTCCACATGCGCAATTGGTCCATTTGTACGGGCACTCGTTCTTTCCATCCCTAATTTCTGGGCCTTTTAAGCACGGGTTAGTGATTGCCTTTGCACTTGCGGTGGTGCTCTGTTTGGTTGCAGCGGTGACGTCTTGGTTGCGAGGAGGGGACCGAATGATCCATGTCGAAAACGAGGTAGTTGCGGTCGCCGACGATATTGGCCAAGTGGTCTAGATCTTTAGAACGCATAATGGAACCCAGCTGGCTGGGGCTTCAGATTCCTAGAATGCGAATTACCCAACTGCTAATCGATCACAAGGCGCTACCTTTTACTGGCCGTCGACTGCGTTTGCTGAACTTATTTCCGGACTGCTGGTCAAAAGGTAATTGGCGAAAACCCTAATGCTTTTGAGGCTGGCATTTGAGAGCAGGGCCAATGTTCACAAGCCCAGCTACGACGGGGACTGTCTTGCTAGGGTCAACTGGATTTCATCTATCGGCTGACTAGCGGCCGGCGAAGTTTTTTGAACTTGGTGGCGATCACTCAGGAGGATCTACCATTCGGTGCTGCCTCGATGAATGCGTATTTGCTAACTACAATGTAGAAGGTGGCAGATTCTGAATCATTACTAGATCCCCGTATATCCACGGCATCGGAACTCGGGGATTTGCCGATCGTCGAAGAGGTTGAGCTAGGGCTGATTAGAGTGCTTGCGCCAAACGCTTCAGCGATGACCTTGGACGGTACAAATAGCTACTTGATCTATGGAGTCGATGGATCGGCGATCGTTTTGGATCCCGGCCCCGATTCCCCGGCGCATTTGACGAGGATATCTGAAGTTGCTTCTGAGCGTGGACTTGATATTCGAGCTGTTTGCTTGACCCATCACCATTTGGATCATTCAGAGGCGGCTTTTTCATTTGCATCCTCACTGGGGATCGAGGTTTTCGCCCATCCAGAGTGCTTTGACAAACTTTCCTTTAACCGCCTGAAGTTGTCTGGTCGGGCATCGATATCTGGGATCGAGCTTGAGATAATTCCTACCCCGGGTCATTGTGGAGATCACCTGAGTTTTTTATTGCCTTCCGGAGTTCTTCTTACTGGGGATCATATCCTTGGGAGAGGTACGTCGGTAGTAGTTTTTCCTGATGGAAATCTCACTCAGTACCTCGATTCGTTGAATCGCGTCGCTGGTATTGACTTTTCTCGACTCGCTCCTGGTCATGGGCCGGTGATGGATAAAGGCCTCGGGGAAGAAGTGATTCGCTACTATTTGGCACACCGAAAGCAGAGATTGGACCAGCTTGTCGCGGCGATCAGGCAGAACCCTGGAGTATCGCAAGCCGAACTTGTGGACCTGGTCTACGGAAATTTGCCGACCGAAGGAATCAAATGGGCTGCTTTGGCTTCGACAATGGCCTCATTGAGGTACTTGGAAGAGTCTCTTGTTGTCGTCCAGAAGGCAAATGGTCGCGTTGAGCTACTTGATGCACCGCACCCCTAGGCTCCAGAATTCTTGCTTGCTTGCTTTTGCTGGGAGCTGGCGGGCGCAATTCAGTCAACCAATGTTTTGTTAGCCACATCAAACTAGGTTTAGCGGAGAGCAATAATGCCGTTTGAGTTGTGCGATTCATAAAAGGACCTCGCTCAGTGAGTCGAAGAAGTCATCAATGAAGAGACTGTTTAGC
>JAJZCF010000043.1 GCA_021846265.1 Actinomycetes bacterium | reverse complement strand
CCGATTCAACGAACTGTTAGTCTGATCGACTAGGTTTTTGCTAATGAAGAAACTACTACTACTTATGATCATCGGGGCGTTAGTCGCCGTAGCGGCCAAAAAGCTCAGGGCAACTAATTCGTAATTGAAAGCAATTTCCAGGGTGAGTCGGCTTCTGACACCAAGGAGCGACTCACGCTGAGTTGCGCTTCTTTGCCGCCATACCGCCGGCTGTCGCAGCTACCGCAACCGCTGACGTCGCAGCGAGGGCGACGAGATATGGTCTCGCCCTTCTTGAGGGGTCTGATAGTAGTACCCGGTCTTTGAATTCCAAAATAGGCCAATCCCGCTCCTTTGATATCCTTGCGAGGACCTTGTCCGGGTTTACCGCATAGGGGTGGCCCACCGTCTCAAGCATCGGGATATCGGTATAGGAGTCAGAATAGGCATAGCTTTCGGCGAGGTCTATGCCATTAGCCTTGGCGAGTTCTTCCATAGCTGAGACTTTGTAAGGGCCGTAATTGTAGAACTCCATCTCTCCGGTGTAGAGACCTTGTTCGTTAATCGTCGGGAGCGAAGCGAGGGCGCCGTCGACGCCTAGGTGGTCTGCGAGCGGTGAAACAATTTCGTAGGGTGCAGCCGAGACTAGATAGACGAGCCGACCAGCCAAGCGGTGTTCTTCAATAAGGTCGATTGCCTCTCGATACAGCAGGGGCTCGACGATTTCTATTAGGCCTTCAGAGATTATCTTCCTTACCAAAGACTGATCCCATCCGGCGGTGAGTGAAAGAACCGATTTTCTCAGCTTCAGGAGTCTCTTTTCGTTGGCCCCAAGGTACCTGTAGACCAGTTGGGCGTAGGCACTCCTGACTAGGCTTCGCCTCGAGATCATCCCCTCTTTGAAGAACTTCCTTCCAAAGGCGAGCATGGAAGCCTTAGCAATTACTGTTTTGTCTAGATCTAAAAATGCTGCCTCCATGGTTCCACCTTAGATGCAAAACATTAATTTTTGATTGACTGGAGGCTGTTCAACGACGTTTTTCGATTTAACGGAGCTAAAGCTGAAATGCGTCGCTGATTTAACGATTGACGAGTATCCCTTTAAAGACCTCTTCGGCTTCGGTTGTAACTAATGCCAAAACCTCATCGCCGGTGCGCAGGATGGTGTCACCCCGAGGCACTACCACGTTTCTGGATCGGACTACTGCGACTATCGAAGCTCCCCTTGGGAGTCCCAGTTGGGCGATCTCAACGTCACACGCGGGAGAGTTCTCAGCGAGAGTAACTTCTACGAGCCGCGCACCCGACTGTTCGAACTGAAGTAGTCTCACCAAAGTCCCAACCGATACCGCCTCCTCGACCAGCGAGCTAAGCAGATGCGGTGTAGATACCGCAACGTCGATGCCCCACGTCTTGTTGAAGAGCCAGTGGTTTTTAGGGTGATTTACCCTTGCTACGACCCTAGGGATCATGAACTCCTGTTTTGCGAGGAGTGAGATCACGAGATTGTCCTCGTCGTCACCGGTGGCGGCGACCATAACGTCGGCACCCTCTACTCCCGCCTTGGTCAACTGGGAAACCTCGCACGCATCCGCTACGAACCATCTGACCGGGATATGTTCTCTCAATTTTGCAACTAAACCGGCATCCTGCTCGATCGCAAGCACGTCGTGGCCCGCTTTATGCAAGTCCTCTGCGATGAAGGACCCGACGTTTCCAGCTCCGGCTATAACTACCTTCACTTCTTCGCCCCTTCTCCATTTAGGACCTCTGCCAGCTTCGCCAAATTGTTTCTTTTGACCGCTACATGAAGTAGATCGCCCTCTTGACCAACCGAATCGTGAGTCGGTATTGTGGACTTCTCAGCCCTTGAGATAGCGACTATGCGGATTTCTCCCTGAGATTCGATTCCGGAAAGCCTTTTCCCTGCCCAATTGTCAGGTAGCAATACCTCGGTCAGGACTAGCTCACCATTGGGGGTCGACCACTCTTCGGTGTAGTCCTCCGGTGAGAGCCTTCGCATGACCTGATCAGTCGTCCACGTTACGGTGGCCACCGTCTGTATTCCGAGACGCTGATAGATCAGAGCCCTTCTCGGATCGTATATCCTCGCCACGACGTGTTCGATCTCGAAGTTCTCTCTAGCGATCCTCGCCGTCAAGATATTTGAATTATCGCCGGAAGTGACCGCCGCCAGGGCATCGGCATGCTCTACTTCTGCTTCTGCGAGGGTGTCGCGGTCGAAGCCGAAGCCGACCACGGTGCGGCCCCCATATGTGTCGGAGAGCCTCTTGAAGCTTGTTGCTTCCTTGTCTATTACAACCACCTTGTGGCCAGCCTGATCTAAGCGAGTCGCTAGCTCTGACCCGACTCTTCCGCATCCAACAACTATTACGTGCACAGCATCTATGCAATACGCTCCGCTACCCTTTTACTGCCAATTGGGCCAATAAAGATATATAAAGTTTGGAAATACCTTCAATCTTGCTAAAAGTCGCATCTGAAAGCAGAATTAAAATCAGGTGCAAAAATGCTCGAATTTTCGAGTCTGCCGGGGGCTTGGACCCAGTTGGCTCGGACAACGCCAAGGAGCAGTCTCGCTTTGGGCTGGCCTTTGGAGTTTTTGACCGATGCTTTTGTTATGGCAATGGATCTTGGCGAGTGGGCAGTGCGGATAGATGGCATGTAAGAGGAGGGTTTTAGCTTGCAGCGTCGAAGGGCTTTTGGGTCTATGTTGGTTTGGTTGAGCGCTTTTGGGTTTTAACCGAGGTCTAGGTATCGTGGAGTATTCTCTGGCCACACATTGGCGCTGGTTCGGATGATAGGGATGGAACCGCTGTGACGGATGTAAATGAAGGGGCTCCCATCGTCGAACCCGGGAGATTTTCGACCGGAGGAAGAGTCTCAAGAGCCCCGGGAGCCTTACCAAGGTCTGGGAGTTATGAACTGCCGGAGAAGCTCTCCTATCGGCTGAAAAATAAGTTGCTAGGAAAGCCGCTCGTCAACGAGTCGCTTTCTGGGGAGAGACTAGGCAAGCCGACCGCACTCGCCGTGTTGAGTTCGGACGTCATGTCCTCTTCTGCATATGCTACGGAACAGATTCTCGTTGTTTTGATCCCGATTATCGGCGTTGCCGCATATGGGCTCGTCATTCCGATAACTGTCCTTATCCTGATCGTGCTGGCTTTTGTTACTGCGTCCTATCTCCAAGTGATCAGGGCCTTTCCGAAGGCCGGTGGCGCCTACGTAGTGACCCGAGAGACATTCGGGCTGAAGTTAGCTCAGTTAGCCGCTGCGGCGCTTCTGATCGACTACACCCTCACCGTGGCGGTTTCGGTATCTGCTGGGACCGACGCTCTGACCTCGGCGGTGCCTTCACTGACCCCCTATAACGTCGAGATATCGGTCTTTTTTGTTGCACTATTGGCTTTCGGCAACCTAAGGGGAATCCGGGAAGCCGGAAAAAGTTTCGCAATTCCGACTTTTCTGTTTATCGCCAATATGGGGATAATGATTTTTCTTGGACTTTTTAGGTTCATATTTGGACATCTCCCCATGCACAGCATTCACCAGGCGGGCGCGTACCACGCCGGTCTAGGCGGGTCAGGTTTACTCATGGGTGCTTCTTTATTTATCGTGCTACAGGCTTTTGCTAGTGGTGGCACGGCATTGACCGGAACAGAGGCGATATCTAACGGTGTAGGAATCTTCAAGTCACCTCAAGAAAGAAACGCACGCAAGACCCTTTTAGCGATGAGCCTAATTTTAGGGACGATGTTCCTGGGGGTCTCGTTGTTGGCGGTCTTTACCCACGCAGTTCCGATGCTGTCAGGTACTCCGACCTTGATCTCCCAGATAGCAACCTACACTTATGGAACTAGCCCCGTCGGCCGCTTTCTGTATCTATTTTTGCAGATATCTACGACGATGATTTTGGTGTTGGCCGCCAACACCTCCTTCACTGGATTCCCCTTCTTGGCTTCCTTTACCGCTGCGGACTCCTTTTTGCCGAGGCAGTTCACTAAGCGTGGGCACAGGCTCGTATTCTCCAATGGGATTATCGTCCTGGCCGTCCTGGCGGAGATCTTGCTGATCGCGACCAAGGCCCGAGTCACCGCCTTGATCGCTATGTACGCAATCGGTGTCTTCACCGGATTTACCATGGCCGGTGCGGGAATGGTAAAACACCATTTAAACGTGAAGGAACCCGGTTATAGGTGGAGAATTGCGGTCAACGGATCCGCGGCCGTTTTATCCTTTATCGTCGACTTCATCTTTGCCTACACCAAGTTCACCAGGGGAGCCTGGGTGGTATTGGTAATGATGCCGGTATTGGTCATCTTGTTTATCAGGCTAAACAAGGTCTATGTGGAAGAGGAGAGCGAGCTCGAATCTGGAGTAGCCGCAGCTTGTGATGAGCCGATCCTCAAGAGCCATACGGTGCTCGTATTCGTCGATCGACTGGACCTAGCGACTGCTAGGGCAATTCAATATGCTCGAGCCATCAATCCAGACGACCTCAAAGCAATCCACTTTATCTTGGATGTGAAACAGGCGAGGGAGCTGGAGGAGGAGTGGGGTAAAAGGGGTCTCGGCCGAATCGAGCTAGAGGTTGTAGAGTGTCCGGACCGAAGGATACGGAGTGTTTCTTTAGAACTCGTCACCGAATACACCGCCGATGGGGAGACAGAAGTTACCGTGCTACTGCCTAGGCGAGGGTACTCGAGGATTTGGAGTAGGGTGCTTCATGACCGAACGGCAGATTCCATAGCTGAGGTCGTGTCGCAAATTCCCCACGTCAACGCGACCATTATTCCCTTCGAACTCGGGACGAAGAAGACCTCCCTGGTCAGGTTTAAATCCAAGAAGCCTTCCTCTGTTGAGACCGCGCAGCAAACGGCGACTCAATCGCCCGAAAGCGAAACAGATATCCATCTAATTGTTCCCGGAGCGGTACCAATTGGGAGCGTTGCCTATAGAACTAAGGCAAAGGTTGCAGGCCGCGTGAAGCTCGTGAGGGTTCAGTCGTGGGACTCAGTACCCGCCTTCGCAGCGAGGATCGAGGACTCCACTGGTGGAATCGTGCTGGTTTTTGCTGGAAGACGGGCCGTTCCTGGTATTACTCCCGGACGAAGGCTGCTGGTTGAGGGGATGGTTGGAGAGGTCGGCGGGCACCTCGCTATGCTCAACCCGAAGTATGAATTTCTGGTCGGGCCTGATTCGGAAGAGGACGGCGAATAACAGGGTCGATTGGATAAAGGGAATTTTTAATTTCGCCGTAGTCTTAGTGGAATTCACAGTTCCAATGAAGTTTTCTGCGTACCCTAGGTTGGATGGACGGGACCGGTCGGTTGATTAGGTCCATGGGAATGGTTTGGAGCAGATGGCAAAACCCCTGGTAATCGTTGAATCTCCGGCAAAGGCGAAGACGATTTCGCGTTTTTTGGGTTCGGAATTCTTAGTTGAACCCTCCATTGGGCATATCAGGGATCTCCCTCGAAACGCATCTGAAGTTCCTGCTGCCTATAAGTCCCTGCCCTGGTCGAGGATTGGAGTTGATACCGATAACGGCTTCAAACCCCTCTATATCGTTTCTAAGGAGAAGAAGAACCAGGTAAAGAAGCTTAAGGAACTGCTCGCCTCGGCGTCTGAGCTTTATCTAGCGACAGACGAGGACCGTGAGGGAGAGTCGATAGCCTGGCACCTATTGGAGGTACTATCTCCAAAAGTTCCGGTGAAGCGGATGGTTTTTCATGAAATTACCGAGGGTGCAATTCATGACGCTATCTCAAACCCGAGGGATCTTGACCGAAACCTCGTCGAAGCTCAGGAGGCCCGCCGGATCCTAGACCGCCTCTACGGCTACGAGATTTCCCCGGTACTCTGGCGAAAGGTCCAGCAAGGACTTTCTGCCGGGAGGGTCCAATCTGTGGCTTGCCGGATACTTGTTCAGCGGGAGCGGGATCGGATCGCATTCCGTTCGGCGGGCTATTTTGACGTCATTGCGAGCTTGTCTAAGCAAAAAGAGACCTTCGACGCAAAGTTGACGATGGTAAACGCTCGGAGGGTCGCTACCGGAAGAGATTTCGGCCCCGACGGCAAGCTCATTAAAAAAACCCCAAAGTCAGACACAATTGTCATCGACCAGGAGATGTCGGCATCTTTGATTGCCGCCCTCGGGAACTCTGAATTTGTAGTTTCCGATACCGAGACCAAGCCTTACAAGAGGTCGCCCGCCGCTCCGTTTATCACCTCTACCCTCCAGCAAGAAGCCGGGAGAAAGCTCAGGTTTTCTTCTCAAAGGACCATGAGTGTAGCCCAACGACTCTACGAAAACGGTTACATAACCTACATGAGAACCGACTCGACAAATCTCGCCGAAGTCGCGATTGTCGAGGCGAGGCGGATCGCATCTTCGCTGTATGGCCCGAGCTACGTACCTACCTCCCCGAGGAGCTATAACAAGAAGGTCAAAAATGCCCAAGAGGCTCACGAGGCGATTCGGCCTTCGGGGGAGAGTTGGAAGACGCCAGAACAGATAGCTAAAGAGCTCGGGTCGGACGAGAACAAACTCTACGAACTCATCTGGAGACGAACGGTAGCTTCGCAGATGAAAGATGCCGTCGGATCGACGGCAACTATAAAGATGACGGCTCCGCTAGCCACAGACGTTCGTTCTCAAGGAGACGATCCCAGTACGGGCTTTCCTCGAGGATCTTTGGCGACATTTTCGGCTTCTGGTACCCAGATAACCTTCTTCGGTTTCTTGAAGGTTTATGTCGAGGACACCGACGAACCTTCGGAAAAGGACTCAAATTCGACGAGACTACCGATTCTCGAAGTCGGAGACCGGCTCGATCTTTTGGGGCTTGTCCCAGAGTCACATGAGACCCAACCGCCATCGCGATATACAGAGGCCTCGCTGGTCAAAGCGCTCGAAGAGTTGGGTGTTGGAAGACCTTCCACCTACGCTTCGATCATCCAGACGATTATGGACCGGGGCTATGTGTGGCGCAAGGGCCAAGCGCTAGTCCCTTCCTACGTCGCATTTTCGGTTGTTGGACTTTTGGAGAAGTACTTCTCTACCCTCGTAGATTTCGGATTTACCGCCTCTTTAGAGGACGATTTGGACCAGATAGCCGACGGGAACCTGACCCCCAAGGACTACCTTTCTCACTTCTATTTTGGTGACGGCAAGACCGGGCTGAAGAACCTTGTGCAAGATCAGCTTTCTGAGATTGACGCTAGGGAGATCAACACTCTAGAAGTGGGTACCGCAGAAAGCGGTGAGATCATCTATGCCAGAATTGGGAAGTTTGGCACCTACCTTAAAGTCGGAGAAGAGACCGCCCCGGTTCCAGACGACCTGGCGCCAGACGAGCTAACCGTAGAGAAAGCGATGGAACTGCTCAATTCCAAGAAGCAGGATCGCGAGGTTGGTATCGATTCGAAGACCGGATTTGTGGTCATCGCTAAGGCCGGGCGTTTTGGCCCCTATGTCCAGCTGCAGGATCCCGATCCAGACTCGAAAGCCAAAGCAAAGACCGCTTCGCTTTTTTCGGATATGTCGATCGAGACGATAACCCTACAAGATGCTCTGGAGCTTTTGGAGCTACCTAGGGTAGTAGGATTAGATCCCGAATCTAAAGAGGAGATCGTCGCCCAGAACGGGCGTTTTGGCCCATATCTCACCAAGGGCAAAGATTCACGATCGCTAACCGATGAAAGATCCCTGTTAACAGTGACCCTCGAGGAGGCGTTGGAGCTTTTCTCTAAACCCAAAGAGAACAGGCGCCAACGCTCCCAGGCCCAGCCGGCAAACATTTTGGGTGTCTCGCCGGTAACCGAGAAGGATGTCTCATTGAAGGCCGGGCGTTTTGGCCCCTATGTGACCGACGGCTCGGTCAATGCTTCGATCCCACGGGGGACCAACCCCGACACACTGACCCTTGAGGCTGCCTTGGATCTCTTGGAGATAAGAAGGGCGAAATTGGCAGAGACGGCAGATGACGAGAAGCCAAAAGCGAGACGAACTGCGACTCGATCAGGAACAAAAAGGACGACAACCAAGAGGCGAACGTGATCCCAAGGAGTAGTTTTGTCGTATTCGAGGGCGTTGACGGATCGGGCAAGTCGACCCAGCTCGAAAGGGTGACGCAGCTTCTTAGAAAAGAGGGTGTCCTAGTTACGGCTACTCGTGAGCCGGGTGGTTGCGGATTCGCCGAGTCACTTCGAAGCTTAATTTTGGATCAGGACGAGTTAGACCCGTGGGCTGAGGCGATGGTTATGGGGGCCTCACGGATTGAACACTGCCGAACTACCATCCGCCCGGCTCTTGCGAGGGGCGAAATGGTGATATCGGATCGATATTTGGGCTCCTCTCTGGTCTATCAGGGGATGGTCAACGGAATCGACGTCGAGGAGATCTACAGGCTGAATCACCTGTCTGCTGAGGTGATAGACCCCGACTTAGTGGTCCTATTGGACCTTGAAAGTCCTAGGAAAATTAGCGATCAAAGTACCTTTGAAAAAAGAGGTGAAGCCTTCTGGTTTGCGGTTCGCGACGGCTACCGTGAGCTGGCCGAAAGATTCGGGTGGTTTATTATCGACGCCGAGATGGGACTAGAGGATATTACCGAGGCGATCATCGGCCGAATCTTTGAGAAGGCCGGGTCGAAGAGCTAGATGCCGGCCAACAACCCGCAAATACTCGGCAAAGGCCATTCATTTGAGGATCTGCTGCTCGATCGCGCAAGCCTGATAAGCGACCTCAGGATGCACTTAGGTCGTCTAGGACAGTCCTACTTATTCGTGGGACCTTCGGGTTCAGGTAAGTTTTTCGCCGCCAAGGCGATGGCGAAGGGGATACTTTGTCCGATGGGGGGCTGTGGAGTCTGTGGAGTCTGTGTTTCGGTAGAAGACGCAAGCCATCCGGACTGCACCGTCGTCACCAGGGTCTCCTCGACGCTTAGCGTTGAGGAGGCGAGGGCAGTCGTCTCGGCGGCCTCTATAGCGCCAGCGGTTTCAGCCCACCGGGTTATTATCCTTCCAGAGGCACACCTCTTTGAGCGGGCTGCTCCAGTTTTGCTGAAGACCCTCGAAGAGGCGACTACCAGTACAATTTTCCTGCTGAGTGCGGAGTCGATTCCTTCGAATATCGTTCCTTTGGCGTCTAGGTGTGTGAGAATTGACGTGCCGCTTCCAAAGAAGCAGGAGGTATTTAGTTACCTGCTGGGCCTAGGGATCGAGCCTTCAGCTGCGGAAGTGGCGACGTCGATATCTCCGAACAGGCTCGACCGGGCGTACGCATTTGCGGCTTCGACCGATGCCCAGCGGGCGATTTCCCTCTGGAGCTCAGTGATCGACCGCCTCAGTGACAATCCGGCCGAACTAGCGGTACTATGTGGCGATCTCGAGTCGACCCTGCCCTCAAATCCGACGAGTCGGGCGCGTACTCACAAGAGGAACTCGGCCAAACTCCAGCTAGACAAGGATGGTGTCAGCCAGGTACTTTCCAAGGATCAAGAGGCCCAATTGATCCGCGCTGAGCGGAGACTGCGCAGTGACGTAATAAGGGCGGGCCTGGAATCTATCCTCAAGAGCGTAGTGCAAAAGGGAGGATCGGGTGAAGTCACCTCAGAGACCGTGGGCGGGGTTGAGGAGCTAATTTTAACCGCCTCTGCCCAACTTAAAAGGAATGGTAATGAGACTGTCTTGATACGCGCTCTTGTTTTTGGTTTGAGCAGTCTATTCTTTTAATGCGTTGTGCCCGAGTAGCTCAGTGGTAGAGCAGCTCATTCGTAATGAGCAGGTCAGGGGTTCGAATCCCCTCTCGGGCTCCAGCCTAAGTGGTGAAGTGCGCCGCTGACTCAGAGGGAGCTAGTCCCAAGTGGCAGATCAGAGTAAGTTTCAAGAGCAGGCCATGGTGTACGTCGACGCCTTGTACGCCGCCGCGCTCAGGATGACGCGGAGTCACTCCGACGCGGAAGATCTCCTCCAGGAGACGTTTCTAAAGGCCTACAGGGGATACGGATCCTTCCAGGATGGAACAAATTTGAAGGCCTGGCTCTATCGGATCCTAACCAACACCTATATCAACATCTATCGGGCTAAGAAGCGCAGGCCCGAGGAGTCGAATCTGGAAGATGTCGAGGATCTGTATATGTACAGGCGTCTCGGTGGGCTCGAAGCGGCCACATTTGGACGATCCGCCGAGGAAGAGGTGCTCGACTCTTTCACCGATCAAGACGTGAAGGATGCTATTGAGGCACTACCGGATCAGTTTAGAATCGCAGTTTTGCTCTCTGATGTAGAGGGCTTTTCTTACAAGGAAATCTCAGAAATTACCGAAGTTCCCCTAGGAACTGTAATGAGTAGGCTACATCGCGGAAGAAGAGCGCTCCAGAAAGCGTTAGTTGACCTAGGCATGCGACGCAGGCTAGTCACAGGGTCGAGGTAGTGGATCGGCATATGGAACAGACGAATTTTTCTGGGGTGGACTGTAAAGAGTCAATAGCTCGGTTATATGAGTTTTTGGATAACGAGCTCTGTTCGGCCGATCAGGCCGCGATTAAAAGACACATCGAACACTGCTCTCCGTGCCTGGAAGCTTTTGAATTCGAAGCGGAACTAAAGGCAATGATTAGGTCTCGCTTGAGAAAAGAGGGTGTTCCCCTCGAGCTGAAAGAGAAGATCAGAAGGGCTCTGGCTGCGGAGTAGGCGTTTTTTTCGGATTTGCCTATTGGCTGTTTCAACTCCGTTTGCCGTCTTGGGCCGGGAATATTTCTGATTAAGCGTGAGTTAGCATCAATATGAATACGAATGGAGATGTGGTCGGCGGTACGGTGCTAACCGGATCTGGGCGACCCTCTAAAGCATACGCTAAAGATCGGACTTGCAGCGAACCAAGCTGCGACACCAAGCTTTCGATCTACAATCGCGGCAAATACTGTTACCATCATGAACCGCTGAGTATCCCGAGGACTAGGGGTAGGAAAATAGCCTAGCCTCCTTGTAGGCTTAGTCCTAGGGAGGTAAGTTGGCTCAATCAGTCTCTTGGTCCACGGCGTCTGCGGTAGCTAAGCAGATAGCGAAAAGGTTCCCCTCAATAACTAGCTATGAGTTGGCCGAGCTTAGGGACGACTTTGACGAGCTTATCCCTCAGGCCGAATCGTTAGTCTCGGAATTAACCGGCTTGAGTTCACCTTTTGCGGCTAAGGCGCTGGTGGTAGAGAGGGCGGGTTGGATAGACGCCAACCTCAAGAGTTACCAGCGGATCTTGGAATCGGTCAAGGGCGGGATTCTCAACGAGGCTCCAATCGTCGGGATGGACCATCTCGCTGGAGTTCAGGTCGGTGCGCTGATCGGGTATATATCCTCGAGGGTGCTCGGCCAGTACGACTTAATATTTGGTTCCTCGGAGGCCGAAACGGGAGGCTCGATATATTTTGTCGGGTCCAACCTCGTCGCCTTAGAGAGAAATTTCGGTTTTCCTAAAAAACAGTTTCGCTTGTGGGTCGCACTGCATGAGATGACCCATCGCTTCCAGTTCGAAGCGATAAGTTGGCTGAAGCCGACATTTTCTGAACTTGTTTCGACGATGCTAGAGGTAAAGACCCCGACGGCGTCAGACTTCATCAACGTAGCAATTCGGGTCTTCGACTCGATAAAGGACGGCAAAAGTCCGATTCCGCCTGGTGGGTTAGCCGAGCTTCTGGCTTCAAAAGAGCAGGCAGACGCGCTTGAGAAGATAACAGTGCTTATGTCAATAGCTGAAGGACATGGGGATTGGGTGATGAATCGGGCCGCCAAGGAAGAGATTCCAGAGGCCTATCGTTTTCACTCGCTCCTCTCTACTAGGCGAACATCCGCGAGCGGAGTGGCCAAGGTATTGGGTCAGCTCTTGGGGCTCGAGGCAAAGATGAAACAGTACGAGGTTGGAGAGAAGTTCATTGAGGCAATCGAGGCCCAGAGTCCGGGAGCGATTGATGACCTTTTCGCCGCTAGAGAGAACCTTCCAACTTTGGCTGAGCTAGCAGAACCTACACTTTGGCTTTCTAGAGTAAAAGGGGTTGGGCTCAAATAACCGCCGGTATCCGGCTGGTTGTAAGGGCGGATAGAAGCTGGTGAGTATGTTCGGTGTTCGCCCATCTGAAGAACCCTTGTGGTCGGTTCTCAATCGGGGCCTTGGCCGGGCTGGTATAGACGTCTTGGAGATCCTTGGCCGGTGCAACTTCCCGCCTAGCAAGGGTGAGGACGGTGCTTTGGCGCAGTACTATGACTGCGCAGTATCGGGGGGACAGGACTCGCTGAGCCTGGTAATTCTTGCAAAACTCAAGGGCCTGGCTCCGCGTGCCCTCCATGTCGACCACGGAATCAGGGAAGGATCTTCTTCGGAAGGACTTCTTTTGAAGGAGATGCTCCTTCCATTTGACATTCCGGTCTTTTGCTACAAAATTAAAGTTGAAGAGGGCCCTAACCTCGAAGAGCGTGCTCGTGAAATGAGGCGCCGAGTCCTTCCAGATGGCGTGGCAACCGGTCACACACTGGATGATCAAGCCGAAACGATGATGATAAACCTTCTCCGGGGCGCCGGACTAAAGGGACTCTCTGCGATGGAACCCTCATATCAGAAACCCCTTTTAGGACTTCGAAGGTTTCAGACCAAGGCGGTCTGTGAAGCGATCGGCATTGAGCCGATCATCGATCCTTCCAACTATGACCCCAGGTTTCTAAGGAATAGGGTCAGACACGAACTCCTCCCCTTGATGTCCGAGATAGCCAATAGGGACGTTTCGTCAGTCATCGTCCGGCAGTCGAGGCTATTTCGTTCCGAAGACGCCTACTTGACCTCCGCCGCTAAGTCCTTGTCGAAGTTGGCACCCGCCGATTTGAAGTCCCAGGATATAGTCCTATTACGCCGTTATGTGCGTATGGAAATCGAGAGGATCTGTAACCTTCGACTTGACCAGGCGACAACAGAGAGGGTGCTGAGCGTGATTGTCGGAGAGAATCGGAGTGCAAACCTTCCCGGTGGATTTATCTTTAGGCGCCGCAAAAAGAGGTTTGAGATTCTAAATGAGCGAGGAATTCTGGTCTCGATCATCGGGGACTCGGAATAAGTTTAGGGTTGCAACAGAGGTATATCACCCGTGGGCTCGTCTCATTTGGTGGCGTACTCTGTAAAAGGTTATTTGCGAACTACGGAGGCGGAAAATTGGGCTGGCAGGACGATCCATCGCTTGGCAAGGTAGTAATAGACGAAAAAGACCTGAACGAGAGGGTGGAACAGCTAGCGGCGCAGATTTCGCTTGATTACAGCGGTAAGACGGTCCTTTTGATTGGAGTTCTAAAGGGCGCAATCATGTTCATTTCCGATCTCGCAAGGGCGATCTCCGTCCCAGTAGAGTTCGACTTCATGGCGGTGTCGTCCTATGGCAGCTCGACAAAGACTTCCGGAGTAGTAAGGATCATTAAGGACTTAGATGCCGATCTAAGCGGAAAGCATGTATTGATCGTCGAGGACATAGTCGATTCCGGACTGACCTTGAGCTACCTAATGCGAAATCTCTCCCAAAGGGGGCCCGCCTCATTGGGTGTCGTAGCATTGCTGGTGAAGGTCGGCATACAGTACGCTCCGCTAGACCTCAAGTATGTTGGCTTCGAAATTCCACCGGAGTTCGTCGTGGGCTACGGCCTTGACGTCTCCGAGCGATATAGGAATCTCCCATTTATCGCCGAGTATGTCGGGTCGGAGGAGTAGGTGTCAGCTTCGCCCAATGGTAACTTTGACCGGGTCGAGCTAGAGGCCACTATTAGGAGACTGATAGAACTAATCGGCGAGGACCCCGAGTCAAAAGAGCTAAAGGATACCCCTAAGAGGGTGGCGGAGATGTACGAGGAGATCCTTTCGGGAAGGAATGCAGACCCCGCTGCTATCCTGGCCGAGACCTACGAAGCCGACCACGATGAGATGGTCATGGTTAGCGGGATCAGATTTAGTTCCATGTGCGAACATCACCTGCTTCCCTTTTTTGGGGTGGCGCATGTCGCTTACATTCCAAACCTCTCTGGACGCATAGTTGGCATTTCGAAGTTGGCCAAGTTAGTAGAAGCACTTGCGATGAGGCTTCAGGTCCAAGAGCGGATGACTAAGGAGATAGCGGAGAGTATCGTAGCGCAGCTAAAGCCGCAGGGAGTAATGGTCGTAGTAGAGGCCGAGCACCTCTGTATGGCGATTAGGGGAGTAAAGTCACCCGGCTCTAAGGTTGTTACCTCGAGTGTAAGGGGTAGGTTTAGGAAGGATCCCTTGACGAGATCTGAGGCCCTACAGCTCATCGGCAGAGAACGTGGCTGGGGGATGCCGTGATTCAAAGGGCAAAGATCATGGGCATCTTGAACGTCACCCCAGACTCCTTTTCAGATGGCGGGAACTATCTGAAGGTCGAAACGGCGGTCCTGAGAGCTCACGAGCTGATACGTGAGGGTGCAGACATCATCGACGTGGGCGGGGAATCGACACGACCTGGATCCGATTCGATCGACGTTGATGAGGAGTTGAGGAGGGTACTGCCGGTCATAAAGGAGATAGCGCCTTTTGCCGTGGTCTCTATCGACACCAAAAAAGCCGAAGTCGCGTCCTTGGCGGTCGAAAACGGAGCGACGATTATAAATGATATCTCCGCGAGCCTTGCCGAGATAGCCAGGGATACCGGAGCTGTGTGGATAGCAATGCATATGCAAGGCGACCCCAAGACGATGCAGCTAGACCCGCACTATGAAGATGTCGTCGGAGAGGTGAGAGATTACCTCGCCGCCAAGCTCGAGTGGGCAAGATCGATCGGTGTTAGCGAGACCTGGATAGATCCCGGCCTCGGTTTCGGCAAGACCAAAGAGCAGAATATGGCCCTTCTTGGTGCAACTCGACGCTTTGTTGAACTCGGTGTTCCCGTTCTCATAGGGGCCTCTAGGAAGGGATTTTTGACCGAGTTTATGGAACCAGGGCTCCGATTATCTCCGCCTCCTCCAAAAGATAGGGTTTCCGAGAGCGTCAAAGCTGCGCTAATGGCCGTAAAAGGCGGTGCAGGGATAGTCAGAGTGCACGACGTCAAAGCTACCAAAGTAGCGTTGGACTCCCTGTACGAGGATGATAATGCCTGAGCATCTTTGGCAATTTGGCTTGTCATTTGAGTACCTAGATGCCTGAGAGGCAGACAAGTATGCAAATCGAGATCAACAATCTTGAGATGATGGTGCACATCGGCGTCGGCGAACAGGAGAGATCCGAAGTGCAGCCGATAAGGTTTGACGTCGCATTGACCCTTGAGGCCGGCCTTGAAGACTCTA
>JAJZCF010000230.1 GCA_021846265.1 Actinomycetes bacterium | reverse complement strand
CTGGACCGACTGGATCGGGAAAGTCGACGACTCTTGCGGCAATATTAGACCGAGTCAATTCCACAAGAAAGTGTCACATAGTCACCATCGAGGACCCAATAGAGTACCTATACAAGCACAAGCTCGCTGTAGTGAACCAGCGCGAAGTTGGTTCGGACACCAAAGGGTTTGGAAATGCCCTCAGACACGTACTGAGGCAAGACCCCGACGTAATTCTGGTAGGAGAAATGAGGGACCTGGAAACTATTTCTTCTGCAATCACCGCAGCTGAAACCGGCCACTTTGTCCTGGCAAGCTTGCACACTCAAGATGCCCCACAAGCAATAGACCGCATAGTCGACGTCTTTCCCCCGTACCAGCAGCAGCAGATCCGAGTGCAGCTGGCTAGCACCGTGCAAGCAATCTTGACTCAGCAACTCCTGCCCAATGCACAAGGAACCGGCAGAGTGCTCGCCTGCGAAGTCCTCGTTGCAACACCGGCGGTTAGGAACCTGATTCGAGAAGCAAAGGTACACCAGATCTACTCCTCGATGCAGGCGGGTGGTCAGTACGGAATGATGACGATGGATAGTTCTCTTGCTGCGCTAGTGAAAACTGGAAAGATTACGCAGGCCACCGCCTTTACGGCGAGCTCGAATCCAGAAGATTTAAAGAGATTGCTAGCGGGAGGCAGGTAGAAGATGCCAGATACCTATACATATAAGGCCCGCGAAAAGTCTGGAAAGATTACTAGCGGAAAGCTAGAGGCGGAAAGTCGTGAGCTAGTCGTTTCGAGATTGCGGGAGATGGGGTATCTCCCCGTTTCGGTCGTGCAGGAGCGCACTACTGGTCTAAACGCTGAAATCAACATTCCGTTCCTTTCGGGTCGGGTCAAAGACAAAGACGTCTCAATCATGTGCCGACAACTCGCCACGATGGTTAATTCCGGAATGACACTACTGCGGGCGCTTTCAATACTGGCCTCACAAACGGAGTCGAAGCCACTTGCCAAAATCGTGAACGAGGTGCGGCTTGACATTGAGCGAGGTCAATCCTTCTCAGGGGCTTTGATCCGTCATCCTAAAACTTTTGATCGGCTATTTGTTGCGATGGTTCGATCAGGGGAAACTGGCGGAGCGCTAGATGACGTGCTGTTGCGGCTAGCTAGCAGTCTTGAAAAACAGGTCGAATTGAAGCGGAAGATAAAGTCCGCTATGACCTATCCAGTGGCAGTACTTATACTTGTCCTGGTCATTCTGACGGCGATGCTCCTTTTCGTAGTTCCTACTTTTCAAAAAATCTTCGCAACGTTGCACGGAACCTTACCCCTTCCGACGCGGATTCTCCTTGACGTGTCACATATAGCCGTTACTTTCGCACCAGTATTAATTCTCTTCTACGCTGGCGTGGCCTACGGTTTTGTACGTTTTTCACGTTCCAAAAGAGGAAGAGATATCTTGGATCGGCTGGTCTTGAGGGTCCCGATCTTTGGGAGGCTCGCCCGGAAATCATCCATGGTTAGATTTTCAAAGACTTTATCGACCCTGTTACATTCTGGAGTGCCAATTCTCGAAGCCTTGGAGATTACAAAAGAAGCTTCTGGAAATGTCGTTGTCGCAGACGCTGTAACCGATATGCAGGTCGGGGTGAGGTTTGGTGAGCCAATGTCTACGAGAATGGCCACCCATCCGATCTTTCCTCCGATGGTAACCCAAATGGTAGCCGTCGGTGAAGAATCTGGGGCAGTCGATGACATGTTGGATAAGGTCGGAACTTTCTACGAGCAAGAGGTTGAGGCATTGGTCGGGTCCTTGTCGTCCTTGCTTGAGCCTGTCCTGATCGTCGTTTTAGGAAGCGTTGTCGGGTCAATGGTAATCTCGTTGTATCTGCCGATGTTCAACGTTATTAAACTGATAAAGTAAGCGCCGCATAGCCCAATTTCTAGGACTCCGGTGCACTGCTGTAACGCCACCCTCCAGCGACCCAGTCTGGATGGTGTTCGACTCATCGTCTACTTGCCGGGCTGCAAAGGTGGCTAAAGAATGCCACCAACTCGCCTAGTGGACCAAAACAAGACGAGCATTTCACCCGACTTCGAACTTTCAGCTACTCCGAGTAGCTCGAGCCCCGGTACAGACATCTCTTCATTCTTAGCGAGTCATGCGAATGATGCGAAGCAGCCACCAGCGCTAGTCAGTTGTCATTTTTAATTAAAGCTAGAGCATGCCCGGCCGAAAATTAACTACGTTGTTCCACTTGAGTTGGGTGGCAGTGAAGTGGATACGGGCAAGGGTTAGAAGTTGACACAGACATTTGACGAAGTTATCTCTGAGAATTACGGATTGCAGGACCAAAAGACAGAAGTAGTTTCAACACAGGAGGATTCACAGAGGATCATCGCCGCAATAGCTACAGCGGCAGGTGACTTAGGCGTCAAGCTCGCTGAAATAGGTGGTGATCTATCTACTATTTCTGCAACTTCTAACGAACAGCTTGAACTGTTCAGCGAGCTCAGCGAGACTACGACTGAAATTGCCGAGGGCAATAAGACCCTTCGTTCCGACGCAGAAGCGCTACTCACGGCAACCGCATTGGTTGACGAGGAGATGAGGGAATCCACCTCGGCCGCCATGGAAGCGGAAAAAGACGTCACGGCCTTGGCGACTTGGATCGAACACGCCGAGTCAGAGCTAGAGAAGCTCAATGGAGCAATAGCAAACATATCGAGCTTTGCCAAGAGCATC
>JAJZCF010000042.1:11253-15448 GCA_021846265.1 Actinomycetes bacterium | reverse complement strand
TTATAGCACATCTCTGCGTCAACTGTTGCAACCCTTAGAACCGACGCCACTCTCGAGGAGGCGCTCACCTCCCTCTCCGCATTTGAAGGCGTCTCACGCCAAGAAGTCATCCGGCGCGCGGTGCTCGATCGACTCGAGCGTTCTGGCCATGTGGCACGGGTCGATGACTCGACTCATCGCATGGCGACCCGCTGGAACGATGTCCTGGAGCGACTTGGCTCTGCATGAGCGGAATCGAATACCTCGAACTCGAGGACATCATCATGATGGTTCGGATTCTTGGAATCGGTCCGGTTCGTGATGTTGGACTGCTGGACTCGGCGGTCAACAGGCCCAGGTCCAAAGCCTTTGGTGAGGACGCCTACGCAACAATCAGCCTCAAGGCAGCTGCGCTCCTGCAGTCGATGACCAAGAACCACGCCCTCGTGGATGGCAACAAGCGACTCGCGTGGCTGAGCACGGTCGTATTCTGCGATCTCAACTGGATAGCCCCGCAACTTACCGACGACGAAGCATTCGAGCTCGTCTACGACGTCGCCAGCTCGCAACTGGACGTCGAGGTAATTGTCGGTCGACTCCGTCTCGAAGAGATAGAGAGAATCAAACCTTGAGCTGAGGAAGTGCCATCGGTTGAGCTTCGATACTTGCGGCCACGTTCTGATCACACGATCCGAGAAACTTGGACCGCCCATTTGGGTTACCAAGGTGCATGACGACGTCAAGTCAGGGCGCAACGTACCAAGGCGATTCGTAAGTAACGGCGACGCCAAACCTCGCGAGTCAGACCGTGGCATCGCGCCTTGATGTCGGACTCAGCTCTTCACCGGAGTGGAGGTGATGGGACTCGAACCCACGACCTTTTGACTGCCAGTCAAATGCTCTACCAGCTGAGCTACACCCCCGGCGATCCCTTGATGGGACAGACTAGTCATGCTTTTCGGATATTCAACCCCGCGCGACCGGATTTTACGGTTATTGACTTTCGATCTAGCTAAAAGGTTGATAAAGGTCAATGTCAGCATAAATTTCTTCTAGCATTCTGCCTATGTCTATAGCCTATGACCCCCAGGAAATCGAACCGCGCTGGCAAAGGCGTTGGGAGGAACTGGGTCTATATCAAGTCGATTCCGATGATCCACGTCTCAAGTCGTATGTGTTATGCATGTATCCTTACCCATCGGGACCAGCTCATCAAGGGCACGTTAGAAACTACACTTTCGGGGATTTAAACGTGCGTTATCGCACTATGAATGGCGAAGCGGTCCTTTCACCTATAGGGTTCGATTCGTTCGGTTTGCCCGCGGAAAACGCAGCCATCAAAACCCAGATTCATCCCAGGACTTTCACCGACGCTCGTATAGTCGAGCTGAAGGAGTCCTTGGGTCGCCTAGGTGCTGTCTACGATACTCGCCGGGAAATCAAGAGTCACGATCCGGAGTACATTAAATGGTCGCAGTTCATTTTCACAAAGTTCATGGAAGCAGGACTTGCTTATAGGGCAAACGCTCCAGTCAACTGGTGTCCAGGCTGTCAGACAGTGTTGGCAAATGAGCAGGTACTTGCGGATGGTACTTGTGAAAGATCCGGAGATCTGGTTACAAGGAGAAACCTAGAACAGTGGTTTTTTAAGATCACGGACTATGCCGATCAGCTCCTTGACGAATTGGAGCCGCTCGAGTGGCCAGAACGAGTCAAGGTGATGCAGCGCAACTGGATTGGTCGTTCGGTTGGCGCCGAGATTGAAGTAGCGATCTCAGGTAGAGACGATCTTGACCCCATTACCGTATTCACGACCCGCCCTGACACCTCTTTCGGGATTACTTATGTAGTAGTGGCGCCAGAATATCCCAGGTTATTCGATTTCGTGACTAGTGAATACCGAGAGGAAGTCAGGTCTTTTTGTGCCGAAGTGGCCTCGAGGTCAGATATCGAGCGTCAGTCGACGGAAATGGGCAAAGCCAAGAGAGGTGTGGCGACAGGAGCATATGCCGTCAATCCTTTCAGTGGTGCAAGCGTGCCAATCTATGTAGCAGACTATGTCCTTGCGACCTACGGCACGGGAGCCGTTATGGGTGTACCAGGCGAAGACCAGCGAGATTTTGATTTTGCCAAGGCTTATGGACTTCCGATTATCGAAACGACCGAAAGACCCGAGAGTTATGTAGGGGACGGAGCCTATGGCGGGCCCGGGGTGAAAGTAAATTCTGGATTCTTAGATGGCTTAACGGTCGATGAGGCTAAGGCTAAGGCCCTCGAATTCCTTGTCGATCTTGGAGCCGGCAGGGCCAAGATCCAGTATCGCTTGCGTGATTGGCTTGTGTCTCGGCAGAGGTATTGGGGTTGTCCCATCCCAGCTGTCTATTGCGAGGCGTGTGGCATAGTGCCAGTTCCGTTGGAGCAGCTTCCGGTTCTTGCGCCAGATGATGTGGAGTTCTTGCCGACTGGCGAGTCGCCGCTGGCCAGGAACGCGAACTTTGTCAACACTACTTGTCCCCACTGCTCTGGACCGGCTAGGCGAGAGACAGACACAATGGATACTTTTGTGGACTCCTCCTGGTACTTTCTTCGCTTTTGTGATCCGTTCTCGACTGATAAGCCCTTCAACAAGGACGATGTCAGTGCTTGGATGCCAGTGGATCAGTACATTGGCGGCATAGAGCATGCGATCCTTCACCTCCTGTACGCACGATTCTTCACCAAGGCCCTGAGCGATTTGGAAATCGTACCCTCTGGGGTTAGGGAACCATTTAAGCGCCTCTTTACTCAGGGGATGATACGGCTGGATGGTTCGAAGATGTCGAAATCTAAAGGAAATTTGATAGCACCTTCAGGCTATTTCGATGGGGTTGGCGCCGATGCACTGCGCCTTTTCCACCTTTTTGTCGGTCCACCGGGAGACGATTTTGATTGGACCAAACAGACCGACGAGATGATCGAAGGATGCTACAGATTTCTTTCTAGGGTCTGGCGCCTGGTTCTGAATCAAAGTGAAAGCTTTCCAGGGGTTGCAATAACTAAGGACCTTGTAGATTCCACCGAAGTAGATCTCGAACTGAGAAAAACTACCCATAGGACAATTGAGAAGGTGACTTCCGGTTATCAGCGCTGGGCTTACAATTCCTGTGTAGCGTCCCTAATGGAACTTACGAATGCTATCTATAAGGCGGTGGCAACCGGGGCATCAAACGAGACCGTCTCAGAAGCGGAGGACACGCTGCTTCTTATGCTGGCACCGATGGTCCCGCATATAACGGCCGAGCTCTGGGAGAAGAAAAATGGCGGAATCGTGCACTCGGAGAGTTGGCCAGTAGCTGACCCCGAGATGCTCGAGGACCTAAAGACGACTCTTGTAGTGCAGGTGAACGGCAAGCTGAGGGACAAGATAGAGGTTCTGACGGATATCTCCGAAGAGGAAGCGGTAGCCAGGGTTCGCTCCCTACCGAAGATATCGGCAATTCTGGGAGATGAAGAGCCTGCTAAAATTGTGTTGCGTCTTCCTAGGCTGATAAACCTGGTGCTCTAACTAGCAGTTCAACCGCCTTGAAGACAGCGAATGCTCGAAATGAGTAATTTATAGGTCATTTAGCGAGGCATGTGCCGATTCGGCTAACCAGTCAATTTGAGAGTCGAATTTGTCGACGTCAGAGGTGTCTCCAGCAGTGGCACCCTGGCGGTAACGTGAATTGACTCCCTGGAGAATGCAAGCGAGTTTCCAGTAGCCAAAAGCTAAGTAATACCCGATGTTCGATACGTCTATTTGGGACTGTCTGTGGTATTCGATAGCTATTTGCTCACGGGTGTAGAACCCATCCAGCGTGGTCACGGTCCCCAACGGAGCCTCTTTGTCTTGAGGCTGTGCCCAATAGACCATTAGCAGTCCTAGGTCTGCTAATGGATCGCCAAGGGTACATATTTCCCAGTCCAACACCGCAGCAATTGAGTCGTCAGCTGCAACCATCGTGTTATCTAGGCGGTAGTCTCCGTGGACTATCGCCGTACCGAGTTGGTCAGGAATTCTTGAAGAAAGCTTGGCATGAACCTCGTCTATCAAAGGTACGTAGGATTCAATTTCTTGTGACGATTTTGTGTACTGGCCGTGCCAGCGTTTCAGCTGACGTTCTATGTAGCCGTTCCTGCGTCCTAGGTCTCCGAGCCCGACCGAATCTGAGTCAACTGCATGTAATTTTGCGAGAAC
>JAJZCF010000042.1:0-11153 GCA_021846265.1 Actinomycetes bacterium | reverse complement strand
GCGGTCTTCGCTCTAAAAGACGGCAAGGTGGTCGATACTTTTGTCGGCGCACTTCCAGAAGCTGCGGTGCGCGAGTTCGTAGGTAAGTTGGCCCCAGTTGCTTCTCCTGCTGACCTGCTGGCGGCGATAGGGGATGAACAGTCGCTGTTAGAGGCGCTAGAGCTGGAGCCAAATAATGAAGTGGCGATCGCAACTCTCGCCGAGATCTATGTTGAGAAGTCCAGATTTGATGAAGCATTGAGTCTCCTTGGGAGGATCCCGGAGACCGAAGCCACCGCCAGAGTGGGATCATTGGCGAGATTGAGAAAAGCCAATGTGGAGACGACCAACGACCTCGAGGTGGAAAAGCGGCTGATTCTTCTTTTGGATTCGGTCAAGGCTGACGAGTCGGCTCGGGCCGAGTTTGTGGACCTACTTCGAGCATTTCCAATAGGGGACGAGCGGATCGCGCAGTACCGGAAGATGTTGACATCGAGACTCTATTGATCTTTGGTTAATCGGTAAGCTCCTTTTCTCTAGCCGTGGTTCTGCTGAAAAGGTTTCAAATGAAAGCTGAGGCTGGAGGCTCGCACGGCCGATTTACTTGAGGCCGGATAATCTCGCCACTGAGGGTTGAGGTCTAGAATGCTCAGGAGCAAAGAACAATCTTTAGATGTTGAGGAGTTCAGTTCCCTATGGCTCAGCCTAGAAAGTCCAAGGACGAGGATTCACAGAACAATGAGTCCTATGGTGTCCTGGCGATCTCTGGGGAGAATTCGGAACTTGTCCTTAGGCGGATGCTGGAGATCGTGTCGGCGAGGAGATTGCAAGGATCTGAAGTTATCGACGTCACCGCGGGCGTCGATGACGTCGAGCCGGCGCTAAGAGCGGCCAATCAGAGTTTTATGTTCGCCGACTCAGCGGTAGTTGTCTTACGGGAGGCTTCTAAGCTCACCCAGGAAGAGAGGGCACTCGCCCAAGCCGTTATCGAAGAAGGAATAAGTCCCAATCTGGTGATATTTCTGGACTATCGACCGACGCGAAGTGCCTCTGGGGCACCAGACGGAGATTACGGCTCGACCTCAACAAAAGATTCCCTTTTTGAGTTGATAAAGAGGGTCGGCAAAGTGGAGACGATAGCGACCCCAACTGGGAAGGCCAAGCTGAAATATGTTGAATCTGTTCTAAGTATTTCGGGAATGAAGCTGACGCCACGTGCTCTCGCAATGCTATCTGAGCATGTCGGGGATGCACCAGCTAGGTCGGATGCGATAGTTTCCGTGCTGTTGGCACGACATGGAGAAGGAGCGCACTTAGACGTAGAGGAGATCGTAGATTATCTAGGCGAACACGGTGAGGTTCCTATGTGGGAGTTGACCGACGCCATCGAAAGTGGTGATCAGGCGGTTGCTCTGCGGGTGCTTAAGACGATCTTCGTAGATGCCGGAAGAGATCCCGTCATTCTGATCTCAGTCCTCGGCAAGAGACTTGGCGAGTTAGCGGCTATCTCTTCTGTCGGAGTGAGGAATGCTGAAGCGGTAAATGTTGCACTTAGACGTTCCGGGCTACTAAGCGAGAAGGGGTCCAAGCACCCTTTCGTGGCGGAGAAAATGATTCCGGTTTCGCGGCTATTGGGGATAGAGGATTATAGGGCAGCCTTCGGATGGATTCAAGAGGCCGACCTAGCCTTGAGGGGCGAGCCCGTCATGCCAAAAGAGATTTGCCTCGAAGTCATGGTCACAAGATTGGCTGCCCTTTATCGAAGGAAAAGAGCAAGACGCTAGGGATAGACCTCATTTTCGGGCGAGAAGCGGCAAGCTCGAGGCTAAATACAGCAAGCGGCTGACCAAATGGCCGCCGCTTTTATGGATCCAGCTGGAATGAGCCTTTTGGACTATTTAGTGCAAAAGGCGCTTCGTTAGAGGGAAGCGATCTGCTTCATCAGACGGGACTTGCGCCTAGCTGCCTGGTTCTTGTGGATAATGCCCTTCGAAGCCGCCTTATCTAGCTTCTTGATGGCAGTCCTAAGATTCGTCTCAGCGTCTTCGCTACCGTTGCTTGCCGAATCGACGGCGGTCTTGATTCGGGTCTTGATCTCCGAACGAGCGGCCTTATTTATGACCCTCGACTTTTCGTTTGTCTTGATTCTTTTGATTTGACTCTTGATGTTGGCCATCTTGAGAAGGATCCTCACTCTTTATGCCACTTGATGCGGAGTTCCCGCCCGGCAGAGAAAAGAGTCTAGGGGGGCTAAACACCTTTTGGCGCCGTTGCGCCTAGGCTTTTGGGCAGACCATGAGTGAAATAGATCTAATACGCAATCTTTCCGTCATAGCCCACATCGATCACGGCAAGTCGACACTGTCCGACAGGATTCTGGAGTTGACCCACGCCGTCGATCCGCGACAAATGCGCGAGCAGTACCTCGACTCTATGGACATAGAGCGAGAGCGAGGAATAACCATAAAGGCGCAGAACGTCAGGGTGGCGTGGAAAGGGCACATTATCCACCTGATAGATACACCTGGCCACGTGGATTTCGGATACGAGGTTTCTAGGTCACTAGCCGCATGTGAAGGAGTCATTCTTCTAGTCGACGCTTCGCAAGGCATTGAAGCCCAAACCCTGGCGAACTGCTATTTGGCATTGGAAAACGACCTTGAGATCGTTGCCTGCTTGAATAAGATCGATCTTCCCCAGGCCGAGCCAGACCGATACGCCCAAGAGATCGAGACAATCCTTGGAATCCCGGCGGAATCCATCCTAAGGGTTTCCGCAAAGACGGGGGCGGGAGTCGACCTTCTTTTGGACGCAGTTCTCGATCGGATTCCTCCTCCGAAGGGCGATAGTAGTGCAGCCTTGTCAGCTTTGATTTTCGACTCTTACTACGACCAGTACAGAGGGGTGGTTAGTTCTATAAGGGTCGTGCAAGGAACGATAGCGACCGGCGAGAGGCTTCGCTTCATGCAGACCGGGGCGGTACATGACGCCGAGGAGATAGGAATAAAGACTCCCTATCCAGTTGCCGTTGATCAACTTGGCCCAGGCGAAGTGGGCTACATGATTGCCGGAATTAAAGATGTCGGCGAGGCGCGCTCTGGAGAGACGGTCACGAGCGCACAACGTCCAACGAGCGAGCCGTTATCTGGATATCGTGATCCCAAGCCGATGGTCTTTTGTGGGCTTTTTCCGGTAGAAGGAGACGAGTTTGAAGAGCTTCGTGACTCGCTAGAAAAGTTAAGACTTAACGATGCAAGCGTAACTTATGAGCCAGAGACATCCGGGGCGCTGGGTTTTGGATTCAGGTGTGGCTTTCTAGGGCTACTTCATATGGAGATCGTGCGTGAGAGGCTCGAAAGAGAGTTTGACCTTTCACTCATCGCAACCGCACCGTCGGTGAAGTATAGGGTCTATCAGACCGATTCGCGAGAGGGATTTATCGAGATTGATAATCCATCCGAACTCCCGCCCACTACGTCAATTGCCAGGATTGAAGAGCCCAACTTGAAGATGTCGATCATAACTCCGAGCGAGTACACCGGAACGGTGATGGACCTTTGTCAGACCCGGCGTGGCGAGATGCTAAAGATGGAATACCTTTCGCCAGAGAGACTCGAGCTGGTTTACAGACTTCCCCTTTCGGAAGTCGTGATCGATTTTTTTGACCAACTGAAGAGTCGGACGAAGGGCTATGCCTCACTCGACTACGAGTTTGACGTTTACCTGCCGGCCGATCTCGTCAAATTGGACGTGATGTTAAATGGCGAACCAGTCGATGCTTTCTCTACCATCATTCACAAAGCTAAAGCTTACGATTATGGCCGTAAGATGACTCAAAAATTGAGGGAGCTAATCCCTAGACAGCTCTTTGATGTCCCAGTACAGGCCTCGGTCGGCGGTAAAATTATCGCTAGAGAGACTATCAAGGCCCGAAGAAAAGATGTGCTTGCAAAGTGCTACGGAGGCGACATCACGAGAAAGCGCAAACTCCTAGAGAAGCAAAAAGAGGGCAAGAAGAGGATGAAAAATATTGGGCGAGTCGAAGTGCCTCAAGAAGCCTTCATATCTGCGCTCAAGCTGGATGACTGAACGAGGGATATTCCTTTGGACAGCGTAAGGGCGCTATCCTTGACGAGACGAAGGAAGCCCTCCATAAACTCCGGAAGCTTTCTGCCTGTGGTTTCGCTAGCCAACCGCCTCTACTTTCCTTACTCTCCTGCGTCCTAGGACCAGAAAAAGAGAGATTGAGACTGAAAGGTAAACAAGATATGCGAGAAGCTGCAGTAAAGTTGGCTGAGCAGCGTATCCAAAGAAACTGTGGGCGATGCCTCCGATGGTCGACTGATCATTGAGGAATGAGCCGGTGTTCCAGATAGCCCTATCCAAAAATGGTATCCAACCCAGCTGTTGCATGTTCTGAATCGCATCTACGAGGAGACCTGCGGCAAAGAACATTAGGGCCACGCCTAGAATTTTGAACGCCTTTGCTATGTTTATGCGATGCCCGAGCCGATAAACGAACCAAGCGAAGGTGAGTGAAAGAGCGGTCCCTAGTGCCGCTCCAATGGCTGGACCTTCGATCTTCGATTCAAAAACAATCGCAAGAGTAAAGACCATCGCTTCGAGGCTCTCCCGACCAACGGCCTGAAAGGCCATCAAGGCCATGGAGAAACCAGCTTTTTTTTCTAGTATCTGTTCTGCCTTGACTCCGAGATCACTTGAAAGGCTTTTACCATGAGACCGCATCCAAAAAGTCATGTAAGTCATGACAACGGTAGCAAGTAGGAAAGTGAAGGTCTCAATCTCGGTCTGGAGGCTTGTCCCGGCGTAGTTGCGGACCGTCGTATAGATGACGACGCCTAAAGTAGCGGCGAGGACGAGCGCCACTACGACCCCCGCTATCACATAGCGGAAGTACTCGGTCTGGCCGACCTTCTTTAGATAAGCGAGCAAGATAGCAACGATCATCGATGCTTCTATTCCTTCGCGAAGAAAAATCGTGAAACTCGCTAGCAAATGTCACCTCTTGGAGGTTAAAACTAATCGGCGAAGCAAAAAATTGCCAAAACGACATTCTTGATTCACGTCTTCAACGGTGGTTTGCTCGCAAGGTGAGGTGGTGCACGGGCAATCAAGTGCTGGGTCCCCTTCGCTTTCGGTGTTTAGTAGACTCAAACTGGTCGAGTGGTTTGCGCAGGAGGAAAGGGGACAGCCGGCCAAGGTTCGATAATTTGATCCTTTGGTGTCTAAGTCTCTTCTTTAGGTTAGGTAGATTGAGAAAACGCAACGAGAAGACTATCTTTGCCTCTTTGGGGGATCCTTTTCGCTTTGTGGCGTTTGCACGTGGACCAAAGTTGACTCCGGGTGTACCGCCTATTCACGTCGACCCTTCTGAGCAGCTAGACCTCAGCGTTGTCGTGCCTTTTTACAATCCTGGCACTAGGCTCCACCCGCAAATAAAAGAGACTATCGAGGTCCTTAGGGGTCTTGGCATCAGATTTGAAGTCATAGCAGTGTGTGATGGATCCACCGATGGATCGAGTGAGTCGATAAACGGTATGGATGACGACGTGCTCACGGTAATACACTTGGGAAAAAATAGCGGGAAGGGCGAGGCGCTTAGGGTCGGTCTGCAGATGGGCAAAGGACGCTACCTGGGCTTCATAGACGCCGATGGGGACATTCCTCCCAAGGTGTTGATTCCCTTTGTTACGCTAATGAACCTGTATGAACCCGACATCATTCTCGGGTCTAAGAGACATCCCATGTCTGACGTTGCATACCCATTGATGAGGCACTTCTATTCGATCGCATATCAGCTCTTGGTTAGGGTACTTTTTAACCTAAACATTCGAGATACTCAGACCGGTATCAAACTTGTGAGGCGCGATGTCCTAGAGGTGGTGCTGCCGATGATGCTTGAAAGCGGCTACTGCTTCGACCTTGAACTATTTGTCGTGGCAAAGAGTTTTGGGTTTGTGAAGTTCTTCGAGGCGCCGGTGACGATCAAGGAGAGGTTTTCTTCTACGATTTCGCCACGAGCCGTCATGGGGATGCTCTTCGATACCTTCAGCGTTTTTTTCAGGCTGAAAGTGCTGCATCGTTACAGGGAAGGGCCAAAGCCGACGGGTAATTAGCGCCAAAAGTAACCGGGGGTTTACTCTACGAGATTCGAATAGAATTGAGCAATGGTGGCTAACGACGTATCTGCGAAAAATAGTGCAAAGCAGAAGTCTGCAACGGATCCGGTGCAGAGACGTTCGGAGATCATACGGACCGTTGTCGACGAATATGTCAAGACTAACGAGCCGGTAGGTTCTGCCCATGTGGCTAGGGCTTCCAAATTCTTGGCGTCCTCGGCGACGATAAGAAATGATATGGCAGTCCTTGAACAGGAGGGCTATCTAAACCAGCCGCACGTAAGCTCCGGAAGAATTCCCACGGATCGAGGGTATCGATACTATGTCGACCAGCTCGTTCAGAGGGAGCTTCAAAGTTTTGAAAAAGTTTCCGACATCAATAGATTTTTTCAGGTCCTTCACGGCGAAATTGAGCAGACGCTGACGTCGGTTTCTCAGTTGATTTCAGAGCTGACTGACTGCACCTCTATCGTGACTTCGATAGATATAACTGCCGTCCAGATTAGACATATCCAGCTAGTCGGAATGGGCCATGGTACCGTCCTGCTGATTGTGGTCGGATCCAATGGGAGTGTCGACAAGGTCGTGGTGGATGTCGATGATGACCCGACCGAGGAAGAAGTTCAAAAGGCCTCGAACTTTATAAACCAAAGGTTGAAGAGTCTGGACCTTGGCAAGCTGGAAGGGGACCAGGACGCTAGCGGAGATCCAAAAGTTGACGAGCTAGTTAGTCTGGCACTTGGAGCGTTGGCCCAAAATCTTCAGGAACCGCACGAAGACCTGTGGGTTAATGCCACTTCGAAAGTTGCAGTTTCGTTTGACGCGGTGGATAAGGTCTCGAAGGTCTTGCAGGCCCTGGAGCATGAGTACCTAGTAGTCTCGCTTGTGCGGTCTATGATCTCAAAGAAGCAGAACGTATCGATTGGAAATGAAACTGGAGTGGAATCGCTGTCCGATTGCGCTTTAGTAGTCGCTCCTTTTGAAGTCGATGGCAAGCGAGCTGGTTCTATAGGAATACTGGGACCTACCAGAATGGACTATCCGCTCGCACTGTCGACTGTGAGCTTGGTTGGCGAAAAGCTAGGTCGATACCTTAGTGAGGGATAAGTTTGGCTGATTTTTACGAGTTGTTGGGCGTTTCACGTAGCGCTACCGAAGATGAAATAAAGAAGGCTTATAGGCGCTTAGCCCGTGAGCACCACCCCGACATTACTGGTGGCGACAAGGATTCTGAAGAGCGTTTCAAAGAGGTAACTCGGGCATATGAAACCCTCAGGGATCCCGAGAAGAGACGAATGTACGACACATACGGCTCCGACGATCCCCGCATGGCACAAGGTTCCGCACAGGATATATTTGGCGCAGGTTTTGGCGATATTTTTGAGACCTTTTTTGGTCAAGCCTTCGGAAATGGCCCATTCGGCCAGCAGGGGCCGAGGCGCGGCGGAAACGCTGAGGTTACCGTTGTTCTTACTTTTGAAGAGGCCGTATTCGGAGTCCAGAAGGATGTAACAGTTCGACTCCCTGTCGTATGCGGTAGCTGCGCTGGTTCGGGTGCTCAGCCCGGAACTAGCGTTCAAACCTGTGCTACCTGCAAAGGGGCCGGCCAAGTCAGAAGGGTCCAACAAAGCTTCCTAGGCAGGGTTGTTACAACGGTTCCTTGTGACAAATGCCGAGGAGAAGGAAAGATCATAACCCAACCCTGTCGAACCTGTCGAGGCGAAGGAATAACCGTAGAGGATAGGTCTTATACCATAGACGTACCACAAGGAGTAGATGAAGGTACTACCCTTAGACTCCCAGGTAAAGGGCCAGCCGCTGCCCACGGCGGACTTCCAGGAGACCTCTATGTGCGGGTGGCCGTTTCGAAGTCCGATCGTTTCACGAGGGACGGAATCAACGTAAGAGCTCAGCAGGTGGTCTCGATAGCTCAGGCGTCGCTGGGCACTTCGATTCTTTTCACCACCCTGGATGGCCAGGAGACGATTTCGGTTAGCCCGGGGACCCAGAGCGGTACCGAAATTGTACTGAAGAACAAAGGCGTGCCTCAGCTCCAGGGTAGGCGCCGGGGCGATCTGATCGTGGAGATCGTCGTCGTGACACCGAGTGAGCTGAATGACGAGGAGACTGGACTGCTTCGAAGGCTCGCTGAAATACGAGGTGAGAGTGTTTCTGAACCCGTAGACCAGGGCATCTTTTCCAAACTGAAATCGGCCTGGAAGTAGTCGATAACTAATATCTAGGTTCTCGATTTTTCAGCTGAGGCCCAAAGGGCCCGCGGTGTTGTCTTCGAACCTTGATCTAACCGAGGACGACCAAGCACTTTTCAGCAATAGGAAGATTTCAATTAGGAGTTCCCTTTGAAAACCGCTCCCTGGACCTACGTAGATGACGTCTCGGATCCGCAACTTTCTTTGGACGAGATCCACCATTTGGTTAACGTCAAACGCGTCTCGGAGGGTGGAGCGCTGGTTTTGTCGAACGGAAAGGGATCCTGGGCTGAGTTCATAGTTTCGAAGGTGTCTAAGGCTCGCACTGGAGCGCTATACCTCGAGCGCCAAAGCGAAATTATGCTCGATCCGCTTCCCAAGTATCCGGTTGGCGTGGCGCTATTTATGCCGAAACTTGATCGATTGAGCTGGGCGTTGCAGAAGATGTGCGAAGTCGGGGTCGATGAGATTCAACTTTTGAGTGAAGCCTTCGACAGGCGAGGCGGGAAGCCGCCGTCGATGGACCGACTGAGGCGTGTGGTGAGGGAAGCCGGAGCACAATCCAGACGGAGCAGGCTGCCACTCCTAAGCGAATTGGGTAGCCTGGCGGACCTTATTAATCGCGAAGAGGTCGCTCTGTGTGACATTAATGGAGGACCCCTTCGCTCCAGCCACAGAACTTTGGTAGTCGGCCCGGAAGCCGGTATTAAATTGACGCACACGCATTGTGAGGTGGTCAAACTTCCTGGTGGTGTCCTTCGCACGGAGACGGCTGCGGTAGTATCAGGTGCACTTATGGTGTCTTTAAGAGAGAATTTGGTGGGCGAGATAGACCAAGCGTGGCGAAGTTAGAAGATATTTATCTGTTACCACTTGCAATTGTTTACACTTAGAGTGCATAATTGAATTATGGGTGCAGAAGAATTGTCACAGGACTATGCAGTAAAAGTCGGCGAAAGACTCAGATCGGTTCGCAAGCAAAAGAAGCTTTCGCTTCAAGCCGTGGAAGAGTCCTCTGGGATGGAGTTCAAGTCGTCGGTGTTAGGGGCGTATGAGAGGGGTGAACGCTCGATCTCGGTTCCAAGACTACAGAGGCTAGCGGCGATTTATGGCGTGCCAAGTGATCAACTTCTTCCTAAGGATTCGGTTTCGGAAGTATTCCAGGCCACAGACTTTGTTCCAGAACTTCCATCGAGGGGCTCGGAAAGAGTAGATACGATTACCGTCGATTCTTCTTCAAAATCGGACGAAGGGACCAAAGGGATTGGCCCCAAAGTTACCATTGACCTAACCCGCCTGGGGGAAGTAAGCGGTCCTGAGAAAGAGTTGCTTAAGAGATATTTGAGTATGATCCAGGTGCAAAGACAAGACTTCAATGGGCGGATGATAACTATCAGGGGCGAGGACCTCAAGGTAGTAGGTGCGCTCATGGATATGACCCCCGAGGAGATCGCCTATAGGCTGGATGAACTGGGCCTTAGGGTGTTGGTGTAGGGGAGACCTACCGGACTTCTAGATTGGTCAATTCGATTTAGGGTAGCGCTAGCTGGTTGCTGAACCCCTCTAGCCTTTATGGCGTGGGAAATATCGGTAGTTCTGGCTTCGGGTTGTACGTGCACGTTCCGTTTTGCGTTAAAAAGTGTTCATACTGTGCCTTCAATGTTAGCCACAATGGACTGCACCTCCAAGGCGACTACTTCAAAGCACTCAAGGCTGAGGTGCTGCATTACCTAACTAACGGTCCCTTTGAGCTTCACGGGGCCGGATTCGACACTATATATTTTGGGGGCGGTACTCCTAGCCTTGTTGATCCCTTACTGATAGCAGACTTTCTTGCGTCGACACCACACGCAGACGACGCTGAAGTGAGTATCGAAGTCAATCCGGAATCTGTCAGAAAAGAACTTTTTGCAAGCTATGTCGATTCTGGAATTACCAGGGTCTCCATCGGGGTCCAAAGCTTCGACGATAAGGTGCTTCAATACTATGGGCGAACGCACGACATGGCCGGAGCCGAGAGGGCAATTGAACTCGCCGTTCGAACTGAGGGACTTGCCGTCGGGATTGACTTGGTTTACGGATCAGATGTTGAAGACGACAAAAGCTGGAGTAAAACTGTTTCAAAGGCCACTTCTTTGGCGAAAGGTATATCGCACGTGAGTGCTTACGCCCTTGGCATCGAGCAGAGGACGAAACTGCACTATGACAAGGCCCAAAGTCAAAGCGAAGATATCTTGTCCGAAAGGTACCTCATGGCGAGTGAAGCATTCGAGGGTTGTGGATTGCAGAACTATGAGATATCGAACTGGGCCCGTCCAGATGGTCGAAGTCGCCATAACTTAAACTATTGGAGGTGGGGAGATTACTTAGGCGTCGGGCTTGGTGCCCATTCTCATTTTGGTAGGTCTAGATGGTGGAATGGTCCATCGCTTAAAGGCTACTTGGCAGACGTCCAAATAAAGGGGACCGGTTTTCTGGCCGGAGAGGAGCTGACGGATACGCAAGTTGAAGCCGAGAGATTGATGCTTGCGCTAAGGATCCAGGGTGGTTTATCAGAGAAGGAACTCAGATCTTGGGTTTCTAGAGTCGATGGCGAAGACCTGCTTGGACTTTTCGAGGTTGCAGATGGTCGCGCAAGTCTGAAGCCGCGAGGTCGCTTGGTGGCTGATGGGGTGTTTCGGGCATTGTCCATCTAGGCCGAACTTACTTGCCATTTTGACCAGAATTTCACCATCTAACTGCCGAAATAGTTTATTTGTTTGTGGGTGTGTAGACAGAATGGGTTGACATGTTCTACTCAGTGTGATATCATTGATCCAGTATG
>JAJZCF010000229.1 GCA_021846265.1 Actinomycetes bacterium | reverse complement strand
TATGCTCCAGTTTTCGACGCCTCCGACCGTTATCACGGCAGTCTTATCGACAGAGAAGTCGACAAAAGCTCCGAGTGCCTCTTTGGAAAGCAGGTAGAGATCACAACCAAGCACTACCACACGGTCAATTGATCCAAGATCGCCTATCGTTCGCAGTCCAGAGACGATGGCCGACAATGGCCCTTTACGGGTGGTATCGACGACTTTGATTTGAGCTGAAGTGATGGCGTCGCCTACTTCGACCGTTACCAAGCCCAGTTCCCTGGAAATGCTGACCAGCCTCTCCGAGTTCGAGATACTAGGGTCTAGTCCACTTAGCTCTCCCTTAGGTCTACCCATGCGAACACTTCGTCCGCCTGTTAGTATCAAAGAAAAGGAACTATTAGCGAAAATTGGCGACAAGTTGAATAATCTTCCATCTGGTCTAGCACCGGGCCAACAAAGTGACCATTACGAGCCGCTGGTTGACCCTTTCAATAGGGTAGTCAAGGATCTGCGGATTTCTATCACCGACCGGTGCAACTTCAGGTGCACCTACTGCATGCCCCAAGAAGGTATGCAATGGATTGACCGCCACGAAATCTTGACTTTCGAAGAGATCACTAGGATCGCAAGGATCTGCGTGGAGAGATGGGGCTTTGACGGAATTCGCCTCACCGGCGGTGAGCCCACCGTCAGAGCTCAACTTCCGAGGCTTATTGCGAAGCTTAAAGAAATTGTCTCTCCGGTCACCAACAAGGAGATCGAAATCTCGATGACGACCAATGGCGCAACATTTCGGCTATTGGCCCACGACCTTCGAGACGCTGGGCTAAATCGGGTCAATATCTCATGCGACTCCTTGCATCGGGATCGATTTTACGAAATGACCCGTCGAGACCAATTCGAACGAGTGATGGAGGGTATCGACGCAGCCATAGAAGCTGGCTTCGCACCGATCAAGCTTAATGTCGTGGTCATGCGGAATGTGAATGATGACGAGATGGTCGACTTTGCCACCTTTGGCCGCGAAAAAGGTATCCAACCTCGTTTCATAGAGTTCATGCCCTTAGACGCTGAAGAGGGCTGGTCACTTGACAAGGTATATTCTGCCGACGAAATCGTTGCTGCGATATCTTCGGTCTATCCGATAGAGGCAATAACGAAGGGATCTGAGCCAGCAACCGTATACCGCTATCTTGACGGGAAGGGATCGTTTGGTGTGATTCCATCGGTCACCAAACCCTTCTGTGACAGCTGCGACAGAGTGCGCCTCACGGCTGAAGGTAAATTTAGAACCTGTCTATTTGCTATCGAAGAGTTCGACCTTCGACCCTTACTTCGAGAGGGCGGATCAGACCAAGAAATAGCAGATGTAATAGAGCAGGCGGTAGGCAAGAAGTGGGCTGGTCACTCCATTGGAAACGTTAACTTCATTAGACCCAAGAGATCTATGAGTCAGATTGGCGGATGACTCCGCATCAGAGCCAAATGTCCTCTAGAGTGTCTTTATGTCTGAAGCTGGCTTAACTCATATCGATCCGCTAGGCAGAGCCCGCATGGTCGATGTCACCCCGAAGGACCCTACGCACCGAAGAGCAATAGCTCGGTGCAAGGTCTTCATGAAACCAGAGACCACCGCCATGGTAGCGAGTAATGCCGTCAACAAAGGGGATGTTCTGGGGGCGTCCCGCATCGCTGGCATACAGGCAGCCAAGAGAACAGCTGAGCTCATTCCGCTTTGCCACCCCCTGCTTGTAGGGTCGGTCTACATAAACTTCACCCTTGGTGATGACTATGTGGAAGTAGAGTCACAAGTCGAAACCTTCGATCGAACCGGGGTTGAGATGGAGGCGATGACCGCTTGCGCGATCTCGGCCTTGACGATCTACGACATGTGCAAATCTACCGACCGTTCAATGATCATAGGTGAACTTGCCCTATGGGAAAAGGTCGGAGGAAAGTCCGGCACATGGAAAAGACCCGGGGGGGCTCTTTCCGAGGATTTCGACCTCTAAGGGTTGTAGTTCAAGCTAGCCTGAACTACTAATTTCCAACAATTTACTTTTTGTTCAGTTTTTCGTCCTTATTTGTGCTAAGTTTGTAATTACAAAGGTGTGATTGACCATGGGGATGAAGTTGGCTCTCTTGTTGATAGCCATGATGTGGTTCTTCGTTGCGGCGATTCCTCTCCTGTTAAAAAGGCGAGAAACACAGAATCTTGCATCGGTAAATCGCTTTTCCCGGTCTCTTATGGTGCTTGGAAGACAGTGCGTTTCTTTGGCAAGGTCTGACTGCATTGACATGACCCTTTCGGTCTCAGTCAGAAGAACCGAATTAATTCAGGCTGGGTTCGATCGCAGGACTTCTCAAAAACCATCCCAAAAAACCTTAATCAAGAGGCGCAGGATCGCATTGGCTCTTGCGTCTGGTTCAGTCATCCCGCTTGTGGGTGGGCTGGCATTCGGAATAGCCCTCGGCCTGTACGTTTCCCTGCTCTCTGCGGGCGCCATGGCAACTTACGTTGGCGCACTCGCCTATGTCACCAAAGAGCAAAGAGATGCGGCCCATGGACTGGGCAGTGGGACTCGAAGGCAATCGATCGACCCAGCTCAGCAACTGATTGGCTCTCTCGGGCTGCCTACAAGCCTGACTCGCTAGAATCATTACGTCCGGGGGTGTAGCTCAGCTGGTAGAGCGCTACGTTCGCAACGTAGAAGTCGGCGGTTCGAGTCCGCTCACCTCCACC
>JAJZCF010000228.1 GCA_021846265.1 Actinomycetes bacterium | reverse complement strand
TGCCCACTCACGCAAGTTCATTGTGTATAGTTATAGCTCATCTCTGCGTCAACTGTTGCAACCCCTCGACTCATTTTGAGGCTGTGTTTCTCCTGCGGCTGTCCAGCGTTTGAGAAAAATCTCAGTTATGTTGTGCTTAACGATTCCACGGCATTCTGAAGCGAAAGCCCGAACCCACCCCTAGCGCGTCGATTACGTCATCGGCAAGGACCCGCCCAATTGGGTGCAGGCCTTCATCTACCACTATTACCGACGACCTTCGTGAGGCCTTCAGCTTGTCAACTACCTCTTTGACCATATAGTCAGCGCCAACCATGACCGGTTCAACTTCATGGACAAGGTCGAAGACAAGATCTTTTTGTGAAGCGACCAAGATGTCGAAAAGGCAAAGGTCGTCAACAAAAACCCCATTTTCATCGACTACTACTACCCCGTCGATATCAACCGAATGCTCCCGAAACCCTTTGAGTTTCTCCACTACTTCCTCGACGGTCTCTGCCAGGTGCGCAACTACCAGGGTGGTCGTCATGAAGCCACCTGCCATCGCCTCGGGATAATCCAAAAGCGCCTTTATCTGCCCCGCAACCGCCGATGGAAGCTTCGCTATGATTTCATCGGCTTCGGCCCTGCCTAAATCCCTCAGCGCGTCGACCGCCTCGTCGGGCTCCATCTTTGAAATCAAAGAGGCAGCTTTCGACGGTTCGGTGTCTATCAGCAGCTCCTCCACTTCTTCGGGCTCCATCTCCTCGATAGCGTCGGCGACAAACTCCGGATCCATGGTCGATGTCAGCTCGTCCCTAGCCTCCTTGTCCAGATGCTCGAGCACGTCTGCTAGCTCTCCAGGACGGAGCCGCTTCAGTCCCTCGTGGGGAAATTTAAGCCTGAGCTCTGATCCTGGGTCGCCAAACGGGTGTATGTCCGCCCAGTCGACTAGGTCTCCCTCATTTTCTTGTTCTTCCCCGGCTTCAGGGAGACGGAACTTCTTCTTCCCGGTGACTGCTACTAAGCGATATTGTCCCGCTAGGCGAGCCAGAAAAAGATCCCTCGCCCTAAGCACCCGCACGTCGTCGGTATCGACAACTTGCCGACCAATAAAGTCCTCATTCAAAAGCAGCTCGCCACGGCGCCTCTCCCACGGCTGAAAGCCGTTTTGCCTTTGCTGCACTACGTTATTATTTTTCGTAAACGTGATCAGTCTCGCAGACGATACAAAAACTTTGCCTAATTCGCCAACATCCGCTACCAGACCGGTAACAAGTGGGTGAGGATCTTGCCCATCCCACCGAACTACGATATCGACGACTTCCCCAATCGCACTCCCGTCCGAGCTGAATAGCACTTGACCGATCTTTTTCGTGGCCCTGATAAGTTTGTGGGCCTCTTTACCCTTTATGCCTGATGCCACTTCTGGGATATCAGGTATTTCTGACGGGTCCATCAAGACTCCTCATTCTCGAATGCACTTGCTACTTCTATTCGGAACAAGACCAAAACCTTCCAGCAAGAAACCATAGCGATTCTAGTTTCACCATTCCATCACGATACTTATTGCTGCCGGAGAGGTTTTTAATGCTAATCGGGTGGCCCGACGCCGACACCGATGATGGTCCGCGGCAATAATCTAACAAGCAGGCCCATTCAAGCTGTCGACCTTTCTGCGGAGAGGCCTCCATCATGTTTAGAAACCCTTGAGGCTAGCCGCGACGCAGACAGCAACGCTGCGATAATCATGAGCACCATTGAGGCGTAAAATGCCGCATGGAGACCGGTAGTAAAAGCCCTTGCCACTGGCCCGGTTAGTTTGGCTGTTCCAACAAAGATCGCAAACGCTAGGTTTCTCGAAATCGATCTGGATGCGACCAGGATCGCCAGCGAGAAGGAGAAGACCATTCCAATATTGGCGAATGTTCTTAGCATCCCAGATGCAATACCGAAAACTTCCTGCGGAGAGGCCTTCATCACGGCTGAATTGTTGGCTGGAAAGAAGCTACTCCCACCGATCCCGTTGATTATGCTTACCACCACAACGAGCCAAAGCCCGGTAGTGTCCGAAAGATGGGCATAGAAAAATAGTGCGACAACCTGTACAAGCAGTCCAAAGGTCGCCGGTATTACCGACCCAACCTTATCTGACACTCTGCCGGAAAGGGGGCCAACTGCTCCACCGATGACGTAACCAGGGACCAGCAATAAAGAAGCATTGAGGGGCGATAACCCCCTCGGACCCTGAAGGTACATAATCACCAAAAAAAGTACGGCGTAGTTACCTAGTGCTTGGAACATTGCCGCCAACAAAGACGGCGTCATCGTTGGTACCCGAAAAAGATCTAAATGAATCATGGGCTCTGCCTGATGGCTCTCTATCAGCACAAATACCACGAGCAGGACCACTCCGGAGACTGCGTATGCAATCAGTGAGGCATCCAGCACAGAGGTGGCAAGCTTCGTCATTGCCCATAGTATTCCAAAGAGTCCAAGACCTAAAGTCAACATTCCCACCAGGTCGATATGGTGCTTCTCCCTGGTGTTGTTGCTCGGAAGTACACGATACGCCAAAACCAAAGCAGCTATTCCGATCGGGACGTTTATCCAGAAAATCCACCGCCAAGAGAAGTAGGTGACTATTGCACCGCCAACTACTATTCCAAGGACGGCACCTAGGCTCCATCCGATTGCGTTGTAGCCATAAGCTCGTCCCCTCTTCTCTTTCGGAAACAGATCCGCAATTATCGC
>JAJZCF010000227.1 GCA_021846265.1 Actinomycetes bacterium | reverse complement strand
CCCGATATCCTCATGAAATACCATGACCAGGTTTCAAAATTCTGGCGCGGTTTCCTAGTAGAGGTCCTTAAGTCGCCCGATTTCTGCGCTAGAGAACGAATTGCCATTAGTGTGTACTCCCTGTAAAGAAGGGCCTGAGGATTACGACTCCGCCTATGACCGTCAGCAAAAGGCTGAGCGAGAACATGAAATAGAAAAGTTGCTTCTCATTCTTGATCGCTCCTGGAAAGAAATCAATCATGATTACCCTCAGCCCGTTTAGCGCGTGATAGGTAAGTCCAAAGAGTAGCCCTACCTCGAACAGCCTCAAAAAGACATTCCCGTAGAGTCGGTGAATAGCGTCATAGATATGAGGGGAATTGATCGTCGATATGTCCACCACGTGCAAAAGGATGAACATAAAGACCAAAAAACCCGTAATCCGATGCAGAACGAATGCCCACTGGCCGGTTTTGCCTTTGTAGATCGTCGCCGACTTAGGACTCATTTACTCCTCCTAACCCAACGATTTCCCCACATTGTCGTGGAGATGACGAACGCTGCGAACCCAATAACGACGACAGTAATGACGCCGAGAGCTATCGAAAATAAGATTTGAGAAGTGCCCACGACAAAAAAGCTACCGCGAAAGGTGGCCCTAAGGCCAATCGAGGTGTGCAAAATCTTTACAAGTGCACTTCAGCGATTAATTCCAGAGTCCGCAATCCAATGTTCCAAGCGCGCCTAGACGAGTCTCGAAGTCTTTGCGTCGATTGTCGTCTTCCCACCCAAATACTGCGCCAGTACCTGTGGCAGCACTACCGAGCCGTCTTGCTGTCTGCCAATCTCGACGAGAATCGCCCATATCCTCGCCCAAGCCAATGCGGAGCCGTTGAGCGTGTGGCAATACTCTACACCCGAACCGTCGGCCTTTCGATAGCGCAAGTTCGCCCGCCTCGCTTGATAGTCACCGAACCAAGAGACCGAAGAGACCTCGAGCCACTTGTCGGTACCAGGACTGTAAGCCTCGAGGTCGAAGGTCCTCTTGGATGAGTTGCCTAGATCCCCGGTACAAAGGTCAACGACTCGATAGGTAATTCCTAACAACCTAAGCAGCTCCTCGGCCTTTGCCAAGAGCTCCTGGTGAAGTTCTTGGGCTTGATCGGCCGTTGTGTAGGCGAGTATCTCGACCTTGTCGAACTCGTGGAGTCGGAGGAGTCCCCTGGTATCCCTACCCGCTGAGCCGGCCTCGCGGCGAAAGCACGCAGTAAATGCGGTCAGTCGCTTTGGCAAGAATGACTCTTCGACTATCTCATCTCTATACATCGAGGTCAGTGGGACTTCGGCGGTTGGAATAGCCCAAAGCGAGTCGCGCTCTAGATGGTAGGCGTCTTCTGCGAACTTCGGCAAATGCCCAGTCGAGACCATGGTCTCGGTCCTGACCATCGTCGGTGGCCTAACCTCCTCGTAAGGGTGGCCGGTTGATTCGTCGCCATGGATATCCAAAGCGAAGGAGGTCAACGCTCGGATCATCCTGGAACCAGGGCCCCTGAACATCGGAAACATCGCTCCAGATAGCTTCGTAGCCCGTTCCAAGTCCAAAATCCCGAGCTCGGCGCCGATCTCCCAGTGTGGGACCCTCGTCGAGTCCGGAAAGTCGGGAAGCACGAACTCTCCAGGAAGGACCTCTCCTAAGTCCTTGCACCAGTATTTAATCGGAACGTTATCGTGATCGCTCTCCCCATCTGGAACGTGATCGTCGGGAATGTTTGGTATGTATAGCAACAGTTCCTTACGCTTGTTCTCGACCGAGGTGCACGCATCTTCCAAGACGCTCAGTCGGTCGCCAAGCTCCTTGGCCCGCTGCCTTAGTTCGCCTGCCCTTTCGATATCTTTAGCCTTGTAGGCGGCTTCGACGGACTTAGAAAGCAGATTAAGTTCGGCCCTAACTTCATCTCGTGCCAAGACGGACTCTCTGAAGTTCTGGTCGGACTCGATAAGCTCATCGACCTGCGATTCAGTCACACCCCTCCGGACAAGGCTTGCTCGAACCCCTACGGGATCATCCCTGAGTAATCGGATATCAATCATTGTTAGACACGCTAGTTTTGTTTTGCATGGCAGCTATCGAAGTTCGTAACCTAGTGGTATCTTATGGCGAAAAAAAAGCCGTTTCGGGCCTGGACCTTAGCTGTTCGGAAGGCGAGATACTATGCTTGCTCGGCCCAAACGGTGCGGGCAAGACCACGACGGTAGAGACGATCGAGGGCTACAAGAAGCCGAGTTCCGGCAGCGTAAGAGTTCTCGACATGGATCCGATAAAGGATAAGAGGGCGCTGTCATCCAAGATCGGGGTGATGCTGCAAAAAGGCGGAATATACCCTCGGATGTCGGTCGGAGACTCCTTGGAACTCTACGCTGGCTTCTATCAAAATCCCCAATCCCCTAAGGAACTGGCAAAAATCCTCGACTTGACGGCGCTGTGGGACACGAAGTACCGGCGGCTCTCGGGCGGAGAAGCCCAGAGGCTCTCCCTAGCTCTCAGTATCATTGGCAACCCATCTGTCGTCTTCTTAGATGAACCGACAGCCGGAGTCGACCCAGAAGGTCGACTTGTGATCAGGCAGATGATCAAGCAGCTTGCCGAAAATGGTGCGAGCGTCTTGCTTACTACCCACGAGCTCGGTGAGGCTGAAAAACTCGCAGACAATTTAGTAATCATCTCGTCGGGAAAGAAGATCGCAGAGGGATCCCTCGCTTCGCT
>JAJZCF010000226.1 GCA_021846265.1 Actinomycetes bacterium | reverse complement strand
AGTTTATGTAGTCTCCGGTCAGTGGGACCTGGTTTTGCACATCAGGGTCAAGGATCAAAATCATCTTCGTGAACTGATTCTGGGTTCGGTATGGCATGTACCTTCCTTTCGTCACAGCGAGACTCTGTTGGTGTTGGAGAGTAGGCAGGGTTCACCGACCTGGTTCGGCGAGTTGGAAAGGACCTCCACGGACGATTCCAAACTCACATAAGGGTAGTGACCGACGATCCATTGGTGCTTTTGGCACCTACGAATCGCTCCTTTTGAAGGTGTCGGGGAGAAGAAATTAGCTGGAGGGAACTTAGCGGGTCTGAACTAGCGGGGCGCTTGTTCGATATTTTAGAGATTGCTAACGCCGGCGGCGCAAATTGGTTAGAAACTGTTCGAGGTTTGCGTTTACTTCTTCGGCCTTTTCCTGCTGGAGCCAGTGCCCGGCCCCTTTTATCACCCTCTTGAACCTTAAATCGGTGAATCCCGCTTCGAGTTCCTCCTCTGAGCGCCTAGAGAAAATTCTAACCATATCTTTTTCGCCGACCAGAAAGGCCGCAGGTACGGTGATTTTTTGGTGATTAAATGCCTCGGTCAGCTCCCAATTCTTATCTAGATTTCTGTAGTAGTTGAGTGGAGGCCGAAAGCCTCCTTCTTTAAAGCCTCGAACACTTTGGGCTACATAATCCTTGTTTAACCAGTCGGGTTCCAGCTTTGGAATGGTGGTTTGATCGAGGAGTCGGCCATTGGTGGTATAGATTGCGTTCCAGCCGGGGTCCCCAGGCGACTCAGAGCCGACTCCGTAGAGAAACTTTCGAATCGTCCCTTCTGGGTCCGAGTCAAACTCGGCTTCGGCGAGTCCCTCTTGTTGGAAGTAGACCATGTAGAAAAGTCGATTTTGCGAAGGATCGCCCATTTTAGAAAAGATCGAAACCGGAGGGAGCTTAGGCCTGGCTGACCGGTAGGTGACGCTCATGCCGAAGACGCCGTCTATGACATCGGGCCTAAAAAGGGCGCTATACCAAGCGACGTTCGCCCCCCAGTCGTGACCCACAATGGTGGCCTTCGATTCGCCCAGCGCCTCAATCAGGGAGATGATATCCCCGGTCAAGTGGAGTATCGAATACTTGGAGACCTCGTACGGCTTTGATGATCCGCCGTAACCACGCAGGTCGGGGGCCACGGCTCGATATCCTAGTGAAGCTAGATGGACGATCTGGCTCTGAAAACAGAGGGCGGTCTGGGGAAATCCGTGGCAAAGCACTACCAAAGGCCCCTCACCAGCACTCAAGTAGGAGAAGTCGAGGTCACCTACTCTGACGATGCTCCTTTCGATTTTCACAGCTCCCCCAGTCAAGAAATAGCCACGCCGGTGGGCGACTAAATAACGACTATAGGACAAAGGTAGAGTATTCGCCAGCGTCATTTCGACCGCTGAGTAGGTCTGTCCGGTATCATTTAGCTTCGCAAGTCACCGAAAGTCGCCGCTAATTAGACCGGGCCCGATTCCAAAGGCCCAGTTAGATTTCACAGATTGATAAAGTTCGACAGTTAACTCAAGTCTTCGATTCCAACGGCTTGGCGCCCGGCGTGTTCGACCCTTTCGAGCACCTCGGCAACTAGCTCAACAAAGCGCTTCGTCTTTCTCGTCTCGATCTGCGAACGGGGACGATCCAGATCGATCTTGATCTCCGCTAATACCGTCGAGGGCCTAGCGGATAGGACGAGCACTCGGTCGCTCAAATAGACCGCTTCTCCGACGTCGTGGGTGACCATGAGGGCTGAAAAGTTCGAAGAGTCCCACAGCCGCTGGACTACGTCTTCGAGGTGATTTCTAGTCAAGGCATCTACGGATGCAAAAGGCTCGTCCATCATGAGGATTCGGGGATTCGAGACCATTGCTCGAGCCAAAGCCGCACGTTGCTGCATTCCTCCGGAGAGTTCCCAAGGGTATCGAGTGGCAAAACCGGCCAAGCCAACTTGGCCTAAAGCCCTTTCTACTCTCTCGGAACGCTCCTGGTTCGAATAGTCGCGTGCCCCCATCGCCACGTTCTTACCAATAGTCAGCCAAGGGAAAAGGCTCTTGTTGTACTCCTGGAAAACGATGGCCAGCCCTTTAGGGACGTCGGTTATTGGCTTCTGGTCAAATATGACCTCACCCCCAGAAGGTGGGCGCAGACCAGAGGCAGCACGAAGGAGGGTCGTCTTCCCGCTACCCGACGGGCCGACAATGCTTACAAACTCGTGCTCGTGGAGTTCTAAGCTGACATCTTTGGTAATTTCGTTGACCGATCCATCGCGACTCTGAATCGATACCTGCAGCTTTTTGATACTAAGAACCGAATCAGACATCTAATAGTCCTCCCACCGTGCCTCGCTGCCAGGCCAGCAGTCGACGCTCAAACAATAAAAACAGTGTGTCAAAAATCCAACCGAGGCAGCCGAGTACGATCACTCCTCCGTAGCTCCCGTCGATATTGAAAGACTGCTGAGCGTTGGCGATGAAGTATCCGATCCCCGAGCCCCCGCCGAGCATCTCAGCTACGACCATGACCGCCAGGGAAACGCTGAGCGCTACTCGGAGTCCAGCGAATATCTGTGGAGACGCCGCTGGAAGGACAATTTTCAAAAAGAGGCTTCGACCGCGGAATCCGTAGGTCTTAGCCTGAATCCACGCACCGACTCATCCAAAACCGATCCAGGGGTCAAAACTCGACGAATCATCCCGATTGAGCGGAGATTGGCTCGCTAAAACGAATTCTGACCCACCCATGGGCATGAGGAGTC
>JAJZCF010000225.1 GCA_021846265.1 Actinomycetes bacterium | reverse complement strand
ACGGCTGGATTACCAGCCGCCCGAGAGACCCGAACACGAGGCCTCATGGTCCGTGAGTTGATCGGTGATACTTCGGGTAGCGGAGTGAGGTTTTCATTTACTGATGCGCCCGCATTACCATCTTGAGCATCCGAATATTGAATACAGCGAAGCGCAGCACCTGAAAAGGAATGTTCTTCCTTGACCTTAGGGTCTTGCGGGTTGGTAGGGGGGCCGTGGCTATCTTTGTTGCGGAGTTATCCATTTTTACGCCTTTCTTGTTGCCGTACTGGCGGATCTCACTCGGGAATCAGGAACCAAAGTGGCCTGGCTTTGGCTTTATAGATGAATAGATAGTGCAGGAGCAGTTTTGTCCAATGGGCACCTAGTCCGATCTCTCCGGTGGTCTCCTTTAGATCCCTACCGGAGTCTGGAAACCGCTCGAAGTCGGGAACGATCGGATACATGGTCATCGCAGCAGCTGAACCGTTTTTCAAGCTGGCGCCGGCGGAGGCGATGCAAGCGGCACCCATGTTGGCCATCGACGCCTTGTGCAGTGGTGCGTCACCGTTTGAGAGAAGGCGATCTGCTATCGATTGAGCGACGATCCTGCCCATTAAACCAGAGGGCATTCCGGTTCTAGGTGGAGCCGGGGCAATGAGAGTACCGTTAGGGCTTGTTCTGGGTTGTGAGATCGGATGGGGCGGAGCAAAGGCTATCCCTATCCCGAATAGGTTTTCATACGACCGGCTCTGGTATGTCTTGGGCCAATCTTCTGCGGTCCAGGAGTCGTAAGGTTTGGCCGTGTAGTCGGCATCGACCCGCAGAAATCCATTTGGTGCAAATAGTTCAGAGGTAATATCCTCTCCGCTACGTTTGAACGCCTTTAAGTCTGCGCCGCGAAACGGTGGCAATAACATGGCAAAGTCGAAAGGCAGCGACTCTTTGGTCCCGTCCAACTGCTCATAATGGATAACTCCGGGATCGACCCGCTCGACATGCGCCCGGAGAATTGCCCGGACGTTTCGCTCTCTGAAAAGTGATTCGGTCCACATCTTAGATGAAGTGACAAAACCTCGCTGGGCGAATTGCATACCGCCCACCCCGAAGTCTCCCAAGTCGTATTCGTTGGTCAAATATATTACGTCAGCTAGATCTCGAACATTGCGTTCTCGGAGCTCGTGTTCGATGTTGAAGGTGTATTCGAATGCGGCGCCTTCACAGGTACAGGTACCGTGCCCGACACCGACGACGAGTGTTTTGCGCTCGCCGCGCCTTAGTGCTTCGACGATTTTGTCGAATTCCTTCGAGGTCTCCTCAGCGTGTTGGGCGGTACAGACCGAGAGGGAATTTCCGTCGGGCCCTAAGCCTGGAGTCGCCGCAAAGTTGAGTTTTGGGCCAGTTGCGTTGATTAAGAAATCGTAGGTGAGCCTTTCCTCGTCTCCCAGCCTCTCCGGATCGGTGTAGACGATGTCCACGGCACCTTGGGGATTATTTTCATCGCCTTCTGGCCAGAGTGCAGTTGCCTTTGCTTGGCGAAACTCAATTCCCTTACGCCTATAGACCGGGCGTAAGGGGAAAATGACCTGGTTCTTGGACATCTTCCCGACCCCGACCCAGATATTCGAAGGGATCCAATTCCAGTTTGAGTTTGGTGAGACCACGACGATTTCGTGTCTTTTTTTGAGCTTTCTCTTGAGATGCAGAGCCGCAGTGTGCCCCGAAATTCCAGCTCCGAGAATCACGATACGTGCCATTTATACCCTCCTTTTTACGCTTTGACCAGCAAAGAATTTCTTGAGATTTCAATTCATATCTGAAGTAAAGCCCTTGGAGCTTTAAGTAAAATCTTGTACCTTTTGTATTTGTTCAGATACCCTAGGGTGGTTTAGTAATATCCGCCCAGAAGGTTCAGTGTTGCAGTGCATTTACCTAAGTAAAAGCACTTGCTGACCGATTAATGGCAAGTGTTAACTCGGTTAGGAAATTGTGCTACCCCAAGTCGGCGTCAGACAAACTCCCTTCTAGCGGTGTATCGGTTTTAATTTATGCCGCAATAAGCCTTACTCAAATTGACCTTTAACCAGCGGTATTTCAAAACCTGACCGAACTTTGTTGGCGTGCTATCAAATAAATTACTGTTCACAGCGCTGTATACGTACCAGGGTATACGGTGCGAAGGCTAATGGGCTACTTAGCGCTAATTCGGTGACTTAGGTCACGTAATTAATAATTCGGAGAGTCTTGCTTGTCGCGCCATTCGGTCCTCTGGGACTTGGTTATTTCTGGTCGCATGTTTGTCGATTACGGTCGACTTTTTGTGGTGCAATTCATATCAGGACAATGCGATCGACGCTAGATGGTACAAAAGTGGCGGGGTTTGGCGTGGAAAGGATAGCCAGAAGAGGCAGGTCATAGTGGCAAAGACAGGGTCAAAGTCGCCGCCGAGGTTTGGAGAATTTTTCACTTTGGGGATTTGTGTCGAACTACGGGTGAATTTTGGGTGAGATTTCGAGCCCACCCTATAACTGTTTGAGTTTTTTTATCGTGCCGACTCGATTAGCTTGGTCTGGCAAATTGGCTGCCCATAGCGGAGTTATGTTCAACGGCCGAAGCAGAGTGCGTACCTTTGGATTAAATCCCCCGGAGATATGCCCCCTGCTTCGGCTAGCTTCGTGACCGGCCTAGCCTAGGACCGCAGCTCGGGAAAGTCGTCGTCTGTCCATTCGCCTTCAACCCTTTTGTCGCTGGCGTGAATTTCGTTCTCGCGTCCTCGTAGATCTACCCGGCGAATTTTTCCCGA
>JAJZCF010000041.1 GCA_021846265.1 Actinomycetes bacterium | reverse complement strand
ATACTGGCCGTACTCGGAGAGGCAAGAACGACCCTCGGGCTAGTGAGAATAAAGCCCGAAGGAAGAACCTTGTAAAAGGTGCATCTGGTGAATAGACTCACTATTGATCATTCGGATGCAACGGTTGGCACTCTTTATTGACGGGCCATGGGTCGTGCCCACGAAGCTAAAGCCTTCCGCCTTGGAATGGGTATCTTCCAGAGCGGAAGGCCAATTTGGTGACCGAACAACGATATCGGACGAAGGGAACCTATTCCCTTCGTCACTGGTTACTTGCGGTTTGTAGGTGTGATTGCTATTCGGGGATATTGCCCATAGTGTCGGCGTTTTTCTTCGCCTTCGCTACTAGGGCCGGGATGACGCTATCTAGGTCTTCGACTTTCCAGCGATCATTGATATCCGCACCAGGTCCAGCGTGCCAGCCCTCGGCCACGTCAATATGTCCACCGTATACGTCGAATACCCTTCCGGTAATCCCTTTGGACGCTTTGGACCCAAGCCAAACGACTAGGGGTGATACGTTTTCTGGTGCAAAGGGATCGAACTTACCTGGGTCTTCTTCGTGGGCGAAAATGCCGAGATTTTCGGTCATTCTTGTCAAGGCGACGGGTGCAATGGCGTTCACGGTCGCTCCGTAGCGGGCGAGTTCTTGTGATGCGATGATCGTGAATGAGGCGATACCCGCCTTTGCGGCCCCGTAGTTAGCCTGTCCAACGTTGCCATAGATCCCAGACGAGGAGGCTGTATTTATCACTCGTGCATCGACTTCGATTCCAGCCTTGGTCTGCTCCCGCCAATAAGTTGCAGCCCACCTGGTCATGGAGAAGGTACTCCTCAAGTGGACTCTGATCACGGCGTCCCATTCGGCGTCGGTCATGTTGATGATCATTCGGTCACGAAGTATGCCTGCATTATTCACGACGACATCAAGTTTCCCAAATGACTCTATCGCCGTGTTTACTAGTTTCTGGGCGCCTTCCCAATCGGACACGTCGTCGCCGTTGGCTACCGCCTTGCCACCCATAGCCCGGATCTCTTCGACTACTTCCCCGGCGGGCCCGGTACCGGAACCGGATCCATCTACTTCTGCTCCCAGGTCATTAACTACAACGGATGCCCCTTGTCGGGCGAACTCCAATGCGTGGGCTCGGCCGATTCCTCGACCAGAACCAGTGACAATAACGACGCGTCCTTCGCAGGCTTGACCCATTTAGACGTCTCCTTAGAATTTAGTTACTGATTAGTAGCATTGCAAATGCTAGAGGCTGCGGAGCGAAAGTCCCCCCGAAAAGGTGACTTTTCAGCGCTAATTTGGTTGAAGAAAGGTAATTCCCGAAGGCGCTGCTGTGGTGTTCTTTGTCCCGATTTGGATCAGTATCTCGGCCACGGCCCTCGACGCCGCCGAATCTAACGACTTTGCCAGTCGTGCGAAGCCTATTCGACGGGGCGCAAGATCCGTGATGGCTATCGATTTGAGGTGATCCATCTGGTGTTCAGGAATTGATGAGCTGGGCAGGATCGCCGGTCCAAAACCATCCATCGCAAGTGCAGCGATCAGTCTTAGCCCGTCAACTTCGGCCTTTGAAGCGATCTTGACCCCGTGAGTCGCCGCAACCGCATCCAACTCGTCACGAAAGCCCGTCCCTCTGGGAGGAATAACCAGCTTGACATTCGCCAAGTCAGCGACAGAAATTTCATTAGCACTTGCCAAACGGTGAGACTTGTCGACCAGTAGAACTAAAGACTCGTCGAATAACGGATGAAATTCGAGTTCGCTCGCTCCTATCGGCCTGTTGATTAGGGCAAGTTCGACCCGGCCGACGTTAAGCCTGTTTTGCAGGGAGGAGGACGTTCCTTCTGAGATCTCGAGTCGGATGTTGGGGTGGGTATCTTGGGTTCTTGGGACAAGAAGTGGAATCATCCATCTTGCAGTCGTCCCTATCATCCCTATCCTCACTCGACCGTGAAGATCTCCGGCCATCGCTGAAAGGTCAGATTTAATAGCTTCGAGTTCGGCGAGGAGCCGTCTTGCCCTGTTTGCTACCAAGGCACCCTCCTCCGTAGGGATTCCGGTGCGACGGTCAATCAGGATGAATCCGACCTCTGATTCGAGCTTGGAAAGATGGGTTGATACGTTGGATTGAACCGTTCCTAGGGCAGCGGCGGCGGCAGAGAAGCCTCCGTAGTCCATTACAGCGACCATCGAACGCAATTGGCGAATGTCCATGTGTCTCCCTATCTAATTAACAGATAGAGAATATCGCACCGTAGGTGGAAACTCGCGCTCAGATTCCGACGATAATGGTTAACAGCAGATTGAATCCCCCCCTCAATCTGGACATTTCGAAGGAGTTGGCACCCCCCCCCGCCAACTCCTTCGTGTTTAACCACAAAGTTTCTTCCGATAAATCGAGCTGGAGTGGGCTTAGTGCGGGCTTGCCATAACGTGATCTGAGAGGACTTTTTCTAAGGCTTGTCTTTTTTGATGCCCCGATACCCTTATGCGTGAGGAAGATGCGATGTCTGATACTGAAATCCGAAAATCTGTCTGGTCTACCTCTGAGAGGTTGGTAAGAAAACAGCTGGCCCTCCTGGCGGCTCGAGCTTCTGCCGGTGCACTCCGATTTTTTAAGCTTGGCCAGGGTCAGTCGCTTCCTGGCAAGATTGCATTGAGGATAGACCCTGAGATTCTCTCTGAACTCGTGAAAACTATTGACGTAGTATTAGTAAGCGGAACTAACGGAAAGACCACTACGACTGCTCTCCTGGCGTCTGGACTGGAGCGGTCGGGACCCACCGTCACCAATGCCGGGGGTTCGAATATGACCGGTGGAGTTGTGTCGGCGCTCATCGGGGGGCTTCGATCACATTCTCAAGCCACCTTTGCAGCCCTCGAAGTCGATGAGATCTACTTGACGCCCGTGGCCAGGTCTATCAAGCCGAAGGCGATTGTTTTGTTAAATTTGTCTCGAGATCAGCTGGATAGGACGCAGGAAGTAAGGAAAATAGCGAGAAGGTGGAAGTCGCTTTTAGGCGAACTCCCGGGAGCAAAAGTGGTCGCAAACGCCGACGACCCGTTGGTTGTGTTCGCTGCTTCGGAGGTTTTAGACGTTACTTGGGTGGCGGGGGGAATTTCCTGGACAGAGGATTCTTCTGGCTGTCCCGTCTGCACCGGGCGTATTACATTTTCCGGGGGTAGCTGGCAATGCGAGTGCGGTTTTCAGAGGCCAGAAGTTACCTGGCAGCTGAGTGGTGATCTGGTCGTTGCATCACCAGCCGGAAATATCGCTTTAGAGCTAAATATCCCCGGCTCCTTCAATATTCGAAATTCATTGATGGCCCTTGCTGGGTGCGCTTGCGTTGGAGTTGCGCCGGAAATTTCGAAGAATGGGATGGCGGGGGTCGTCTCGGTAAGTGGGAGATTTCAGACCTATCAGCTTGCTGGAACCGACGGCAGCGTGATGTTGACCCTCGCGAAGAATCCTGCTGGGTGGGTCGAGCTTATAGCCATGGTCGATTCTTGGGTGAAAGACCGGGCAATTGTGATCGGTCTTAACGCAAAGTTAGCTGATGGGAAAGACCCGTCCTGGATCTGGGACGTGCCATTTGAGATTTTTGCTGGTCATCTGGTGGTTGTCTGCGGAGAGAGAGCAACCGATATGGCCCTCCGACTGCGCTATGCCGAGGTTGAGGTATTAGTCGTTCCAGACCCTTACTCGGCGATTGTCGTGGCTTCAAAGAAAAAGGCAGACGTCGTTGTACTTGCTAATTACACCTGTTTTCAACGGATACGCAAAGACCTTGAGAGAAGCGGATCCCCTACTAGGATCGCCAGGGCCTTAGACGGGATAAATGGATTTATGTCTAAAAGGAGCAAATAGTGGGCGAAGCAGTCTCGATCGTGACAGTTTTTCCTGATCTTTTGGGCACGTATGGGGATGGTGGTAATGCAAAGGTTCTTGCTGCGAGGCTAAAACTCAGAGGCATCGCCGTAACTGAACTGGAGGTTAGGTCGTCCGATCCACTTCCACAAGGTGCAGATATCTATTTGGTGGGCGGGGGAGAAGATTCACCTCAAGTTGAGGCTTCTAAGATTTTGGGCAAGTCGAGAGCATTGCACCGTGCTGTCGAAGCTGGGTCCTATGTGCTGGCGGTCTGTGCTGGCCTGCAAATTTTCGGAGAATACTTCGTAGATGCCGAAGGCAACGAGGTTCCAGGATTGGGTATTTTAGATTGCCGATCAGTCAAGATGCCAGGCGCTAGGGCGGTCGGCGAACTCCTAGTTAGGGCAGAGCTTAATGGGGGAGAAGAACTTTTGGTCGGTTACGAAAATCATGGAAGTTCCACACATTTAGGTCCGGACGCTAGACCGTTTTCCAAGGTAGTAGCGGGCATCGGAAATTCGAGGACCGCCAAGGCAGACGGAGTTCGCTATAAAAATGTTATAGCAACTTATATGCACGGGCCGGTTTTGGCTAGAAATAGCGAACTTGCCGATTTTATTCTTCGGGGAGTTTTTGGTGACCTGCCCACGATTCCGGATCGCTCACTTTCAAGATTGGCGAGGCAACTGCATCAAGAGAGGGTAGGTGCCGCAATGAAGTCTCACAAGGGGAACCTCCGCAATCGGGTCGCATCCGGCCTGAAGGGCTGGTAACTGTTCAAAAGCAAGCGGGAGAGCCTCTAGCAGCAACGAAGGCGGAGGTCAATGATGGCTGGGGTATCAACGCAGTATGAGAGCAGGAAGCAGCGATAGTTCTGGGATTGATGCCTATCTTGACCATGACGCCGCACGGGGATATACAGATCCTGAAGAAGCAGTCAAATTTGCGGTTGCTCGATGGAACGCGCTACCCATGTCTCGGCGATTCACCACCGTCCTCCGGGGCGGCGGTGAATCGCTAGTTACGCGTCTGGTCGATGCTGTTGTTCGATGTATTGGCGTATCATCGAAAGCTGACTATGGCTATCAAGGTGGCATCGTCATTACTCGGTCAAATGATCGTGATTAAGGAGTTCTCAACGGAGAGACTTGGAAACTTACAGACGTTACCGATGATGGTCTACTGCTGCAAGGCGCTGGTAACGACAAACAAAGAGTCGTAACGAGAGAGTATGCCGCCACCAGTTGTGAGCTTGGTTACGCCTCAACGGTCCACAGGTCACAGGGATTGACGTGTGATCGTTCTGTGCTGTTCGTTGATGATCGCTGGACGAAGAACTGTTCTACGTTGGCATGACGAGCGCCCGCTTTGGCAGGTGAGATGGATGTGATCCAGACCGACCCCTCTGATGGAGACCAATACATCGAGGGAGAGATTGGTACTGTGCGAGAGACGCTCGAGAAAGTTAATGCCAAGAGTCGACGACAACTCTCGGCCATGTTGTGCGTGACAGGCTTCGAGAGGAGATGCTCGCCCAGGGGCCAGAGGATCAAGACCTTGAGGCCATAGCCGAGAACCCTGAACAAGACCTTCGTGCCTCTGAACCACTCAATCTTGCCGCATGGCGAGCGGAACAGTTTGCAGAAATTGAAACTCAGAGAGCGCAAGGGTCACGAGACCGTGATGGATGGGACCGGTAGGGTAGGACGATGCGCGTGGGAGTGTACATCGATGGTTTCAACCTTTATTACGGCGGGCGAGGGCTCTGTGGTAGAGGAACGCCAGGATGGAGATGGCTAGATATCCGAAAGCTTGCCGATCTTATCGAATCTGATAGGTTGCGCACTTCCAATCCATGCTAGAAGTTGGTCGCCTGGGGGATTTTTGTGATCGAGTCCGGGGAGTTCGTTTTGGTCCTCAATGGGTCCAGGGGGAAGATATACCCCCCCCTGGACCCATGAGTTGTGCCGATCTGTTTGGGCTAATTTAGCTGGCCATGTTCCTGCGGATCACGTTGAGTGCCCCGCCTGATTTGAACCAGTCGATGTGCTCGGCAGACATTGTGTGTGTAGCCTCGAACTCGACGGTTGATCCGTCGGGGTGTACTACTTGACACTTGACCGCCTTGCCCGGCTCGAGGGAAGCAAGACCCAGAACATTTATCTTGTCGTCCCTGCCGATGAGCTCATAGCTGGCTGGATCTTTAAAGGTCAGCGGGAGAACGCCTTGCTTTTTGAGGTTGGTCTCATGGATCCTAGCGAACGACCGGACCAAAATTACCTTTGCCCCGGCGTATCGTGGTTCCATGGCTGCATGCTCCCTCGAGGATCCCTCTCCGTAGTTCTCGTCTCCGATTGCCACCCAATCGACTCCAGCAGCTCGGTAGTGCTCGGCGATGTCCGGTAGAGATTCCTCCTGATTATGCAGCTGGCAGTAGCCAGTTCCCGGCTTGGAACCAAAAGCATTTACCACGCCCAAGAAGAGGTTCTTCGAGATGTTGCGTAGGTGACCCCGGTAGCGCAGCCACGGACCCGCAGCCGATATGTGGTCGGTTGTGCACTTGCCTACCGCCTTCATTAGGACTACTAGCCCTTCGAAGTCATTTCCGCTCCAGGCGGGGAATGGCTCCAGCAGATGAATCCGGTCGGAGTTCGGATCGACCGCAACCTCCACCAGTGAGCCGTCTTCCGGTGGGGCGATGAATCCCGATTCTCCAGATTCGAAACCTTTGACTGGGAGCTCTTCGCCGGTCGGAGCGTCGAGTTTGAATCCGTCGACTTCATCGGTTAGCGGGTTGAAGTCCAACGTTCCAGCCAAAGCGTAGGCTACGACGATCTCGGGAGATCCGATGAAGGAGAGGGTCGCTGCGTTCCCGTCATTGCGTTTTGGAAAGTTTCTGTTGTATGAGCTGAGAATCGAGTTCGATTCGCCCTCTTCTATGTCGTTCCTTTTCCACTGCCCGATACACGGTCCACAGGCGTTGGCGAGCACGACCGCCCCGATCGCTTCGAGGTCCTGGAGGAGTCCATCCCTGACAATGGTCGCTCTTACACGCTCCGATCCCGGTGTGATCAGAAGTGGCACCTTAGCCCTTAGCCCCTTAGCGGCGGCCTGCCGTGCGACGTTTGCGGCCTTGGTGATGTCTTCGTAGGAGGAGTTTGTGCATGATCCGACCAAACAGGAGGAGAGTTTGGTTGGCCAAGAGTTTTCTTTGGCGTCGGAGCCCATCTTCGACACGGGTCGTGCCAGATCTGGGGTGTGTGGGCCGACGATGTGTGGCTCTAGAGTATCTAGGTCGATCTCTATGACCCGGTCAAAGTATTTTTCCGGATTCCGCTCTACTTCAGGGTCGGCCTGAAGGTGATGTGCGTTCTGCTCGGCAAGATCTGCGATCTCTTCACGCTGAGTGGATTTTAGGTATGCGGCAGCGTGGCTGTCGTAGGGGAATAGGGAACACGTGGCTCCGATTTCTGCACCCATGTTGCAGATCGTCGCTTTTCCGGTCGCCGAGATCGAGCGGGCGCCCTCTCCGAAGTACTCGACAATCGCACCGGTTCCCCCTTTGACTGTCAGAATTTCTGCGACCTTCAAAATGATGTCTTTGGGAGCGGTCCAGCCCTTTAACGATCCCTTGAGGTTTATCCCGATGAGCTTTGGATAGCGAACTCCAAAGGTCGATCCGACCATCACGTCGACTGCGTCCGCGCCGCCGACGCCGATCGCAATCATTCCCAGGCCGCCAGCATTCGGGGTGTGGCTATCGGTGCCTATCATCATTCCGCCAGGAAAGGCGTATTGCTCGATCACGACCTGGTGGATAATGCCGGATCCGGGCTTCCAAAATCCAATCCCGTACTTTGCGGAGATGGTCCGTAGAAAGTCGTAGACCTCCTTGTTGGTGACCTCGGCCGATTCTAGGTCCGTGCTTGCACCGAATTGCGCCTGAATTAGGTGGTCGCAGTGGACAGTCGAAGGCACTGCGACTTGCTTGAGCCCAGCAGTAGAGAACTGCAGAAGGGCCATCTGGGCGGTAGCGTCTTGCATTGCAACCCGATCTGGGTATAACTCGGCGTAGGCGACCCCCCTCTCTAGGGACTGATTCTCCGGATCAGCGAGGTGTGAGATGAATATCTTCTCGGCGAGCGTAAGTGGCCTACCGAGACGCTTTCGAGCAATTTCGGTAGCTGTGTCGAACTTTTTGTAGGCTCCTTTAACCAGCTCTACCGGAGTTCCCGAACTGACCTTTCCCATCTGATATTCCTTTCACCGATACTTCTTAGACGCTGCATTTGCAATTATGACAGATCCCGGGTATATAATACAAGTATAAGACAGGTTCGGGACCCAAGATATATAACTATTGCAAATGATCTAAGGCGCCAGATCTCCGAGGGGAGCCTGGGGTCTGCTGAGCTTTTGCCCTCCGAAGCGACTCTATCGCGAACATACGAGGCGAGTCGAATCACGGTGAGAAAAGGACTTGAGCTCCTTCGAAAAGAGGGGATAGTCGAATCTAGACAGGGATTCGGATGGTATGTGGTCTTCAAGCCACTGGCTCAGACTCTCGGACGATTTGCGACGATAGAAGACCAGCTTGACGAGATTGGCGTCATTGCCAGGCGCAAGATCCTTACCTCGAGGCGAGTTACTCCCACGGGGAGAATTCTTGAAGTATTGGGGGGTGAAGATCTACTCGAAGTCGCAAGGTTGAATCTGGCCGATGGAGTCCCGTTTGCTCGAGTTACCGTTTGGGTCCCCGCATTTCTCGGAGAAAGTTTTTCGCTGAGGGATTACGAAGAGAAGTCTTTTTATCAACTGCTTTCGGAAAGCGATGGCCTGAAGAGGCCACTGACCTATGCGACTCAGACGATAGCGGCAGTGGCTATGCCTGAAGGGGACGCCAAACTTCTCGGAGTTCCACCTGGATCACCGGCTTTGGAGTGCGAGCGGACTACCTTCGACGAAAGTGGATTTCCTGTCCTATACTCCGAGTCGATCTTCCCTGGGAACCGAACGGTATTTGTTACTGAATTGACTTCCCAAGTTGGTTCGATCGCACCAAGTGGCCTTAGGCTGGTCGACTAGCTGCGAGATCGTTGTCGCAATCGAGAGTTATCTATTGAAGAGCTTTGTCGGCCAGCGATCAAGTTTGCGCCCCTGTGACAGAGAGCTAACCCTGTTCCATTTCTCTATCCATCCGCGGTTTGAGGGAGCCAGTACGGGAGTTTCCCCTTTGGCAGAACGCCTAGCAGCGGATAGAAAATCACTGTGGAGTTCGTCTGCGAGTCGATCAATTGCGGCCTGGATAGTTTTGGTCAGCTCCCTTGGATCATCGGTATCGCTAGCGTAGATAGGCGAACCGTAGCTTGCAGTTACCGTACCGGGTTTGAAGCGTTTTGACGTCTTATTGAGTATTTCGAAGGTGCCTTCGAGGTAGATCGGCACAATCGGGGCCCTTGTCCTTATCGCTAACTGAGCAACTCCGGTTTTGTGCTGCTGGCCGAGCCCGTCAGGGGTGCGCCCGCCCTCGGGAAATATCAGCAGGTTCCACCCCTCCTTGACTAGGTCTACTGCCAGCTCTCCTGCCCTCCTGGAGGGTTTTGATCTCTCGATAGGAATAGCGGACAATACACCTGACCACAAGATGGCCTTCCATCGCTTATCGAAGAAGTAATCTGCCCCAGCCCCCACTACACAGCGGTGCCTGAACTTGGCAGGGAGAGTCGACAGCATGACCGGCGTGTCGAGATGACTCGAGTGATTTGCAGCAAAAATAACGGGAGCAGACAAGTGGTCGATGCGGTCCTGGTTTTTGATCTCAGGGGACGCAATCAACTCGACGCCTGGTCGCACGACTGAGTCAAGGAGCATAGCCCGAATTAGGCGCACGCCATAACGACGTGACCAGCCAGTGTCGTAGTTGGAACCAAGCTTCGACTTAGTATGTGGCTCATCCAAGGTGATCGGCCTTTGTGGCTTGGAGAGCAGCAACGATATTTTGCTATTTGGGCGTATCAACTTCATCTCTGCCTCAATGTACGTTAGCCATTAGTAACGGTGGTGAGTGGAGGTGGGTGACGGATGGGTCCCTGCCCACTATCGAAGAAGCGATTTCTAGGGCATCCGCCATAGTTGAGGCGCTTTGATAACCCAGTCGTCGCGTAGTTTTTGGATCGCCACCCAAGATTATGACCCCACCGAGGTGGTCGAGGGCGTGTGCGCCCCAATACCACATATAGAAGGGATGTACGCCATGATATGCGTGTCCGTGGCGATAGAGGTGGATGTACCATGGGTCGGTAGCGAAGCGCTCTTCAAACTTCTTTTCAATTACCAAAGGATCGGTTGATTCCGGTAGAACTTGGTCGAAGAAGTCGATATAGCTCGGGTGGAAAGTGGGGTCAAACTCCGGACGAGTCGGGTGGGAGAGTATTACCACGCCCCCCTTTCTGACGAGCGGTGCTCCTTTGTACATGTTGAAGAAGTACCCCAGCCCGAGACAGTGGACCAGAATTGGATTCATGATCGAATTCACGTTATACGGACCGATGAAAGGCAAGCCGATGGTCAGTATGTCGGTCTGGCCAGAGACGTCTACCTGCTGCTGTTTGTAGACGTTTTCCAGGGTCTTTTTGTGTACTGCCTCGACCTCTCCTGCGTGCACCCCGGTCAATCCGTAAGGAGATTTGACGTTTTGGAAGATCTTTCTCGCCGCCCATGGTGGGGTAAACTTCAGCGACTCTGAAACCGCAAGGAAGCTGGCCCTATCCTTTAGTCCCCACTCCCACTCCCTCTTTTGCAAGAAGGAGAACTGCGATGGGAAGGTGTTGGTGTTGAGGGTAGTTTCGATCTGATAGATCTTGATGCCGCTATCTTTGATCAACTTTCCCATTCGCCAATTGGAGCTGTGTAGCTCTGAGTTGTCGCGATCCATGAACGATTTTGAATGGACCATAGTTTTGACGTTGTGGTGATGGCGAAGGGAGCGATAGCTTGCGAGGCCTGTGGCCACCGACTTGTGTCCCCCGTCCATTGAAACCAGATTTATGTTGACGTAGATAATTAGGTCTGAAGTAGCAGCGTACTTGTTTAGCTCAACCTCTTCACCCTGATCGGTCTTGCCGATAAATAGCAGATTGTCTCTGTCTTCGGCGTCATGCTGCGTCAAGATTCCGGCGGACTTGGTCGCTTCGTAGACCCGCTTGCCCAAAGCGTGCTCTAATTCTGAGTCGGTCATCCTTCGATGCAGCGCCAGGGCCGCAATTAGCCGGACGTCCTCGACCCCTGCTATTGCGAGTCTCTCGAGCACCTCTTCGATTATCAGCTGCCTGACGTCTGGCGCCTGCATTTGAGGAAGCGGAAGGGAAACGTCGTCAAAGCAGACGGCAACTCGCATGTTGGGCTTCAAAAGTGCGCTTAGCGGTTCTGAATCACCCGTGGGGTTGTCGAGGGCTTCCCTGATAGCACTCCTCGGGTCTTTTATGCCCTCAAGTGGTTCGGGCGGATAGATTACTCGGGAACCTACTGGGAGCTTTTCGAGCCGGAATCCTTCGCCGTGCCAGAACAGCGTTGGCGGAGTCGACCGATCGACCTCCAGCACAAAGCCAGGTCTTGGGCTCATTATCTGTTCTCCTGTTCTCTGGCTCGTTTTTTACGGGGGTCAAAAGCCACTTTTATCGCTCCTCGAGCCCCCGCTTGAGCGGCTAGATTGATCGCCTCTTCGTAGTTATCGAGACTAAATGTGTGAGTAACGAGACTGCCGAGGCTCAGCTGCTCTGAAAGCGCAATAGCGAGGTCAAAGGTGCGGAACCTACCGGAGTCATCCACGGCGACCAAAGATCGACTCAGCAAGTCCAGCAAAGCCTCACTCGCTGGTTCGCTGCCGTAGGCGTAGCTACCCACGAGCTCAATTTCTCGATGCCATAGCGGTGCGAGGTCAACCCTCGAAATGGAGGGCATGCCGGCGAGCACTACCTTCCCGCCGGGGGCGGTGGCGGAGATCGACTGTGATATCGATTCGGACTTGCCGACGCAATCAAATGTTGCATCGAACCCGTGACTCTGCCACGATCCCGCCCGCATCGATGAAGAACTCCTCCTCGATGCCCTGTTGAACACCGATGGTTCGATGACTTGATCGGCCCCTAAAGACTTTGCCGCAGCCTTCTGTGTTGAGTATTTTGCTACCGCAGTTATCTCGATATCTGCTGAAAGAGATCTAAGTGCGGCAGTAGTGAGCAGACCTATCGTCCCAGAGCCAAGTACCGCCACCCTGTTGGCTCTGGTCAAATCTATCCTTAGGGCGCTGTGCAGTGCACAAGCAAAGGGTTCGACCATCACTGCGTCCTTGTCGCTCATCGACTCGGGGATCGTGTGTATCTGACTTTTGTGGGCTAAGAACTCTTGGGACCAGCCACCCCCGGTGGAGGAGCAGTAACCGGTCTGGATACCCTTTTTGATTTCGCCAAGGAGGATCGATTCGCAGCGGTTCGTTTCTCCGACTTGGCACATTCGACAAGGCGTTAGCCCCCTGGCAGCGCAAGTCAGAGCGGGTTCCAATACCACGCGTGATACCAGTCCGTCGTTAAGTGTCACGTCAGCTACCACTTCATGGCCGGGAATGAATGGAAAGCTGGTAAGCGGTTCAAAGTACCTAGAACTTGAGCCGAGTACTGTCGCTATGTCCGAGCCGCAGATCCCGCTCAGCCGAGGTTTGGCCGAGGTCCAATCGCCATTTGGTGGACGCTTAGGATCTATGTCAGCCAGGCTCAAAGGACCGTACTTGACGCTAGAAGAACTCGGTGTCATTGACAAAACCTTGGCCAAGGCAAACTTCCTGAGCTTGGCTTCGACGGTTAATGCCTTCATCTCTTGACCCCAATCGGGAGGTGTAGCGGGTAGCCGCCCTTCGCTTTTTCCCAGTTTTCGGTATGCCACCCGCGCCTCTTTGCGATCTGCAAAAGCCTCGCTTCACCGTTCACGCATACGGCTTGACCGGCGGCCTCCAGCATCGGCAGATCAGATGTTGAATCTGCGTAGGCGATGGTGTTGGCGGGTTCGATGCCGAACTCCTCGGCGCATTCGAGCAGGATCGCTGCCCGGTTTTCGCCGATGGGCGGTGCTTTGAGTACTTCGCCAGTTAGCCGACCGCCCTCGTCGACAACCATTTCACAGGCGATAATCTTGTCGAAAAGCGGTGCAAAGGGAGCGACGATGAAGTCTAGGGCACCGGTGATCAATACCGTTTTGTGCCCAACTCTGCGATGTTCACGAACTCGTTGGATACCTTTCGGAAAGGCCTTTTTGAGCAGATATTCATCGAACAGATCCCAGGAATACTGCTCGAGTTGGGCTCTGTCGGCCCCTTTGTAGCGGCGATAGAAGTAGCGCAGAAAGTCCGTGCGATCTCGCCGGTCAAGTGCTAGTAGTTTAGGCGCCTCTGCGAGCAGTCCAAGGGCCAAGGTCGTCGAGTCTCCTCGGTCGAGATGGGAGGTTGCTAGATAGCTGAATGAGTCGACTACGTTAGCTGCAAGCAGGGTGTTTTCGAGGTCGAAGGCGACGAGCGAAGGGGAGGGAGCCAGAAGTGAAGCAAAGGTCCGTTCCCTCTTGGTCGGCCCGGTCTTTTTCGTATAGGTCGTTTTGATTCGAGAATGCTCCACGACCGAGGGAAGGTGCACGTCATAGACAAAAGTTTCCCATTCGATCTGCTTTGGGTCGAAGTCGAAATGTGCTAGGTCATTTTCGTCCAGGAGGTCTCTGAGCTGTATCAGGTTGTCAATTTGATAGATCGCCTCAGTCTCGACGTAAGCTCCATAAAGCTCAACGTATCCGAGCGCTCGCTCGGCGATTTCCCGCTTTTCGGTTAGGTCTCCCGCAGCTTCCAGCTGCTTTGAACGAATTGGGAGTTTAGCGGAGACCGACTCTGCGATCGACAGAATCCTGGTTGCCCGCTTCAACTGCCCCTGTACGCGGCCGCGGCCTGGAAATTTCCAACTTGGAAGGGCGATGGGCTGACCTTTGGAGTCAAGCACTGGATGCTCACCGAAGAAGGAGGTGACGAGGTCGACGAGTTGACCATATTTTAATGGATTTACCGACCCGGATGCGACGTGGTAAAACTTCATGGTATTTGAAGGGTCGATGGCGCAGGCGGCCAAGATAGCCGAAACTACCAGGTCTACCGGCACTACGTCCACGGTCCCCTCGGGCACTCCTGGAAACTCACCTAGGAGTCCGCGAGCAAAGGATACGATTATCGGTTCAGCCATACGAAATCCCCTGATCCAGCCGGGATAGGGGAGTTTGAGGGCGGACTCGATGATAGATGGTCTTACCACTGAGACTGCTAGGCTGCCCTTATTCTCTTCCAAGGCGATTTCGCCGAGTGCCTTTGAGTAGGCATAGGCATCGGCCCATCCAAGGCTTTGGGCCCGAGCTTGCCCGAGCTTGACCATCTGCTTTCTCACCCAATCGACCCGTTTTTTCTCGGTCTCTTGAGCTAGCAGGGCCACTCCGGCGGCCCCATAGGCAGCCTGAGCTTCATCCCTGAACTGTTTCAGCTTCTCGGGGGAACGACTTTGGCTGTCGATCTCGAGCTTCAACCTTCTAGCTGCGTCGACCTCTTGCCTCCAGGGGAGGTCAGGATAGAGAGGGGAGTCCTTGAGCGAGACTTCAAAGGCCTTTCCTTTTCTCGATCCCGCTACATATGCCGTCGATACCGACACCATCTTGCCCTTGCGGCCAGCGGTTTCCAGCGCTTTGCGATAGGTTTCGGCGACCCTGGAAGGTCCGAGCAGGTTGACTTCTATTGCGGAATCCAACGGAGCGTCAAAACTGACTGTAGCGGCAGAGTGGACTGCGACATCGCAGCTACCAAGGATTAGCAATCCATCTTCGTCCAGCCCTAGACCATCCTTCGAAACGTCCCCGGCAACGGCGGAAATTCTGCTGGCGATGTGCTTTTGAAATCCTTCCTTGCCAAGTTCTTCTTTCAGGGAGTCGAAGCAGTTGTTGTTTAGAATTTCCCGCCTCATCCGGTCGTCGGCGGTTGCGCGACGCCCCGGTCGTATCAGTATGACGAGTTCGGTGTCGGGCAGGTTGTGAAGGACGCGCTCAGCAAAGGCCGTGCCAACAAAGCCCGTCCCTCCGGTTAAGAAGATTCTTTTTCCAGCTAGCGACTGACCAATCAAGGGTCCAACCTTTCTGCCTTCCGGCAGTGCCTTAGACTAGGCGCAAATTCGATCTTGCCTGCGACCCGGGCAAGGCTACTTCTTTGTTCGGGACCTTGAGTTGGATTTTGCTGGAGGCGTATACCTTTTTGAAGCCTGGGGAAGCGACCTTCCGTCTGGACCAGCTGCGGATGGCTTATTAGCCTTCTCCTGACGCTTTCTAGCAATCTCTTCGCGGCGTCGCTTCATTACCTCTGGATCCTTCTTGAAAAGGGTGAAGCTTCCAAAAGCGAGCATCGGAAGGGCGAAAACTATGAGCGATCCCCAAGGTCCAAAGGCGACAAGAATCGTGAAGCCCCCAGCTAGGATCCGGTTTTTCCTCCAAATAGAAAGCGCCGCAATGATGATTAGTGCGACACCTTCGACCAGGTAGAGCTTTGGATCGCTCTTTACCCCCTTGGCGACATGCTCGCCAAATTTTGGTATCCAAAGAGCACTGATAGCGATGAGAGCGTACAGAAGGATCGCAAAACCAACCTTCTGCTCTGTCTTAGACAAAGGAGTTTTCACGGCTCTCAGTCTATGCACTGTGCGCCGGTTCTGCTTGAGTCATTTGGATAGATAAGTTTGGGCGATTTGAGCGATGCATGACTAGAGGAATAGGCGGTTCTTGGTCAAATATCCTGAAACTAAATTCTGTGGCAGTATTGAGTTTCCCCCTGTTCTGCTGATAAGGCCACTGAACCAGGGTCTCGAGAGCAGCGTTGCAATACTTAGAATTTCGGCTTTGAAGTTGGAAGTTTCCCCGATGGGTGCTCTATCTCGCGTGAGGAACCAACCGCTGGGCGTGCTGGTGCTGG
>JAJZCF010000224.1 GCA_021846265.1 Actinomycetes bacterium | reverse complement strand
TTAGGGTTTGGTCGAGTAGCTCAGCTGGTAGAGCGCACGCCTGAAAAGCGTGAGGTCACCGGATCGACACCGGTCTCGACCACTTGGCCAAACGAGTCCACCTTGCTTCTGGCGGGTGGAACTCTAAGGGCGTATATAGATATTGCAAGGGGACCGACTCAGTCGGTCCCCTTTGTCATCTCAAAAGGCCAGAAGCTCCGATACCACTTTGACTATCTTGTCGGCCGTTATCGAAACCTCCTCTTCGAGGCTCTTGGCAAATCCAACCGCCGGAACGTCGGGCATCGCCAATCTCATAACAGGTGCGTCTAGACCCCAAAAGGCTCCTTCTGCGATGATCGCCGCAACCTCAGCACCCACACCGAAGGAGATATTGTCTTCATGAACGATCAAGACCTTGGCACAGCGCATCGCGGAGTCGACTATCGCCTCTTTGTCGAGCGGCGCTACCGTCCTCAAATCGAGGACCTCCACGCTGGCTCCTAGGTCCTCTTGCACCCTCTCCGCAGCGGCGATAGCGTAGTGCGCCATTAACCCGTAGGTGATTATCGTCGCATCTTTGCCTGGCCTAGAAATCCTGGCTTTGCCCAACGGCACGCGGTGCTGATTGCCCCTGGGAAGGAGCCCCTTTACTATGCGATAGGCCTTCTTGTGCTCCAAAAAAAGTACTGGTGCTGGGTCCTCAACCGCGCTCCTAAGCAACCCAGCCAGGTCCGCTGGAGTGGAAGGCATTACCACCTTTAGCCCGGGCACATGGGCGAAGAACGCCTCGATCGACTGCGAGTGGTAGAGGGCTCCGTGAATCCCGGCGCCATATGGAACCCTTATAACCATCGGGGCGTCGAAGGCACCTTTGGACCTGTAGTGGATCCTAGCCGCCTCCGAGACAATCTGGTCAAAAGCCGAGTGGATGAAGTCGGCAAACTGAATCTCAATGACCGGTCGCCTGCCGACCATCGCTAAGCCGATTCCAATTCCGACAAGAGAAGACTCGGCCAGCGGCGAATCTATAATTCGATCCTCGCCAAACTCGGCCAGCAGACCCTCGGTGGCTTTGAAGACACCTCCGTTTCGTCCGATATCTTCTCCAAGGAAGATCACCTGCGGATCTTCGGCGAGCAGTTGGTGTTCCGTACGACGCAAGGCCTCTATGTAGGTAACTACGTCAGAATCGTCCGGATCCACCTCAGTCTCTTCGGGTTGCTCGTGGTGGGGAAAGACGTAGTCATAGACCGAATCGGGCCTCGGGTCCATTGCCTCTTGCGCCCGAGCAACATCCTGATCGACCTGTATCATTATCTGCGACATCCACTCCTCGGTATCACCTGGCGTAATGAGTCCAACTGATTCGAGGTAATTTTTGGTGATGATAAGGGGGTCGTTCCTCTTGGCCTCGTCCACCTCGGCCTGATCTCGATAAATCTTGTCATCGTCGTCAGATGTGTGGGGCAAGAATCGATAGGTATGAGCTTCGATCAACGTCGGACCTTCGCCGGATCGGGCCCGAGCCCACGCCCTGGTCACTACGTCATAGACTGCAACCGGATCGTTCCCATTTACCGCCTCTCCAGGGAAGCCGTAGCTCGCAGCTCTTATGTATAAGTCCTTGACCGCCGATCCTTTGGCTAAGGGAACTGAAATCGCATAGCCGTTGTTCTCGCAGAGAAAAATGATCGGCAATTTATGTATACCGGCAAAGTTCAGCGCCTCATGGAAGTCCCCTTTTGAGGTTGCGCCATCACCGAAACTGGCTAAGACAACAGAGTCCTTCCCGGCGAGTTTGATATCCAAGGCCGCTCCGGCGGCATGAGGAAGGTGGGTTGCAATAGGCGAGGAACCGGTCAGAATCCGGAACCTTTCGTCCCCCCAATGCGAAGGCATCTGCCGGCCACCCGAGGAGGGGTCATCGTCCTTTGCAAATAGTCCCAGGAAAATCTCGTATGGCGACATACCCATTGCCATGACCATACCTAGATCTCGGTAGTAGGGACAGACTATGTCTTTGCCGATCGTAATCGCATTAGCAGCGGCGACCTGAACCGCTTCATGCCCGGATGCCGGCACCATAAACGGAGCTTTCCCCATCCGGTTCAGTGCGAGGCATTTCAAATCAACCGCCCTGGCGACCATCATTTGACGGTAGATCCCGACCATCCTTGCGTCAGTCAGGCCGACTTGGGTGTGTTTGTTGATGGGATCTTTAGATGGGGCCGGCGAGGGGGCAACCACTTGTGCCGGTTTAGTAGACTTTCTGAACCATCCCATAATCTCTACCCCCGAAAACTTGACATCCCACAGGCACCAATGTCATAAGGACTGCTATTTGACTCCCGAGGAGTCCATAAAGTTACTTCCAAGTTGGCGACCGAAGATATAAGCAAAAAGTTACCCACGTTTCGATATCGAACTCAGATTCCTGCGGATGCCACCTCACGAAAAACCAGGGTATTTCAAACGTCTACACTGAGCGATCTGTAGACGTTTCGCACCCCAAGAACGGCTTTGTGAGGCCGTTCCGCATAAAAGCCTAATACCACCTATCAATATCTTCGATAAATCGTGACGCTCGTCACCATTTCGGCAGATAAGGGCTAATTTATAGCAATTCTCCAAAAAAGACGAAAAATAAGGTTCTCCCTTATAACTGCTAAAAAATAAGTGAATTTGCCTAGTCGTGCAGATAGGCTTTGCCCATGAACACGCCCAACGTTTCACACTCGGTTACTCTCAGAGTCGAATTGAGTCATCGCCCGGGCTCCCTCGGTCGTCTCACTACAGCCATCGGCGATGCAGGTGGCAACATT
>JAJZCF010000223.1 GCA_021846265.1 Actinomycetes bacterium | reverse complement strand
GGATCTACTCCCTCGACGTCGAACCCGAGCCGGGCCGTTTCGGACGGATCTGGAGGAGCACCAATTTGATGATCAATTTTTCTGAGCCTCGGCCCGGACCGAGGGACGTGACGAAGATGTCCCCACACGTCCACGAAGACTTTGAGCAAGGCTCGCTGGTGCTGGAGGGATCCTTTGTCCACCACGTCCGCTGGCCGTGGGGAACGGACCTTCGCTTCTGGCGACAAGACGAGCACGCAATTTGTGCCGGCCCGTCCCTTGCGGTGATTCCACCAAAATCCGTTCACACCTCCCAGCAGGTGTCGCAGGGAATCAATCAACTAGTTGACATATTCGCTCCTCCGAGATTTGACTTCTCTGAAGTGGAGGGATGGGTGCTAAACGCCAACGAGTACCCGATGCCGCTGCGAGGTAACGATGGCTGAACCCTTTGAAATCGAGGTCGGAGACCCCGAGTATCGTCGCTGTGACCCAGATGAACTACTAGCGCTCAAAGACCTGCCGGTGGCGAATATAGGGGATGCGATGGACCGCCTTGGAATAGCGGGATCCGGGATCGCTCCGATATGGAAAGGAGCGAAGGTCTGTGGAAGCGCATTTACGATCTGGACTCGTTCGGGCGACAATCTAGCCATCCACCAAGCACTAGCGCTGGTGCGTCCCGGAGATGTCATGGTGATCAACGGAGGCGGCGATCCTACGAGGGCATTGATCGGCGAGCTAATCGCTACTAGGGCCAAGCTCGCTGGGGTAACCGGGATTGTAATCGACGGAGCGGTGCGAGACGCCGAAGCTATAGCTGAGCTCGGGCTAGCCGTATTTTCCGGCGCTATCTCGCCGGCGGGTCCATTCAAGTTCGGTCCTGGAAAGCTTCTTTGCAACGTTGCGATAGGCGGCGTGAGCGTCTCCCCTGGAGACGTAGTAGTCGGCGACGGCGACGGGATAGCGGTAGTGCCGCTAAGCAGGGTGTCAGAGGTAGCTGGCCGGGCTGCTGGCATTTTCGCCAACGAAGAGATCAAAAGGGAGGGGTACTACAAGGGAGTTCGTTAACTGTGGCTCTTATTTGGGTGGGGATAATCGGGGTAGCAACTGGTGCTGACACGGGCCCATGAGAGCAGATGAGATGTTGAGCTGGAAATGATCCAATCAGGGTCAGTGTCGGCTCCGATGGTATGGACAAAAAAGACCAACGGTGGACTAAATGGTTCGATCGTAAATCAGTACAAGGGGGAGCTTTATGCAAGGAAAACTAAGGTTTGGCGTTCGCCAAGGCGTAATTGGCATCGGTTTGGCAACATTACTAGCAGCTTGTGGGTCGTCTTCAGCGTCTTCGGGGTCGTCGACAACCGCCGGATCGACGGCGAGCACCGCCGCTGGACCGATATTGATCGGCCTTGCGACGCCGCTAACCGGCGGGGCGCCTAGCGAAGGTCGCTCCGAAGAGCAGGTGGCTAATGACTTTGTTTCGAAGATAAACAGTTCGGGTGGCATCGACGGTCGCCAAGTCAAGTTGATTATTCGTGATACTCAAATGACGCCAACCGGTGCGGTGTCGTCATATGAATCTCTGGTCAGTGCCGGCGTACAAGCGGTGGTCGGTGAATTCACTTCGACAGCTTTCCAGGCGGCGTGTGCGGTTGCCCAACAGGAGAAGGTGGTGCTAATTGGTCACGCCTCAGCCACTCAAGGCCTGACAGACGGGAAAACATACTGCTTCAGGGACGAGTATCAGATCAATCAGGCATCTGGGGCGATGTTCGGCGTCGCTAAGGCGAACCATTGGAACCCGATAGCAATTGCAACAGACACCAGCAGCTTCGGTGCGGGTGAGAATCAGTCATGGTCAGCGCTGGCTGGTCAGTATGGAATCAAGATCGCCACCAACGTAACTTGGGGTTCGCCGGCCGCGACACTCACCGCCCAGGTGTTAAACATTGCTCACAGTGGGGCCAAGGCGGTATTTGTTGGCTCGCCATCAGGAGCGGATGTCACGCTATTAGCTTCCACAATGGTGCAGCTTGGGGTGAAGATCCCGATCTTTGGTCCCGGTGGTGTCAATGGACCGGGCATCGTCAAGACCGCTGGACCGTCGTATTCTCAGCTTCCCGGCGTCTACAACATAACCAGTTATGACTCTGCGGTGCCCAAGGAAGCGGCCTTTATGGCTAACCTTGCGACCGAGACGGGACTTCCTCAAGGCGGTGGAAATATGACCCGACTCCAAGATGCATTCGGAGTAATAGCCACAGCACTGCAAAAGACCCATGGCCAGGGCGGCCTAAACTTGGTCAACGCACTCCAGACTTTAGGAAAGTATCCAACGCTTTCCGGAGGACCGGGTACTTACATCCAGTATTCGCCTACGGTTCATTCGGGTCTCTTTGGACCTAATCTCCTGACCGTCTATAAGTGGTCGCCAGCTTCGAACTCTTTTTCGGTGGATCAGAGCCTTTCATCATTGGCAAATAGCGCTCCTGGCGTAAATTAGTTCTAATTCCGTGCAGATCCTGGCGGCCCCATCAGGATCTGCACATCATTATGGAGGGCCTCTATTGAGCGAACTTTTGGGCATACTTTTTTCGAGCCTTTTTCTCGGCACTGCACTCGGTCTAATGGCGCTCGCCTTTACCGTCGGCTACACGGTTTCACAGGTTTTCAACTTCGCCGTGGGACAGGTGATGTTGCTGGGCGGCCTGTTAGTCTCCGCAGTCCAACTGACTAACTCCTTGGCAATTAACGACATTCTTGCGGTGGTTATCGTCGGGATGATCGGCGCTGGGGTCTACATCTTGACACTGCGCTGGCCCGAATC
>JAJZCF010000222.1 GCA_021846265.1 Actinomycetes bacterium | reverse complement strand
AACCTGGATCCGACTCAAGAACCTGGGTCAGTCTTGAAGACTTCTCTTCGTTATCGGTTTCACTAGAGCCCGAATTTTTCGTTGACGATAGGGATCCGGTTAGCTACCTCTACACTAGCGGGACCACTTCAGCCCCAAAGTGTGTCGCCTCCAGCCACCTTTCGGTTTACCTTGAATCGATGACTGTTGACGTAGAGATGGGTCTAAAAGCCAGCGATAAAAGCGTGGCGCTAATGCCGCTTTTCCACACGGCGCAGCTCAACGGGATCGTAACTCCACTTTTGATTCTTGGCGCAAGCATCATCCTACTCAGGGGTTTTAACCCTGACATTCTTTTGGACGCCATCGAGAAAGAGGGTGCTACACACATTTTTTGCCTTCCCATGATGTACCGAGCGCTACTTGCACGCGACGACATAGAAAAGAGGGACTTTTCCACCCTTGAGCTTGCCACTTACGCTATGGCCCCCATGCCCGACGGTGACCTGAAGAGGGCTATCGAGGTATTTGGCTGCAACTTCGCACTAGCCTTTGGCCAGACTGAAATGGCCCCCGTGACTACTGTGTTTAAGCCCGAATTCCAGCTGGACTACGCGGGTTCAGTCGGACAAGCTGCGGTGAATACTCAAGTCGAAATAATGGATGACTATGGCAGAATTTTACCCTGGGGCATGAGCGGTGAGATCGTGTATAGGAGCCCACATGCGTTGGAGGGGTATGCTCGCAACGAGGAAGCTACGAGGGAGGTGTTCGCCTTCGGCTGGTTTCATTCGGGCGATATCGGACATTTCGACCACGACGGCTTCTTATGGTTCGAAGATCGCAAGAAAGATGTGATTAAGACCGGTGGTGAGAACGTCGCTTCTATCGAGGTTGAAAAGGCGATTTATGACACCGTCGATGGAGTGCAAGAGGTAGTAGTTATCGGACTTCCACACTCGCACTGGGGTGAGGCCATTACTGCGATTGTGACGAAAAGACCGGGAGCCGACCTGACGGAAGATGGCCTTTTGGCGACGTTGAAGGAACAGCTTTCGGGCTTCAAGACTCCCAAGGCAGTGATTTTCCTGGACGAAATGCCAAGGACTTCGACGGGCAAGGTACAAAAGCATATCCTTAGGGAGCAGCTTGTTGACTACTACCGGCAGTAAGGCACAGATATGGGTTCGGCTTCGTATTTAGTTCTGCGCCACAGTGAGACGGGTTGCGCATCAGAATGACTACTCTTTGACTTCGTGGACGCCAGCAGAACGCAAGCTAAGATCAAAATATTCGATTCACATATGCACATAATCGACCCTCGTTTCCCCCTCGTGCAAAACCAAGGTTATATACCCGATTTTTTCGGAGTGAAAGACTATCGTGAAAGCACCGCTTCAGTTGAAGTCTTGGGAGGGGTAGTAGTCGCCGGATCATTTCAAGGCTTCGACCAGAGCTACCTCGTTGACGCCATTTTTAACCTCGGACCGAATTTTGTAGGTGTCGCCCAAGTTCCTCCTGATATTGATGAGAAAGAGCTGTTATTTCTCAATGAACGGGGAGTTCGAGCGATTCGATTCAACCTATTTCGAACTGGTACCCAGTCGATCTCGCAGCTGGAAGAGATTGCTAACCGGGCATGGGACCTCTTTGGATGGCATAGTGAACTTTATGTAGACCCTAAGGACCTTCGATCGCTGAAACCCCTGATCATGAGGCTTCCTAAAGTGTCCATCGACCATTTAGGGATGGCCGAAGAGGCCCTCGATAGCGTACTTGAACTAGTTGCCGCAGGAGCAAAGGTGAAGGCGACAGGCTTTGGGCGGGTTGACCTAGACCTCGTTCGGACTTTGAAGAAGATCCATTCGGTCGACCCGAATGCACTGATGGCTGGGACTGACCTACCGTCGACTAGAGCGAAGAGGAGATTCTCGATCGACGATCTCCACTTGATACAGGACACCCTCCAGGAAGAGGCCGACCTTGTCTTGTACAAGAATGCGCTATCTTTCTACCGAGTTGGTAATTCTTAGAACCCAAGTTTTTTCAGAAGAGGGCGACCGAAATCAAAAATAGAGGCTTCTTAACGACCGTCTATTTTCGCCAAGGAAGTGAATAGTGTGCAGTGGCTAAGAAACGCCAAGCGTGCCACTCCGGTCGGTCCGTTTCTGTGCTTTGCGACAATAACCTCAGCCGTCCCTCGATCGACCGAATCTGGCGCATAAACCTCGTCCCTGTAGATGAACATTACTATGTCGGCATCTTGTTCGAGAGAGTTATGGACCAACATCGAATTGCCAAAGAAGCAGTGGGTGTCCCTCACGGTTAGGTCGTAACAGACTTCTTGTCCCGCCGGCGTTATCTCGGCCAGCTGATCCCAGACAATTCTGCCATCGACGAGTACTGCCAGCTCAACGCCACTTTCCAACTGATCCAGGCGTCGCCACCCTTGGAGTGTGTAAAAGGGGTGGTTTGCGGTAGCCCTAATTGTCAAGCCGCTCTTGGTGGTGAGTCTAAATGTCTCCTTCACCCCAGTTTCAAAGACATTCATCAACTCGGAGGGAACGACCCCTCGACCGTCGAAGGCGAGGACCTTTTGTCCCACCCACCCTGAATTTAACATCTCTGCTATGGTCAGGGTTGAATTGTCCGAGAGGGTGACCGAGGTATCGGCGGTCACACACCCTGACTCTCGCAAATCTGCTAGCTGAGGCCGCCGGTCATGCCGAGTTTCTAGGTTTCGAGAAAGCTGGGACAAAGCCACCACTGGAACATCGAGTTGGCGGGCAAGGATCTTTAGACCCCGGGATATTTCGGATACCTCAACCTGGCGAGATTCTGCACCCCTCCTAC
>JAJZCF010000221.1 GCA_021846265.1 Actinomycetes bacterium | reverse complement strand
GCCTCAATCTCCTGGGCGATTCGGTTGGCTGCCTCCAGAGAAACTGCAATGTCGAGCCTTGGTACGGTGAAGGAAATGTCGGTGTGACCCTCTACCGAGGTGTTCTGTACGATCATGTCCACGTTTATGCCGGCGTCCGCGACGGCAAGAAATATCTTTGCTGCAACACCTGGCTTGTCGGGAACTTCGCGAACGGTTATCTTTGCCTCCGACGTGTCGTGGCTAATCGCAGAGACGATCGGTTGTTCCATTTGTGGATCCTCCTCAGTTACCCAAGTCCCTGGTTCCCATGTAAAACTGGACCTTACGTGTAGTGGCACCATATAGTTGCGGGCGAATTCCACGGATCTTAATGCGAGCACTCTTCCACCCGACGCCGCCAACTCGAGCATCTCCTCGAAGGAAATGCTTGGAATCTTGTGCGCCTTTGAAACTACCCTCGGATCTGCGGTGAAGACCCCTGATACGTCTGTATAGATTTCGCAGAAGTCAGCGGACAAGGCAGCCGCAAGCGCAACCGCCGTAGTGTCGGAGCCGCCCCTGCCGAGGGTCGTAATATTTCTGTCTGTCGACATGCCTTGAAATCCAGCTACCACCGGAACAAAACCCTCGGCTATTGCCTTTCGAAGTCTTTCAGGCTTGATCTCAAGTATCTTGGCTTTTGTGTGGTCGGTATCGGTAATAATCCCTGCCTGAGAGCCAGTGAAAGATACCGCAGGCACACCTAGGTCAGCAAGAGCCATACACAGCAGTGACATCGATATCCGTTCACCCGAGGTCAGCAACATGTCCATCTCTCGAGGCGGAAGTTGTTCGGATACCTCATGAGCGAGTCTGATCAGGTCGTCGGTGGTCTTGCCCATAGCTGAGACAACTACTACGACGCTATTGCCCGCTCGTTTTGTGCGCGCGACATGATCTGCGACCGCCCTTATCCGGTCGGCATCGCCGACAGATGTTCCACCGTATTTCTGAACCAACAAACCCACCATGACAAATTAGCCGCTCGATATGTGGGTTCTTCCGGGATTTGGCGCCGACAGAGGTGGTTGGTTAGGTTCCCGAGGGGTAAATGTTGAAAGTGGCCTAAAGGGCAAGGGACCTAATGCAGTTAAAAAGTTTCTTTTGCTCGGTGATTCCGACTAGCTTATTCAACCGTGCCAAGTCCTAAAAGAGAACGAATCAGAGAGAACCAGAGAAGACTCCAAGAGATCCGCGAACGGGATCTGAAGAACCGACGCCGCAAGCGGCTGGGCCTTATCTGGGGGCCGGTAGCTATTGTTGCGATCGGAGTTGTGGCCTATGGCCTTCTGACATCGAAAAAGTCGCCAGCAGCGGCTAAAGCCACGACCGCCACCACTACGACGGCAGTGGCCTCCACTCCGACGACGGCAAACCTATCAAATGTGGTTTGTCCGAACCCGAACGGGTCCTCGCCTCGCTATGAACATTTCTCCTCTGCTCCGCCGATGTGTATCAACCCGGCCAACACTTATATCGCAACGGTGAAAACAGACGTTGGAACCTTTACCATCACCCTCAATTCGGCCCTGGCTCCTAAGACCGTCAACAACTTCGTCTTTTTAGCTCGATACCACTTTTACGATGGACTTATCTTCCATCGGGTGATCCCAGGTTTTGTCGTTCAGGGCGGAGATCCTTTAGGAACCGGCGCTGGAGGCCCTGGCTACCAATTTGCCGACGAACTTCCTAAGGCTGGATCTTACAAAATCGGAACCGTGGCGATGGCTAACTCCGGCCCCAATACCAATGGGAGCCAGTTCTTCATCGTTACTGGACCTGCGGGTGAATCTCTTCCGCCGAGCTATTCGATCTTTGGCCAAGTTACCTCGGGGATGAACGTAGTGAACGCTATCAGCGCAGATGGATCAGCTTCGGGAACTCCAAAGGTCGTTCACAAGATGATCAAGGTTACCATCACGAAAGAGTAGAAAGGCTGGTTCATGGTTTGATGTCGCACCTCGTTGTGGCTCAGACCGGTTCGGCCCGTTGACAAAAAGATAGGAGAGTTCGGTGGCATCTTCCAACAAGGGTGGTTCACCCTGTCCAGAAGCGGACGGGTCGAGTCCGAAGACTCAGGCCTTTGACTCCCAGCCAGAGATCTGTATCGACCTCGCAAAGAGTTACAAGGCGCATTTCAAGACTACACATGGCGACTTTTCGGTCGAGCTAGATGCAAAAAAGGCTCCCCTCACCGTCAACAACTTCGTCTTTTTAGCGCGTTATCACTACTACGACGACGTTATTTTTCATAGAATCATTCCTGGTTTTGTCGTTCAGGGCGGAGATCCAAAAGGCACCGGAATGGGTGGCCCTGGCTATCGGTTCCGTGATGAGCTACCCAACAAAGGCGAGTATGAGGTCGGCTCGTTAGCGATGGCGAATGCTGGTCCGAATACCAATGGGAGCCAGTTCTTCATTATTACCGGAGCTAGTGGCGTAGGACTACCGCCGCTCTATTCGCTCTTTGGCAAGGTTTATGAAGGGCTTGAAGTAGTCAAGGCGATCGAAGCCGCAGGAACTTCTTCGGGTAGCCCGAAAGAACGCTGTGCGATGGTGAGCGTTACCATAACCGAAGAATGATCTAAGCATCGACTCCTTTTCAACTCAAGAGCCGAAGTGCACTTTGAGCTATGGGCCGAGTTTGCCTATAGCTTGAGCGGTTTCGGATAGAACCGATCAGAGTTGCAAAAGCATGGACAATGGATTTCTTCAATCGGATGATTAAGCGATGCCTAAATTTGGTGTCGTTTAATCATCTACGAGGCAAAATGTGGTATTTTTCGAAAGAGATCATGTTTAGTCCGTATTGGCCGTCGGTGATCTCT
>JAJZCF010000220.1 GCA_021846265.1 Actinomycetes bacterium | reverse complement strand
TGTTTGGAATGAGTTCTGGTGCGACGCTTCGATACCGTGGATCAAACTTGGAGTGAGTCGGATCGTTTTCGTCGAGTGGTGGTGGTGGAACGTCGTAGGACCGCCTCCAGAGGTGAACCTGCTCCTTGCCGTACTTTTCTGCGGTCTCTGCCTTATTCAATCCTTGGAGGGCCCCGTAGTGTCTTTCGTTCAATCGCCAGTTCTTATGAACCGGAATCCAGCCCAAGTCCATCTCGTTCAGAGTTAGCTCCGCCGTCCGTATTGCTCTTTTTAGAACGGAGGTGTAACAGACTTCCGGGTGGATACCGGCTTCCTTCAGTAGGCGGCCGGCCCGTATGGCTTCCTTTTCGCCCTGATCGGTCAGGTCAATGTCTATCCATCCGGTAAACAGACCTTCTAGATTCCACGTGCTTTGACCATGGCGAATTAAGATCAACTTTGACATGTAACCAAATTAGCCTCCTTCGGGGGACTGCCCAAATCTGCCCGATGGAAGGTCGGTGAGTTGGTTGGCTAGCTTTAGGGTGGCTCATTCTTTTCTGACCTTGTGAGCTTGACCCACCCCTCAGCGGGGGTTCCAGTTTTGCTTTTGGGTCACTTGAATCCCGATGGCACCATATTGCGATCGCTGGCAGCCTACTAGCGGCTCATTTGGCGAAAATTTACTAAGAAACTGAAATAGTTTTAAGTTCTTTCGGTTTTGTTATACGAAAAGTTGATAATGGGTCACTCAAGTTTGTAGAGTGTAGGCAAAGGAACACACGAGTTACCGATTGTTCAATTGTTCTTGTGTCGGAACTAACCCGACCACAGTGATTAGGAACGGAGAGTTAGATGGCAAAGGCAGTAGGGATTGACCTAGGGACTACCAACTCGGTGGTGTCAGTTTTGGAAGCGGGGGATCCAGTAGTCATCCCCAACGCCGAGGGCGGTAGGACCACACCATCTGTCGTTGGCTTTTCCAAAGCCGGCGAAGTGTTGGTGGGTGAAGTTGCGAAGCGTCAGGCGATCACCAACCCCGACAGGACGATCCGATCGGTCAAGAGGCACATGGGAACGGACTGGTCGGTCGATATCGACGGCAAGGCCTACACCCCACAGGAGATCAGTGCAAGAATTTTGGCCAAACTTAAGAGGGATGCCGAGTCGTACCTTGGTGACACGGTCAACCAAGCGGTCATTACGGTTCCCGCCTATTTCGATGATGCGCAGCGGACAGCGACTAAGGAAGCGGGTCAGATAGCTGGCCTTGAGGTCTTGCGCATTATCAACGAGCCGACCGCAGCAGCCCTGGCCTACGGCCTAGACAAAGAGGGCGCAGATCAGACCGTTCTGGTCTTCGACCTTGGTGGCGGTACCTTTGACGTTTCGATCCTCGAGATCGGCGACGGGGTCTTTGAGGTCAAGTCCACTTCGGGCAACACTCACCTAGGTGGAGACGACTGGGATCAAAGGGTCATCGATTGGCTGACTAAAACCTTCAAAGACACCGAAGGTGTGGACCTCTCGGCCGACAAGATGGCGGTTCAGAGGTTGAAGGAAGCCGCTGAGAAGGCGAAGATAGAGCTGAGCGCTGTCCAAGAGACGACGATCAATCTTCCATTTATCACCGCCACCCCAGAAGGGCCAAAGCACCTTGACCTGAAGCTCACTCGCTCCAAGTTCCAAGAGTTGACCGCCGATTTGACGCTGGCTTGCAAAGGGCCTTTCGAGCAGGCGATCAAAGACGCTGGCCTAACTACCGACAAGATCGACCACGTGGTCATGGTCGGCGGCTCTACCAGGATGCCGGCTATCCACGATCTGGTTGTTTCGATGACCGGCAATGAGCCGCACAAGGGAGTCAATCCGGACGAAGTCGTCGCAGTCGGAGCCGCTATTCAAGCAGGCGTCCTAAAAGGCGAAGTCAAAGACGTCTTGTTGTTGGATGTAACCCCACTTAGCCTCGGTATCGAGACCAAGGGTGGCGTCATGACCAGACTTATCGAGAAGAACACCACGATTCCGACCAAGAAGACCGAGGTCTTTACGACCGCAGACGACAATCAGCCCTCTGTAGAGATCCACGTCTTACAGGGCGAGCGTGAGATGGCGATGTACAACAAGACCCTCGGTAAGTTTCAGTTGGTTGGCCTGCCGCCAGCACCCCGTGGTATCCCCCAAATAGAGGTCACCTTCGACATCGACGCCAATGGGATCGTCCATGTGTCTGCAAAGGATCGTGCAACCAATAAGGAGCAGTCGATCACGATCACCGGTTCGACGACATTGTCGAAAGACGATATCAACCGGATGGTCAAAGACGCCGAAGCCCACGCAGCCGAAGACAAGGCTCGTCGTGACGAGGCGGAGGTGAGGAATAACGCCGACACCTTGGTCTATCAGACCGAGACCTTACTGAAAGAGCAGGGCGACAAGTTCTCTGGACCCGAGAAGGAGAAGGTTGAAGAGGCTCTAGCAAGCTTGAAGACATCGATCTCTGGATCCGATGTCGCTGCTATCAAAACCGCAACGGAGTCTCTGATGACCGCATCCCAAGGATTTAGCCAGCGACTCTATGAGGAAGCTTCGAAGAACGCACAGGCAGAGGGCGAGGCAACGTCAGCCCAAGACGATGAGATTGTTGACGCCGAAATCGTAGATGAGCCCAAGGGAGAGTAGGTAGAAGTGCCAGATTTTGGTGACGAGTCTCAAAAGCCAGAGGAACCTGAAGAGACCATCGAAGAGGTTGTCTTCGATGCTTCGATCCCCGATGACCTCTCTGAACTAGAAGTCGAAGGCGAGCCCGAAGGAGTCCTCGAGGAGTCGAATACCGCTCCCGAGGACTACACCTTGGAAGAGGTGGTGGAAATCATCAAGCAAAGGGACGACTACTTGGTCTCTTTGCAGA
>JAJZCF010000040.1:14976-16606 GCA_021846265.1 Actinomycetes bacterium | reverse complement strand
AATACCACCTTTTTGGCCATAAAGATAGCCTTTAAGCTGCCCTCCGATATCAGGTCCCTACCCGCAGGACCGATACCGACTACTTTGATCGCAACCAAGGCTCCGCCTCTCAAGAACTAACCGCCGATGCAGCGCTCCTTCGAATCTACCAGGGAGACCACTCGGCTAGCTTGTCTAGGGCCTGAGGCCAAACTCCTTTATGGCTGCTAGACCGTCAATCAAAGGCGATTTCGGCCCTCTCCATCTTCGCATTCGCCTCATTTTCGGATCCCGCCTGCTTATGCCTCGGCAGGAGGAGGGTGGCTGCGGTACCAGCCAATGCGACGACCGCCGATACCCGAAGTGCAATTGCGTAACCGTGGGTCAAGGCGGCTGAGAAAACTAATGCCCCACCATGGTGATGAAGGAGATATGAATTAGTGACACTCGTGGCAAGGGTTGCAAGTGCAGCCAATCCGATCGCCCCGCCCACCTGCCTTGAGGTATTCAACAGTCCAGAAGCCAACCCAGCGTCTTGTGCTTTGACCCCAGATGTCGCAGCAAATGCCAACGGCGTAAAGCAGAGGCCAGCGCCGAGTGTTATCAATATGGAAGGTAACAAAATATCACTCAAATAGGGAGAGCTGATCCCGATCATTCCCATCGATACGAGGCCCAGCGCAGATATGGCTGTACCTGCGACCAGCAGTTTCCTCGCTCCAATCCTTCCCAGCATCCTCGAAGAGAACTGCGCACCGACGATTATCGCAATCGTTTGAGGGAGAAACACTAGACCCGTCCTAATCGGCGAGTAACCCCTAACCTCCTGGAAGTAGAGGGAAAGAAAAAACCAGGAGGCGAAGATCGAACCGCCGACGGCCATCATGACTACGTTCGCCCCCATCACCGGGCGGATCTTGAACATCGACATCGGCATGAGCGGGGATTCGGCGAATCTCATCTCGTGCACCACGAACCAAACGAGGCCAACGGCCGCAAAGATGAAGCTCAAAATGGTGCTCATCGATCCCCAGCCGTAGCTGGAGGAGTTGACGAGACCATAGACGAGGCTCGCCAGTCCAAAAGTGACCAAAAATGACCCCGCCAGATCCAATTTGGCCTTGGAATCCACTCGCCTGCGCTCGGTTATAACGACGATCGCAGCGACGAAGGCGATCACCCCTACCGGGACGTTTATAAATAAGATCCATCTCCAGGAGACGAGCTGGGTAAGGATTCCACCGAGCAGGGCACCGACTGCCCCGCCCGCCCCAGCAACGGCACTCCACATGCCTAGTGCCTTAGAACGCGCTTTGGGATCGGTGAATGTCGTGGTGATGATCGTCAGGGTCGCTGGCGACAGAATGGCCCCACCTAAGCCCTGCACCGCCCTCGATATAACGAGCATCTCCTGGGAGTTGGAGAGTCCGCCGACGAGGCTCGATACGGTGAAGAGTGCCATACCGAAGAGATAGACCCTCTTCCTCCCATAAAGGTCCGCCGCCCGACCTCCGAGGAGCAAAAAACCGGCGAAGGTCAGTGTGTAGGCGTTGAGAATCCACTGAAGACCGGTCTGGGAAAAGCCGAGCGACGACTTGATGGCCGGAAGCGCTACGTTCACCACCGACACGTCCAGCACGACCATGAACTG
>JAJZCF010000040.1:0-14876 GCA_021846265.1 Actinomycetes bacterium | reverse complement strand
AGGATCGTGTTGCCTTGGGTACCGAGCTGCGCATTGACCAGTTCTGGAATCGCCTGTCCGAATGAAGGAATGTTCCTAGAGGTCACTTCGACGATCGCCCATCCGTTGGCGCCCTTAAACGGAGCAGAGAGGACACCCGTCGGCAGGTTAACAATCGCCTGGGCATATGGCTGTCCCAAGACCTTCGAATAGTCCGAAAGTAAACCACACCCTACCGCCCCGCCATTAGCGGCTGAGTTCGGATCCTTAGATTGGGCCTTCGCCACCGAAGCGAAGCTCACCCCCGCATTCACCTGCGCCGCAGCCGCCTCTGCTAGCGCTTGCGATCCAACCAGGATCTGCGACGAACAGATCTGGGCGAATTGCTGGGGGTCTTGGTTGTAGATCGTGCGCAGTGTTTTGGCTGAAATACTCTTGTGCTCGAGTGAAGCCTCTAGCAGCTGTATATCGGCGGTGTCTTTGATCGCTTGAAGTTGATACGACTTCGGAAACTTAGCAAAAACGGCGGCTCCGCCGAAGCTGGCTTGAGCCTCCGGTAGTGCAACTGCGAGGTCGCTCTGTAGCGGCGCGTGGCCAACCTTAGCGAGAAGTTGGCTGGCGAGGACCAAAGATACCCGTCGGTTCAATACTTTGGCGGTAAAAGCGGAGTTGAAGGTGCCGGCACCCTGTCCAAAAACCTTGCCTCCAGTGCTGCTCTGCTGAATATTCGTCACAAAGGCCTTGTTAGCCGCCATCTGCTCTAGCTCGTTGTTCAGCGCTGAGACGGAAATCACGTCGCCATTAACTTTGGCCGCATATGGAGTGATAGTGCATGCGGAGGCGACTGCCCCGAGTCCGACGCACATTGCCAAAGTTCCGACGGCCCTTTTAAACCTCATATTCAAACCTCTCATTTGTCGTCGATCCGACCAAGCTAGAAACCGGGCTAGTCCAAACTACTCGGAAATTCTAAGAAGGTCTAAAAGCGGCGCTTCAAAGGCGCATTTTTAGTCGATTTCGCAGAAATCAACCCTGCTCTGCCGTCACCAGAAACGCTTCTGTCTTGTACTTGGTTATCGATCTCTTGATTGAAGATTATCCCAAGTATCTGATTAGCCGCCACGAGGAGGTCTTGACCCTTTTTGACTGGAACCGAAAGTGACCTCGTGGTCTCCTTATAAGTCGCCTGGGGTAAAAGTCGCTTGAGGCGTAGTTGCACCGAGACAGGGAGGGTGACCGGATGAATTTTGAATCCTCTGGTCCCAGAGATCCCAAGGTTGGAATAGACCATCTCGGTGACGTGGTGTTCGATGAGTCGAGTACGTATTACCCCGAGTTCAATCAGGCTGTTAGCCTCCTTGGGAAGGGGTCCAAACCTATCGTTAAGCTCCTCTCTGACCTCCTCGACCTCCCTTGTCTCTAACGCATCAGCGAGTCGGCGGTAGATAGAGAGTCGGATATCTTCCCTCTCGACGTAGTCGCTCGGGAGGTTGGCCGCAAGCGGTATGTCAAGATTGATCTCCGGCGACTCGAGGGGAACCTCGCCTTTGAGTTCGGCTACCGCTTCTGACACCATCTTTACATAGAGGTCATATCCGACCGCAGCCATGTGTCCGGATTGACTCTCACCGAGGAGATTGCCGGCTCCCCTAATCTCGAGGTCCCTCATAGCGATGCGAAATCCACTTCCGAGTTCGGTGCTCTCGCCGATCGTCCTCAAGCGCTCATAGGCCTCTTCGCTGAGGGAAACACCGGGGGGATAGAAGAGGTAGGCATACGCCCTCTGCCCCGATCTACCGACGCGTCCTCGGAGCTGGTGAAGCTGTCCAAGACCCAAAAGGTCGGCCCTGTCGGCAATGAGCGTGTTGACCGTCGGCATGTCGATTCCTGATTCAATTATCGTCGTGCAGACCAAGACGTCGTAATTTCCCTGTGAAAATTCCATTACGACCTTCTCCAGGAGATTCTCGTCCATCTGACCATGGGCGATGGCGACCTTAGCCTCGGGAACGAGCTCCCTAATCCGGTGGGCGACGTTGTCTATATCTACCACTTTGTTGTGGACATAGAAGATCTGGCCCTCGCGAAGTAGTTCCCTTCGAATTGCCTCCTGCACCGCCAACTCGTCATACTCGTCGACGTGGGTTAAAATCGGCATCCTGTCAGCCGGCGGTGTATTCAGGATCGATATATCCCGGATTCCGGTGAGTGACATCTCCAAGGTTCGTGGAATTGGCGTAGCGCTGAGGGTCAATACGTCTACCCCGGCCCTAAGCTTCTTCATCGCCTCCTTGTGACTAACCCCGAAACGCTGTTCCTCGTCGACTATCAAAAGTCCCAGATCCTTGAAGTTGATACCCCCACTCAGCAGTCGGTGGGTTCCTACGACAAGATCCACGCTCGCGTCCTTGATCCCGGCTATCACCGCCTTTGCTTCGGAATTGGAGAGAAATCGAGAAAGCATCTCTACTCTGACGGGGTGGTGGGAAAAGCGCTCGGAGAAGGTTTGGAAATGCTGCTCGGCAAGGAGGGTGGTGGGGACGAGCACTGCGACCTGTTTACCATCCTGAATCGCCTTGAACGCCGCCCTAATGGCGATCTCTGTCTTACCAAATCCGACATCACCGCAGATCAATCGGTCCATCGGGCGAGAATCTTCCATATCAGCCTTGGTCTGGTCGATAGCGATCGCCTGATCCCTAGTTAGTTCGTAGGGAAATAGGTCCTCCATCTCGATCTGCCAGGCGGAATCGGGTAGGTAGGCGTGACCCTTGGTGACCATCCGCTTCTGGTAGAGCACGACGAGTTCTTGAGCGACCTTCTGCACGTCCTGCTTGACCCTCGCCCGGGTCTTCTGCCAGTCGCTACCACCGAGCCTAGATAAAGTCGGCGACTCTCCGCCTACGTATGGGGTGATCGATCCCATCTGGTCGGATGGCACATAGAGTCGGTCACCACCGCGGTACTCAAGGAGCAGATAGTCTCGTTCAGAGTCGCCGATTGACCTCTTGGTCATACCTAGATACTTTGCGACACCGTGGATCGTGTGGACGACGTAACCGCCGACAACAAGGTCGTCGAAGTTGACCTTGTTGCTCCGCTCTCCCCTCTTTTCGCTTCTATTGGGTCTCCTTCGTCCGGATATCTCACCCTCGGCGAGCAGTGCGAGTCCGCCCTTTTTAGCTATGAATCCGGCATCAATTGGGACGTTTGCTCGGACCGAGACAGAATTCCTCAGCTGCTGAGCGTCGGAGGCTAAATTTACAGAGATCCCTTCCCTCTTCAGAGAAGCCGCCAAAGAATTGGCGGATCCTTCGGAGTCTGCTGCAATAATCACCTTGATTCCGACAGCGGAAAGCGACCGAATCTTGGCCAGTAGCCCATCCTGGTCCCGGCCGGAAATTCCCCAGGGCTGAACCTCTGGCGAGGATCCGACCGCTCCCCCCAAGATGGAGACATCCCCGTCGAATTGACTTAGTAGTCGAGTAAAGTCGAGATGCAATTGAGGGATAACGGTATCCTCCGGCACCTTCCAAGTGCTGGCGAGGGAGGTGACTAGGGACATCTCCTCTTCGACTAGGTCGTTTGCCCTCGCCCTAAGCCTCGACGGTTCGACCAGCAAGACTAGGTCGTCTTTTTGGAGGAGATCGGCTAAAAGCAGCTCACTATCGGCCAAGTAAGCGAGCCAGGATTCTGCTCCGTCAAAGAGCTGGCCCAAAGAAAGTCTCTCCAGGCTCTCTTTTGCGAAGCCCAGCGACGACGAGAGGTCCGATGCCCTCTTTTTCGTTGCCTCGTCGAGCAGGAGCTCGGTAGCCGGGAAGACCTCCAACTTCGTGACCTTTTCGCCCGATCGCTGTGTGTCTGGGTCAAAGATCGATATCGAATCGACCTCGTCGCCAAAGAGGTCGATTCTGTAGGCAACCTCGGAGTCCGACGGAAAGATGTCTAGAATCGACCCTCGAATCGAAAACTCGCCACGATGCTCCACCTGATATTCACGCCTGTAGCCAAAAAGGCTAAGCCGAGAGGCTAATTCCGAGAGGTCCAGCGGACCATCGGCTCGTATCAGAATCGGAGCTAGCGAGGTCCAAGTTGGGTTTAGTCTCTGTAAAAGTGCGGAGATCGGAGCGACTATCACCCTCGCCCCAGATGTCGGCTCCTCGCTAAGTCGCCAAAGAGTCTTGAGCCGCTGACCTGCGGTGTGGGCAGAGGGCGAGACCCTTTCGAAAAGGAGTGTCTCCCACGGTGGGAAGTAGCTGATCGAATCCGAGTAGTAGAGTGACTTGAGCTCCGAGAAGAGTCGCCTGGCGTCGTTTTGCGTCGGCGTGGCGACGAGGATCCTTTTCTTCTGGCCTAGATACTCCCCAATCGCCGAGATATAGCTGGACCAAGCTCCAGAAGGAAGGGAGTCACCTAGTGCCCTCGGATCCTCATCCGAGGCGGATCTTGCGAAGACCTCTAAAAGTCCTCTTGGGCTCAGGTAGTCAGGGCCGTCTTGCATTGAACTCCCCCATCGTCTTTTCGGCCCCTTGTCCGATCAGAGAGAGGGCAGCGTCTTTGGCTAATTTTGCACCGATGCGGATGAGGTCCGCATCCTCTTTGGAGGGCGGTGATAGTACCCAGTTCAACACCCTATTCCTATCACCGGGGTGGCCAATGCCTATCCTTATCCTTTGGAAATCGTTGCTTCCAAAATGAGCGGCGATCGACTTGAGTCCATTGTGGCCGGCGAGTCCGCCACCACTTTTCACCCTAACTACGCCGACTTCTAGGTCGAGTTCATCGTGAATCACCAAAATATTGGAACCCTCGAAGGCGCCGTACTTCTTTCGAATCGGAGAAAGAACCCTTCCCGATTCATTCATAAAGGTCTGGGGGAAACACAGAACTACCAAGGATCCCAAGTAGTCAGCCTCAGCGGTCGCCATCTCGTCGCGCGGCCTCAGCCTCAGTGGCGCAGAGAGCTCTTTTGAAATCTCTTCAAGGGCCCAAGCCCCAGCATTGTGTCTAGTTGAAGCGTATTTGTCTCCGGGATTACCCAGACCTAAGACCAACCACTTTGCCTTGGCTTGTACCGAGGCAGGGTCACTCAACCGGGGTGAGCGTCGCAACCACAGCATCGGCATCGAGCACAGAGCTGATCGACTTAGGAAGGGCTAGCTTCGAAACAATCACGTTGCCTTCTGCATTGACGCTATCCATGGTCACAGCTAGCGAGCCAGGGATGGCTCCAGCCGGTCCAACGAGGTCGATGGAGGTCATCTGAAGGGTAAGCCCGTCTTCGACGTCGAGTCCGACAGATGCGGTGATAATCTCAGCCTTGTCGATCTCCATGAAATCGACGTGTGAGATCTCCCTCCTGACCGGGTGACGCTGCAGGTCCTGAATCCTCGCAAGGCGAGGGCCGGATGGAAGCTGCAAAGACACCAACGATCCCCTAGATGCTCTACCTGCAAATGAGTTTCTAAACTCCCTGGCGTCGAAGCTCACGGAGGTGGCCCCACTTGGGCCATAGAGTATCCCTGGAACCCTTCCAGCACCCCTCAGCCTGCGCGATGGCGCTGAACCAGTTTCCCTCTGTTCTTCGGCTTTTACTACAATCTGAGCCACTATGATCGCTCCCCGGCAAAAATCGGAAATTCTACGGCGCCGTTTCGGCGCAACGGAAACAACATACTAGTCGGATCGGCAAAAAAGCGCTTCACCGAACGAGCCCTACGGTTAAAGCGGCAAAAATGTTAAGACAAGGGCATTAACGCTAGGCCGCCAAACCGCCAGCCCTACATAAGGTTGTCGCCCTGGAAGATATCGGAGACCGAAGTGTCTTCAAAGACCGCCCCGATCGCCTGGGCGATGATCCTTGCTATGGAAAGGATCTCCAACTTCGCAAAGAGTTTTTCCGTCGGGATCGGCAGGGTGTCGGTCACCACGAGCTTCGAGATCGATGACGCCATCAAGTTGTCTTTTGCCTTGCCAGAGAGCACCGCGTGGGTAGCCATGGCCCAAACCTCAGAGCAACCCTTCTTCTTCAGAAGCTCCGAAGCCGCACAGATCGTCCCGGCAGTATCGATCAGGTCGTCGATAATTACGCATCGTCTTCCCCGAAGGTCAACCTCGGTGACGACCTCTAAAGCTTCGACCTTGTTCATCGTCCCCCTGGGTCGCCTCTTATGGACAAACCCGAGGTCTAAGTTGAGCAGCTGGGAAAATCGCTGAGCGACCTTGACTCGGCCGGCGTCCGGGGCGATAACGACTAGGTCAGAACCCTGATATGGCCTTAGGTAGTCGACCAGGACGGGCATAGCGGTCAGGTGGTCGACGGGACCATTAAAAAACCCCTGAATCTGACCGGAGTGCAAATCTACGGTTATCACCCTGTCGGCCCCGGCGGCCTGCAGCATATCCATGACCAACTTCGCCGTAATGGGCTCCCTCCCGGTAGCCTTCCTGTCTTGGCGCGAGTAGCCAAAGTACGGACAGACAGCGGTAATTCGTTTGGCCGAGGCCCTCTTCGCTGCGTCGATCATGATCAACTGCTCGACTATCGAATCGTTTACTGGCTTTGCGTGGCTCTGCACGACAAAGATATCTTTACCACGAACTGACTCGCCGTAGCGGCAGTGAATTTCGCCGTCAGAGAACTCCCTCAACAAGACGTCCCCGAGTTCGATATCTAGATGGTTGGCGATCTCTTTGACGAGGCTCGGATGGGACCTACCCGTATAGATTTCGAGTCTCTTCCTTGGTACTAGCTCCACAGTTTTTTACTCCAGTGTCGAAAAAGGAGCGACGACCGTTCCAGCCTCCACTTTCACACCGTTGCGAACAACTACGTATGGGCCAACATCACAATTTGATCCAAAACGTGCAGCTTCAGCCACGACTTCTCTGAGCCGGGCACCGTCTCCGACTTCGCAGTCTAGTAGCGTCACCCTTGGCCCTAGTTCGACACCGGAACCGATTGCGCAATGTCCCCTCAGTATTGTTCCGGGCCAGATTGTCGTATCTCTTCCGACGACGACAGAAGAATCAATATAAGTGGAACTCGGGTCTACGATGGTTACCCCGGAAAACATCAAGTGGTCGTTGTTACGTTTGCGCATGATCTCTTCTACTTCAGAGAGTTGCTTCTTGTCGTTCACGCCCATCGCCTCGACCGGGTCATCGAGCAGCTCAGCCGAGACCGAATAGCCAGCCCTCGAAAGTACAGATATCGCATCAGTCAAGTAGTACTCGTTTTGCGAGTTAACTGGGGATAATCTTCGCAGAATCGCCGGAAGATTTCCGTATTCAAATAGGTAGATGGAAGTATTTACCTCATCCAGCTTCGCCTGCTCAAAATCGGCGTCTCGATCCTCGATTATCTCTACCACTTCCCCGGAGGCCTTTCTGACTATCCTCCCGTATCCGGTGGGGTCGTGTACCTTCATTGAAAGGATCGTCGCAGCCCTTTTATGTTCCCGATGCGCATCGATCAGGCGACCAAGGGTCGCAGAGGTAACAAGCGGAACGTCCGACGGCACGACAAGAATGTCTCTTGGAGCGTCTATGCCTCCGGTCAATGGGTCAGGCAACTTGGTTAACGCCACACCGAGAGCGTCGCCGGTCCCCCTCAACTCCTTCTGTTCGACGAATACCACCTCGATATCGGGGTCGATGAAGTCAGATTCGAGCACCTCTCGTCTCACCATCTCCGCTCCAAATCCGACGACGACCACCACTTTTGAGACCCTATTGGTATCTGCTACTGCTTCCAGAGTGTGGCCCAGCATCGGTTTTCCACAGATCATCGCTAGCGGCTTTGGCCTCTCTGACCTCATCCTAGAGCCCTGACCAGCAGCTAGTATCACTGCCGTTATCTGATCCATCGGTCCAACTCGCACCTTCGTCATCCCATCATCTTCTCACTTCTGACTCGAAAAACAGCCATATGCAACATTAAATTGCCACTTTGTAATTTTCGGGCTTCAGCGGATATTTATCGCCGGATGTTCACACTGCGCCGACTTTATGAAACCTTGGCCACGAAGCTCGAGACACTTTGGTCGGTCACTACGGTAGTGAAGGTATTTGACTTATGAACAAGACGATCTGCCGCCGACCATGAGCTCGAGTCCGAGGTGACAAATCCGCTAACCGAGGAGACCTTAGCGCCCTTTTTCAACGGCAGGCTAACCACGACCCTAACTGGGCGATGATCAAAACTTTGATTATCCAATATCACTACTGCCCAACTGTTTTTGTACTTTGCAGCCAGCGCCCGAATACCGTTTTGATAACCGGAAGTCAAATGGATCACATATCCCGGCCTAAAAACCTTGGAAAAGTTGCCCATCACGAAGTACCTCTTGGTCGTATACAGCCTCAGATCCTTGTTCTGTCCGCCAGAGAGGTCGTAGTAGATTAGCCCGTCGTTTCTGCCGAGGGGGTTGATCTGCCGAAAGCAGCCGGGGGTATTTCTTGGATCGCAACCGAGGTCTGGCGAGAGTGCGGTCCACCAGTCAAAGGCCGAGTCCTTGGCATACACGAACTGCTGATAGATGTAGTTGGCGAGCCACATACCGGAGTCCATCGTCGGGTCGTATTGATAGGCGAAGCCCGCACCGTTATTACAACAGATCTCTGTGGACCACGAAGGCTTGTGCAGTTTCGCCACTAAAGCGGCAAACTTTGAAAAGGTAGAGTTTGAAGGAAAATCGTACCCATGGTGAGCGACGACGGCTAGATACTTGAGCACCTGGGGGTTGTCCGCCCACTTCAGCAGGTCCTTGTTCATCTGCGTCGAAATTGTCGAAGACTCGTCCGCTATAACCTTGCACCATGGAGCCCTCTTGGCGAGGTCTTTGCCTAGTGCGATCACCAACTCCGCCCTTTGGGGAATTCTGACCTTCATCCCTTCCTGCCGGCACGACCTCTGTGATCCTGCGGGCTCGTTCATCGGCGAGATATAGCCGAGTTTGATACCCAGCCTCTGATGGATCGCGACTATCACATTGGTCAAAAAGTTAGCGTAGCCGGCTACTTGATTCGCCGGCAGATAGCCACCACAGCTCTTGTGGTTCGAGACGAACTGCGATGGAGCCGAATTGGCGAATCCGACCAGAGATTTGACTCCATAGCTATTTGCCTGTTCTAAGAAATAGAGTCCAGCCGGGTCATTTGCAAGATTGACTGTTCCGTTTGGCGCTAAAAATGACGGCGGAGCCTTCCACGGGGTCGTCACCCCTACCCCGCCACCTCCGATGTTGTAGCGAAATTGACTCAGGTGCAGCCCAGAAGGCGAAAATAACAGTTGTCCAACTTCATTCCTGACGAAGGAACCCATCTGATAGATCGGAGATGACCACCACGCCCCCGATGCCCCTATGCCGGCGATAGTATTTCCCCCCTTTGCTGACACATCTACCGTTCTGGTCAGCCTGGAAATCAATAAAGGAGTGGTCGAAGTGGTGGTGGTGAGCCTGCTCGCCGAGAGCGAGTTTCTCGTCCCAAAAAACTGTGCCGTTGCCAGCGCTAGTACAAAGATAACGACCGCAGCAACTGCTCTCTTGGGCCACCTCCCGACTAGCTTGGCTACCTTCACTCTCAGAGATCTTTCCATTAGGCAAACTTTCAATCGCCTGATCGATTCTAGATCTTCAACTCTTCGGTCTCCCAATCAAAAAGAAGGTCGGCTCTTAAGCTTCCACTTCGAAAAGAATCCACCGCCGGCGCTGGTCATTGCGATGTCGGCCGGAAACGAGCTAGCCCTGATAGAGCGTTAATTCCCACCAAAGCAACTATCGCAAATCTATTTATGGCCTGTTGCTAGCTCAATAGAGGTCATTGTCCGACGTTTGGCGAAAGAAGGTCAATGGAAATTGATGGACTCTATGCCAATCAATGCAAAATGTGCAACCGTCAACCCGGCGGTGTTGCTAGGGCCACAGCAAGCTTCGTTACGGCTGCGACGGATCCGAGCAGCGTTATCGCCAAAGAGCGTCCCTAAGACTAGTTTTCTCGTTCGGAGCTGCGTCGAAGCTCGATCTTGCACCCGGCAACTTTCGGGAGATGAATCTCAAAATCGGTCAACTCGAGTCCTTGCAGTTTAGACAGGATTCCTTCGATAATCCCTATATGCAGCCCACATACGGTCTTGTCTGCGAGATTGACCGCCGATTCAAGTGGGCACCTATTGAGGACGATCGCCGCAAAGTCTCGATTATTCACGAGAGTCGCCGAAAACTCCCACCCGATCATCGCCTCATGCATTATCCGGACCGGGTCGGAATACTTCTCCGCTAATTCGGTCGCTAGTCGGACGCCTTCTTGTCTCCCGATCGCCCTAACGGAACTTTGTGTCGTCATAGCCTCGATGAGGAGCAGAGACAGACGCTCGTACGCCTTGGTCGGACCCCTTTTGGCTACCGCGGAGGGTTCATATAGAAGGCGCGGCCTACCGCGCCCCTTTGGCGGCTCATGATATTCGTCGATGAGTCCCGATCGACGAAGGATCTCAAGGTGCTGGCGAATTCCGGTGTGATTGAGTCGGGTGAATTCGGTCAGTTCGGAAACTGAAACGGGCTCGGAAGATTTGAGCAGATACTCAAAGATCCGATACCGGGTCGGGTCTCCCAATGCCGCCGCCCTGCGCTGCAACTCATCGGCTGGCCCGTAGACCGGGAGTAACGCTAAATTTCCCTCTGGGACTTCAGATGCAATATCTGTCATTCGTCGCATCACCTATTGTGCCACCCTACTGTGCCCACCCAACTGTGCCCACTTAGTCCGGATCCATAGCCGCCGTCGAAGCTGCGGGTGGATCAATCCTGAACTACTTTATCTAAAGTTTCTTCTTCACCTGGAGCCTCTTGTCCGGGTGACATGGTGATTTTCACTATCCATTCTTCGGGGCCGCCTTTTAGATAGTCCCAATCGAAAACCCTTTCGTATTCCGCCTTTAACTGGTAATAGAGGGGCTTGGGATCGTGGTCGTTCACAAAGACAAATTCTTCGCCATCCGCCAAGGCTTCGAAACGGGAGATTACCTCTGAATGCCTGTCAATTGGAGCGAGGGGCCGTAGGTCTATTGGAAGCGAATCAGCTTGGTCGCCCACTGGCCCAGTGAGGTCCAGGTCTTCTCCTATATCCTCTGAATGATCGAGGCGAGAAATGAAGTGCATCGCAGCCTCCATCGACTTAGTCTCTTTTAAAAAGCCGCCACTTCGGTAGAGTTCGGCCCATGCCCGAGAAAGAAGGGCCGCAGCTAATCGTGGCTCGCCAGACCTGGCTAAGGCCTTGGAGAGGTCAACGACAGCGCTGCTCAGCGAAGGGACCAAGGCATCGAGAATCGGGTCGCTATTAGCCAAGTTTGGTAATCTCCATCGTGAAAGTCCTATCGTCAACCTTTGCGATTGAGCAACTATACCCCTCTGGCCAAAGAGCGTCGATCTGATAGAAAAGTGGTTTGGGGTTGTGATCATTTACTACCGTGATTGAGCTACCGATCTCCAAGGACTGTATTTTCGAAAATACGACATCGTGACGGGCTTTTGGCGGCAGTGGTCGCAGATCGATCGTCGAGGCAGCTGGAGCCCTCTTCGACTCGGCGAACTCATGCTGGATCTCAGAAAGTACCTCGGCGGCCTCTCCATCTGTGACCGAAGATAGTACCTGCGGCAAGATAAAGAGGTTCTCCTTCTGGGCGTGGATAGAGAAAACCTCGCTTATCACCAGCGAGAGGGCCGCCTGTTCCGACATAGAAAGGGTCTCAAACTCATCGATCTTCGCCCTTAGGTAGCGATGCTCGAAAAGCATCGTCTCGACCACTTCCGATAGACCGACTTTTTGCGCCCGTAGGTAGACGCTGGTCTCCTCTGCTTGTGCGTGGGGGAGGATATCGCTCCTCAAATAACTAGAAAAATCCTTCGCCAACTGGGAGTGGGATTCTGGCGAAGCCCCTTTTGCCATTGAATTCGCTAATATTGAGAGCCTCTTGGCCATCTCGGCGTGGTGGGCCTCGATAGCGCTTTGCACACGTTGTGCTTCGGTCGGCTTGTTTCCCAATGCCACTTGGATCACTGCGCCATCGGAATCTAAATTCTCAACACGGCCGCTCACTTCGTCTCCTTTTTATTATACTTTCCAATAGAAATATAATCGACTTTGGCATAAGTGAGGCAATCTAATCGTGAATGGTGTTCCAATTGATTCTCCGGCTCCGGTTAACAACTACTCCCATTCAAACCTTGGCATGCCCAAGAGCGTTCCGCCACCAAAGCTTCCCCTTGGTTTCTTTGCCATCGCCGCACTTGCGCTTTTCACAGATGGGATCCTCGGGGTCTTTCTCGGGTCAAGGGTAGTTGATAATCCAACGGGACATTTAGCGATAGGAATGACCCACATGTTCATGCTCGGCGTGGCGTCGATGGCGGTCCTTGGCGCGATGCACCAGTTCATCCCGGTCATTACGGCCCAGAAGCTCAGGCACCCCCAACTCTCCTACTGGGGCGGTGGACTCTTTGGCGCTGGATCGATCGGTCTCGCCGCCAGCTTCCTGCTTGAGATAAACCCAATGGTCGTCGCATCAGGAATACTTGCGGTAATCGGAGTCGTGCTCCTCGTTATCAACCTCTCCAAGCCACTCTTGGTGAAGGGCAAGGGGATTTCGATTACCGGCGCCCGGATCTCCTCGATCATGCTCGTGGCGGTTGCTTGCTTTGGGATCACCTACGCAGTGGACCGCAATGCTCACGAAAGCTTTTTCACCCTTTCTCCGAATTTGGTCATCGCTCATGCCCATATCGGCATCCTTGGCTGGTTAGGCATAAGTTACGTTGCCGTATCTGAAAAGCTCTGGCCGATGTTCATGCTCTCCCATCGCAAGTCCAACAGATCGACCCAGGTAGCGATCTTTGGTCTCGCAATTGGAGTAACCATCTTCGTGATTGGAATGCTCGCATCGAGCACCTTGATATCGACAGTCGCAGGAGTAATTATCGTGATTGCCCTTGGTTCACATCTATATACCCTGGTGAGCGTGATCATCAAGAGGCGGCGCAAGTTGGAGCTACTCCAGGGTTATGTTCTGGTCTCAGCAATATTTTTAATTGGCGCTATCGGCTTCGCTATCGCAGCAGTTCTGTCAAAACCAGCCTCACAGTTACGCGTGCAACTTGTGGCGGCCGAAATTGTATCGCTAGGCGCTTGGATTGCACTAGCCATAATCGGTCACGCCCACAAGGTTGTACCATTTATCACCTGGGGGATACTGCGCGCTTCGGGGGTAAAGTTCACCCGCAATAACAGACCCCTGGTCTTCTCTGACCTGCTAAATCCATCGGTGGCAAGAGCCAGTTTTGTCATGGTGACATTCGGCTTCACCTTGATCATCGTCGGCTTGGCAACTATGGACGGGGTGTTGTTCTCCTTCGGATCTGGGGCGCTAGCCCTGGCCGCTGTGTCGGTATCCTCGAACCTAGCGATTAGGCCTTCACGGATGCTGTCGCACTTCGCTGAGCCAAGTTAATCACAAGCCAATTGACGTCGATGGATCTTCGACGTCAATTGCGAATACCGCTTAGCGGCGAAGACCAAGTGCCTTGGCGCTTGCTGGGTCGATCATATCTACACTCCACGGAGGACTCCAGACCACCTTGACTTCTACTTCAGAACCACTGCAATGCTCTAGTGCCTCATGAACCTGGATCGGCATCGATTCAGAAACCGGGCAGCCAAGTGTCGTCAGAGTCATATCGCACTCGAGTCGGTCTTCGACAAACTCCAGCCTGTAAATTAGACCCAATGCAACAACATCCAGCGCTAACTCTGGATCGATAACCCCTCGAAGCGCTGACCACGCCCGATCAAGGGTCTCTTCCTTAGCCATCTCCTGCATCATCCTCTACCTCACATTCCCTAATCGAAAGGGTAAAACTGATTCTTTGCATCTTTCGAATTCCAGCATCATGTCCCACTAGTCCCGATGAAAAGTGACCGAAAAGTGATCCGGAGAGTATTGGGTAACTTGGTAAGTGAATCCCTGGGCGGAAAGTACGCCTTCTAGGGGAACGGGCTCAAAGGGCGCAATTATCACGAGATCCTGACCTTCTTTCAAGGCAGCGACGCCTTGCATAATGGCATCGAACGGCTCCTGTCCTCCGGCCAGAATTGGCCGAACATCAAGGACCAGATCAGCCTTTTCGCCTCCAATGTCAGTCACTACTTCCTCTCCTTCCAATCAACCGCTCGTATTTTCAGCTTCTATTTATTCTATTCAGATCTAGATATAATAACGGCTGAATAACGAGGCCAAGAACTGACACACGCCGATACTGAAAAGTCGCTTCTCCAACGAATAGGTAGCGGAAAGTTCCATCCCAAAGGGCGAACGATACGCCCTAAGTAATGTCAGGGCCCCCGACACACTTAACTAGTTGATCTTGTCCCCAGAAACTAAACCGCTCATATGCGAGCACGGAGATGATTTACCCTGGAGGCAAAGTTATCAAGATCAGACCCAAAAGATCCTCACGATGACCTTCACGAAAAGATGGATTCAAAAGAGTGGCAAAGTCGATCTCGCGGATCACGCAACTGATAAGACCATTTCTGATTTAATTTTTTTACTTCGCTGTATCCTCGGAATCCGCCCTCGCCCTAAGCAGGGCATGACAATGTCTGCACTTTATATATCCAAAGTTGGCTTCTTGCTTTTTTGATCCGGGCACCTCACGGTTTGCGGGGTAAATAGCCTCAGCAAGCCGGACAGGATCTGCCCTGTTTTCCATTGTCCTACTTCGCTTAATTCGAATTCACCGGTCCTCTTGGTATCTGCTTTAGCCTTGAACCCCAACAAATTCGATTTAGGCTTGATGGTTTCGATTTAGGCTTGATGGTTTCGATTTAGGCTTGATGGT
>JAJZCF010000219.1 GCA_021846265.1 Actinomycetes bacterium | reverse complement strand
AACAAAGGTGACCTAAAACCATCCATTCGAGGCTAACTCCGCCAACTTCTCCAAGGTACCTTCGATAGCCTTTGAGTTCTGGGTGGGAAATTTGAACACCTCATAAAGAAACTTCGAATAGACGTCACCCCACTCAAAAGACTCCGTTACCAAGGTGGCAGGTCCAAATTCGCTCGATCTATCCTCTAGTCGGAAGCGCCAGATATGCCTTCCAAAATGCCTCCAAGCGATCACCATCGGCTCTTCAAATTCGACCACGGTGTTCCAGATCCGGTAGCTAATTGCACTGCGGCGCATCGACATCCGGAACTTAGCATTTAAATAAAGTTTACCTGGACCCTCCACTTCGGCGAGAACCGTACCCGATCCATCAAAAAGGTGGTGATGAGCCGGTGATGACAAAAGGTCGAAAATCGCCTCCCGGGGAGCCTTAATCACCTCAGCACGACTCACCTGGTACAACGAACTGCCCAAGCTTTCCGATACCGAGTCATTTTGCCTAAAAAAACGTTTGATGGATGCCACGCAATCACAGCCTAGGGGCTTTCCGCTTGGACTGGAAGTAATTCCGTTCCGTTCCCCGAAGTAACAGCGATTATCTCGCGGACAATGAGACCTCGTGTTCGGTCGGCTGGTAATCCAGCCGCATTACCGTCATGAACAAGTTGTCGGAAGCATCAAACCACTGCCTTGGCGGGGCTGTGTGAGACTCCACCAAAACTAGCGACGGAGCCGGTGGCGACAGTAACTTCCCGATCAAAGGAGCGGTCCCCAGTAGAACTGTGCTGGGCGGTCTTCATCCGCCCACTCGAACAACCTCGTTCTCCTATACCCACACGTGTATTCGCTTGGGGTTACTGATCTGTCAGGGAGCAGCTGATAACCCTCCTTTTAATGGCCAGGTACAGGATCCTCCGTTACAAATTCATCAGACAGCTTGTGATTTAACTACCCTTCGGACTTTTTTACCAAGCTGACTGCTTCCCTCTCGAAGTCGTGCCATGCCTCAAAACCTTTATAAACGGAAGCAAAGCGAATGTACCCGACTTCATCATTTGCCTTTAGCCACTCAAGGACTGATAGGCCAATCTGGTCAGTAGAACACTCGTCTCCGGCCAATCTAAGCCTGTCCTCGATTTCACTAACCGCAGATTCAAGGTCAGAATCCAAAAAAGGCCTATTTTTCAGCGAAGCTCTCATCCCCGCCACCACCTTAGATCGATCAAAAGGCTCGCGACCTCCAGACCTTTTCACGACGAGAAACGGGGCTTCCTCTATGCGTTCATAGGTAGTAAAGCGCTTATTGCAACCTTCGCAGACGCGCCTACGCCTGATGGCATTTCCCTCTTCGACCACCCTCGAGTCAACAACTCGGACATCAGAACACAAACAGAAAGGACAGCGCAAAACCACTCCTGGGTCAACGATTGAAACCCTAGGAGCGAGCCGAAAACCCTGTTACGTCCCCCTAGCGTATAACCCATTATCGATCCTATCTCCTAGCGATCCAATGGTACGACGATTTTCTCTCCAGGAGTTATCACCGTCGTACCGAGCACACTTTGAATCTCGGAAACCAGAGGTCGAGGATCCGAGTTAGGATCTAGTCTTTGCACAATTGACCATAGGGTATCGCCGGGCCTCACGGTGTAGGCGATCGATGCGCCAACGGCTGGGGCGTTCGACGTGATCCTCGAATAGCCGAGATCGACTCCTGCGAGACAAATAAGCAGCAAAAGTGCACTACGAACAAGTCGAAATGCTCGTTTTGACGATACCCGCCTCTTCTTCGTACCGGTCAAGGCTCCCTCAACTACGTAAAGCTTTGGTCGTTCGTAATACTGCTTCGCCATGCCAAGTGATCCTTGCGACGACACGTTTGTCGAATAGTCGTCGCCAAAAAGTTCGCTTTCTCTATCCACCAATAGGATCATCATGTGCCTCCAACATCGAACATATGTACATATTGAATCACATAGGTGTGACACACACAAACAAATTACGAACATTTGTATGTATTCCCTGATGAACTTTGGTATAGTCGAAGCTAGGAATCTACGAGGAGGGCCTCTTGGACTTCAAGCAAAGTAAGAGAAGACAGGTTTTCGAATTTCTGAGTGACTTTCAAGGTCAATTTGGTTACCCCCCAACGGTTCGCGAAATAGCTAGCGCCGTGGGTCTAGCTTCGCCTGCTTCGGTGCAAGCCCATTTGAAGTCGCTAGAGAGAGACGGATTAATCGAAAGAGACCCGAACAAACCTAGGGCACTTAAGCTAAATCATCCGACTGAAGCCCGTTTTTCCTCGGAGTTGAACAATGAGTTTCCTGGATCGGTATCGATCCCGATACTTGGTCGAGTAGCCGCCGGTACTGGCGTACTTGCGTTCGAAGATCAAGAAGGGGAGTTAATGCTCTCCAGGGAGACCATTGGGCAAGGTGATCATTTTGCCCTCAAAGTCCGAGGCGACTCTATGGTAGAGATGGGAATATTTGAGAACGACTGGGTTGTCGCAAGGGTGCAGAAAATAGCCCAAGTCGGCGAAATTGTAATCTGTGGAATATTCGGAGATGAAGCCACAGTCAAGGTCCTTTCGAAACTAGGCAAGGTGGTCGAACTGATGCCGGCCAATAAGAATTACCAGCCGATTAGAGCAAACCACGAGGACGTTTCAATATTTGGCAAAGTAGTTGCGCTTATCAGAAGTTTCGCGTAGATCTATTCGTGCTTGCTCACAATTCAGCAAGTCTCTTTCTGCAGGTACGCGCAAAGCTTGCTTGGTCCATTGTTCGTTGAAAAAGCGCCAGCCACCCGTATGCATTTTTCGTGGCCGCTAGCTTGCATTTCTCAATGGCCGTTAACATCTCGGGGCGTAAGATAGCCGAGAGAACTATGTCGTCTTTTGGCGTTGTAGAAATTGCA
>JAJZCF010000218.1 GCA_021846265.1 Actinomycetes bacterium | reverse complement strand
GTTGCGCCGGCGAAAGCTCCTCGTCGAATACGACCGTATCGACGTCGAGTAGTTCCGCTAGCTTGGCAACTTCGTCCGCCTTACCGGAACCTATAAAAGTGGCTGGATCTGGTCGATCCCTTTTCTGAGTGACACGGCCGACAACTTCAGCGCCTGCTGTGTCGACTAGGAGGGCAAGTTCGTCAAGCTCGTCTTCAATCGACTCAATAGACCTCGCATCAACCGCCACACCGACTAGGAGAATCTTTTCACGAAATGACCTATCGATTAAGGTCAAGCTTGATCACCAACCGACGCTGAGTCAAAAAAATATACCGACGAAACGTCACAAATCACCCTCGATGGACCTCCCAAAATCAACCGCCCATTAGTTACTTCGAGGTCTAAAGGACCACCAGGATTGACAATCGTCGCCTTGTCTTTCGTCAAAGCAAGGTGGCGTGCCGCCAGGAAGGAAGCACAACTTCCCGTCCCGCAGGCAAAAGTGGGCCCTACTCCTCTTTCATAAACCGACATCTTGAAGATGGCGTTTGCTGCGTCGCTGACAGACACCCATTCGACATTTATGCCGCCGGGTCGAACGTCCTGCAGTGCGTGGCCCCGCTTGGCCACTTCATCTGGATCTGGGTGGTCGGCCTCTTCACAGAAAATCACTAAGTGCGGGTTACCCATATCGACCCAGATCCCTTTTTGATCCACCACAACGCTTCCAATTGGGCCCATATCAACCGATGCGTATACTTCGTTCAAATCACTGACGCTACGCAGGTCGACCTTTTTGACTCCAACGTCGGTGGATATCGAAAAAACCTGCTCCGATATCCCGAGAGGACGAAAATGGCTATCATACATCGCATGCGCTAAGCATCTAATACCGTTGCCGGACATCTCCGCTCTTGAGCCATCAGAGTTATACAAGACCATCTGGGCAGTATCCGGGGAGTGCGGATCTACCGTACCGACTATTAGTCCATCGGCCCCAATACCGCGCCTACGATCACAAAGCTGCTCAGCTACCTTTGAAGAGTACCCCTGATCAGATGGCGATACTAGCTGGATAAGGAAGTCGTTGCCAAGACCGTGTCTCTTTGAAAAGTTCAAGCAGCAACCCCTTTAAAATGTTGGCCCACGCAATGAAGTGCTAAGTTAAGATCCTAGCTACTTATTCCTTGTCACAGTTGACCTCAACTGCCGGCGCCAATCAAAATCTCGGTGATCAACTCAACTGCTTCGTCGCCATTTTCGGACCAAATTATCCTTGGATCTCGATCGAACCAGGCAAGCTGCCGCTTGGCGAACCTCCATGTACGGTGGATGATCCTCTCGACGGCCTCTTCTAACGTGACCATACCGGCTAGATGCTCAAACAACTCCTTGTAGCCCAAGGCTTGAAGAGCAGTTTTAGACATCGACTCTCGGTTCCGATAAAGACCCTCTGCTTCCGCCAGCCAGCCATGGTCCATTTGGTCGACTACCCGCTCGGAAATACGTCTCCTGATAACTTCTCGAGGTGGCCTGATCCCAACAATTCGCCTGTCCATAGGGGAGATCACATCCATACCGGGACCAAAGGATGAAAAACGCCTGCCGGTTGCGAGGGCAACTTCCAGAGCTCGAACGATTCGCCTCGCATTATTCACCTCGATCCTCTGGGCTCCGACCGGGTCGAGCTGGGTTAGGAGGTGATGGAGACGAGAAGGATCTTTGTCATCGATCAACCTCTGCTCTAGCCAATTCCTCATGCCTAAGGACCGCTTTGGCGGCGTAAAGTCGTCCAAAACCGCCTTCAGATATAGTGCCGTTCCGCCAACCAGCAGCGGACGCCTTCCCTTAGCATGGAGATTCGAATCCAACGCCTCACACAGAGTCAAAAAGTCCCAAAGGGAAAATTCCTCCGTCACTGACGCCACATCGAGCAGGTTATAGCTGATTCCTTCGGTTTCAAGCGCAGTAGGCTTTGCGGTACCAACGCTCATCTCACGGTATACGGTCATCGAATCGACCGAGACAATATCGACGCCCTTGTTCATTCTGGCGATCCTCAGTGCCGCACTAGTTTTGCCCGACGCCGTAGGCCCGACCAAGGTAACAGAATCAACAAATAGAACCAACTCCGGCCTTTCGGGCACATTTGACGCTTATCCAGATTGAGATCACCATAGCAAACCAAGGCTTAGGGCTCTAGCTTAAATGGGTCAATCCGCCCAACCCCGCCAGTAGATGGCGAAACTCGACTACCAGAACTATGAGGAGGACACCAATATCCTAGGTCGTTCGGCCTTCGGCAGATAATTCACCGAGACTACTTCACCCCTAATGAAATGGGGCGCCCCGTAGTCGATCCGCACATCGAGGTAGGAGCCGGGTGTAAAAAAAGCTCCCGAGGATTTCGAGTCGTCGATCGCCCGAGGCGCCGGAAAGTGCACGAGCTTGTTCTGTCTCGATCTCCCGCTCCAGACGTCACTCGAGCGTTTGGATGGCCCTTCCACCATGACCTCCTCGACTCGACCCACGCGAGCCAAGTTCTTCGCGTACCCAGAGCGGTCTATCACAACTTTGAGCTTTTCAAATCGTTGCGCAATCACTTCGGGAGCAACTGCCAAATTACCCATCGCCTCCGCCTCAGTTCCTGGTCGGGGGGAAAAGATGAAAGTGAATGCACCATCATATTCAGCGGCCGATGCAACCTCAAGCGTCGCCTCAAAGTCAGCCTCTGTCTCGCCCGGAAAACCAACAATAATATCGGTAGTCACAGCTAGATCGGAGATCGACTCCCGGGCGCTGTTGAGTTGAGTAAGGTACCGATTCGAATCGTAACCTCGATGCATCCTAGCCAATACTGAATCACTGCCACTTTGTAAGGGAAAGTGCAGGTGCTCACAGACCGAAGGCACCTCGGCCATCGCCGCTATCGTCTCGGGGC